>NZ_PENV01000005.1:0-213883 GCF_003144375.1 Proteus genomosp. 4 str. ATCC 51469
CCAAAGAGCAGACAGGTACAACCAAAGAGAAAGCAGATACTCCCAAAGAGCAGACAGGTACAACCAAAGAGAAAGCAGATACTCCCAAAAAGCAGACAGACACAACCAAAGAGCAAACAGAGACAACCAAAGAGCAACCAGACACAACCAAAGAGCAACCAGACACAACCAAAGAGCAGACAGGTATAACCAAAGAGCAAGCAGATACAACCAAAGAGCAACCAGACACTCCCAAAGAGCAGACAGGTACAACCAAAGAGAAAGCAGATACCAAACCATCCGTTGTGATCAGCAAACCTATTGATATTGAAAATACCTATAAATCAATGCAATTAATTGCTGAAAACGGCTATAAACTTATGGATATGCAACAAGGACAACTGCGTTATTTAGCTTCTACAATCTGTTCCGTTGGTACTGAAAAAGCCTGTGTTAGTAGCTTTTCACACTATCAAAATGTAAATAAAGTCAATGCAATACAAACTGGATTAAGTGGTGCTTATCGTTTTGATATTAATCATATTCCATTAGTTGTAGGGCTTGCCATTGATACAGATATCTCTTCTTCATTACCTAAAGGCTATCAATATCAAGGTTATGCATTACCTTTAATTGGTTTTAGCCTAGATTTAATACCATCACTCAATGCTGAGTTAAATAGCAATGCATTACATCTTTCATTAAAAGGCGCTTATTTAAATCGTAAAGTTTCTATTGAAAGACAAGCATTAGCAGATACTGAATCAGGTAAAGGCAACACTAAAATATCTGGTTATCACATAGATTTACAAGGCTCTTATCCATATACCATATCAAATGAATTTATGCTTACACCATTTGTAGGACTTACTTTTAATCAAATCTCACGTTCAGCTTATAGTGAAACTCAAAATGCCCAATTTGCAGCACACTATGATGCCCTCAAAACGCATTCATTATTAGCCAAAATAGGATTGGGTATGGATCATTTATTAGGTTCCTCTTTCATACTTAATACAAAAGCAGGATTACTGTGGAACTTATCACATTATCAAGGCGACTTCCGTAGCCATATTGACTATTTAGGTCAACAAAAAATTGATTATTTAGAAAATAAAAAACAGTTAAAACAACGTCCATTTGTTCATATTGGATTAACGTATCAAGTGGATAAACACTCATCTATTGGTACTAAAGCAAATTGGGAAATGACTACATATCGTAATCACGATATGCAATTTGGTATTGACTACACTTATCGCTTCTAATTCCTTATTGTTTTGTTTGAGGTTAATTTTAGCTGTATTATTTGGCTTCCTATAAAAATATAGGAAGCTCTTTTTTTATTAGCTGATTGAAGAATTCAAATTTAAAATAGTAAAATTATTTTTTTCTTCATTAACCCACCACACCTTCGTCGATACTTTTTCAAGCAGTGCTTTATTGTGGCTAAAAATAATTAAACTTAAAGGACGCTTCTGACTTTCATCGATCAATACTTGCCAAATATCAGCTTGAATTTTAGCATCTAATTGTGCCGTGACTTCATCTGCAATCAATATTTGAGTACGAGGATCTAACGCACGTAATAACGCAATACGTGCCAATTCTCCGCCAGATAGTTCATTAGGCCTACGTGTTAACCATTCTGATTTTATTCTTAATTTTTCAAACCAATCTTTATCTGGCGACCAAGCATCACGAACACTATCTCCTGTTGTTCTAAACGGATTAAAACATTTATCAGGATGCTGAGGAACTAATTGAATAGGGCAATAACCCTTGTTAGATAATGGTTTGCCATTAACAAGAATTGAACCTTGAGTTGGTGCTTGCCACCGCGCTAGAACACGACCTAATGTCGTTTTTCCTGTACCGCTTGGCGCTGAAATACCGAGTCGCTCTCCCGCATCTAACGAAAAGGAGAGATCTTGCCATAACACCTTACCTGCTTGCTCCACAGATAATTGTTTTAACTCTAAAAGTGGCATAAAGATAACTCCAAAAATAACAAATGAAATGTATAAAAATAAAACTTAAGAACTCAATATTATAATGGATTAAGTGATGCTTCTTTTGTATTTATAAATTGTTGTTCAGGTAATGCGTTCCAGAGAGTCTTCAACCACTCACTACCTTCATGACGATTAAGCACATTAGCAGGAATAACTTCGTTAACTTCCCCCTGATTAAGCACCGCTATCGTATCCGCAAACCTTGCGGCTAAGGCCAAATCATGTGTAACCCAAAGTACTGATTTACCTTGATTACATAACTCTCTTAAATGCCCTAATAACAAACAGGCATGTTCATCATCCAGCCACGAGGTGATTTCATCAGCTAAAATATATTGTGCATTAGAGAGTGTTGCATTACAGGCCAATACACGTTTTGCCATCCCACCAGATAATTTTGCTGGATAGGTTTTTATCAATGAGCCAGAGAGATGATAAAGCCCTAATTGCTGCACGATATCATCTGATGTAACTTCAGCACCACTCAAATGCGCAGAGCGACTTAACTGTTCACCGATACAAATTAAAGGATTAAGTGCAGTCACTCCCTGAGGAATATAGCAAAAAGTATTTCCTCGATAAGCAATCAGTTCTCGCTCACTTAATGTATGGCCATTAAGTTTAATTGAGCCACGAACTCGCATATTCGCAGGCAAAAGTCCTAATGCGCTTTGAAGTAATAAACTTTTACCTTCGCCACTTCCTCCCACTAATGCCAACATTTTTCCTGGTTTAATATCCAAAGAGATTGATTTTAGCAACGGTTGCCAATTTCGTTTTCCCAACCAACGAAATTGTGCAATATCAATGGAAAGCTGTTCAAAACTTAACATCCTGCCCCTCTTAACCACAGTTGTTGCATTGCCTTAGCAAATTGATCGAAAATCAAGACCAAGCACATCAAAATCAATCCCGGAAACACCACCATCCACCAAGAGCCTGTACTTAAATAACGTAATGCATCAGATAGTAATAAACCTAAAGAAGGTTCATGAGCCGCTTGTCCAAAACCTAAAAAACTTAACGCTGCGCTATGTAATACTGCATGAGGAAACATCAATAGCGTTCCTACAATCCACTGCGGTAATAACATGGGAATATAGTGTTTTTTTACACATTCAAAAGGTGAATTGCCAATACGACGTGATAGCATGACGTAATCCGCCTCTCGAATACGTTGAATTTCACCACGTAAAATCAACGCAAGCTTAGGCCAATGAGTTAATGCCACAGCCCAAATCACTCCTTGTTGCCCACCACCTAAGGTAAAACAAATCAAAATCAATAGTAATAAATGAGGTAATGCTAAAAGCGCATCAACAACACCTCTAACAAAGAAATCACAATAACGATTAATTGAAGAAATACCTGCGAAAATCAGAGCGATAGCACCACTAACAATCGCACTTGTCACACCAATATTTAAACTGCTTAACATTCCTTGAAAACAACGCAGCCACAAAGAACGCCCTAAATTATCAGTACCGAACCAATATTGATCTGACGGCGCCTGATTTCTCGCCAAAAAGTCCATTACGATATCAGTATGAGAAACAGAAAAACCATATGCAACTAACCCAATTAACGCTAGGGTGACTAACAAAAGTCGTAGCAAAGGCTTGTTCGGATCGTAAATCATGAGTCTCGTAAAATTCCTTTATTAATACGTCTTAATAATATGTTAGAAATACTATTACCAAAGAAAATCAAAATAGTGCTGAAAACAACAATCCCCATTAAGAGAGGAATATCACCTCGTAATCCTGCATCGACTGTTGCTTGCCCTAAGCCTGGATAAGCAAATACTTTTTCAGCCAAAAGTGAGCCACCAAGTAATTCACCAATTGATGCAAACTGTAAGCAAAGTGCAGGCGTAATGGCATGACGTAGAACATGAAATAGCATCATAGCCCAACCTTTATCACCTTGAGCCTTAGCAAAATGAATAAACTCACTTCCCATCACTTCAGCAACTTTCGCTCGAGTATGCAGTGCGATATTTCCTGTGCCTAATAATCCAAGAGCAATCATAGGTAAAATAAGATGAGAAAAACGTTGGCTTAATGTTGCTGTTTCAGCACTACTTCCCATCGGCCATGCGCAACAAATTGGTGCCCAGTGCAAAGTGACAGAAAACAGTGATAACAGCAGTAATCCTACCCAGAATGTCGGTAAAGAGGCTAACAAATAAGAGAGTGTAGAAATAATTCTATCGGGCCAACGATTAAGGTATCGGCCAGCCACTAATCCCATCACAACACCAATAACACCTGAAAACACCCACGCGGAAGAAAGTAAAATAAAGGAAGGTCCGGCACGCTCACGAATAACATCAATAACAGGCATGTTATACAGCATGGAATAGCCAAAATCCCCTTGGATAATTTGACTAAACCAGAGCCAAAATCGCATCCATAAAGGCTGATCAATTCCCCAACGAGCTGCGATTAAAGGGTATTGCTCAGGGGGAACATTCAGGAGATCACTGCCGATATAGGCCTTAATGGGATCAATCGGTGAAAAACTTAATAAAATAAAAACACCCGCTGTTGTCACCAACAGCAGGCAGAGTAATCGCAGGAAAAAACCTGCACTTTGACGTATTACTGACAAGTCCACTTCCAAGTATCTACGCTATTTAATAATGACCATGAACCATGAATTTCAGGTGTTCCTGTACCCAAATCAACACAAGGGTTAGTTAGATAAGTATGTTGCACATTCATCAGCCAAGCCCAAGCTGCGTCACCTTTAACACCAACGCCATTTTTACCATCCCACTCAACAGCTTTCCAATGAGGAACAGCTTCTTGCCATGTATGAGCATCAAGTGCAGCTTGTAGGTGTTTTTCAACTTCAGCGTTTTTGTAATAACCTGGATTATAATAACCAACACCTGCCGCATTTTCGCTGTAGTGATGATATAACTCCATAGGATCAAGACTTCCCCAACCAAATAAAGTTGGATTTGAGTGCATATAACGCTCTACCGTATCCCAACTTCCTGATTTAAGATCCATTTGAATACCAAGAGGCTGTACTAACGCACGAACTGATTCTGCTAAATCACGACGTGTCGCATCACCACTGGTATACCACAAGGTTAATTTAGCTTCTAAACCGTCTTTTTCACGAATACCATTTTTGTTGAGTTTCCAACCTGCATCTTCAAGAATTTGTTTTGCCTTTTCAACATCACCATCTTTAAATGCAGCCTCAGTTTGATCCCAAGGTAGTCCTTTTACACCGGTATAAGCGGGAACTGCATAACCATCAAGGACTTGTTCTGACAGCAATTTACGATCAAGAGCATAATTTATGGCTTTACGGATAGCGATATCAGCCGTGATATCATTACCAATATCATAGCCTTGTGCGTTCTTCTCACCTGATTTTACCATTGGAAAAACAATACCGCGATTTTCAACACTCGGCCTTTCCCATAATTTTGTATTAGGTAAATTTTTAGCAATAGCCGCTGTTGCTGGTGGAATACGAACGATGCCTAATTGCCCGCTTTGAGCCGCAGCAAAGGCCGCATCTTCATCAAGAAAAACAAAAATGAGCTTTTCAAAATCGTTTTTCTGCCCCGCATAATAAGGGTTAGCTTCAACAATTAATTGCTGACCCGGTTGGAAACTGACCATGCGATAAGGACCTGCACCAATTGGTTTTTGTGCATAGGTTTTTTCATCATACTTATCAGCAGAAACAATACCTAACGAGCCTAATACATTAACAAACGTACTCTGTGGTGCTTTTAAGGTAATAGTGACATGTAAATCGTCATCTGCTTTTGCAGAAAGAAAATTTCCCATATCTACTTTACCGCCACTTGCAGCCGCATTGTTATAGGTAAACACAATATCTTTTGCCGTTAGTGGCAAGCCATCCGAGAATTTTAAATCAGGTTTTAATGTTAATTTCCATGTTTTACCATCTTCACTTGGCTGGTAGTCACTTAACATATTGCTATACCAAGAGAGATCCGCATTTTGCTTTAACAATGGGCTATGAAGAAGTAAATAGCTACCATGGCTCCACCCCAACATTGGGTCAAAACCTTCTGTTGGCTCTTCACCAATCGCCAGTTTTAACGTTTGAGCAGATGTTGCAAAAGGAACGCTTAGTGCGGCTAAGCAAGTTAAAGTTACTAATGATTGCCGCCAACCAAACCGAATAGACATAAAACATTCTCCGATTTTTTAGATACGACTTATCACCAGTCTCTGATCCCATTAGAGAAGAGGCTGAAATAAGATAAATAACAATGATAATTACGATGCTCTACAATTATTGCAGATAAAGAATAAATCAGTGGCACCATAATAAAATTTTTCATCCAACTACTCGAATAATATTCGACAGTTTATTGATTTTACATAAACTTTTATTAAGCAGTATTACTCATTATGGCAAACTTCTAGCAAGTGCACAGTATTTTTATAATAAATAAGTTATATATTTATCATTGAATTTATCAGTGAGCGTAAAACGAAATAAAGTGACTTTTTAACGAAATTAAATTATTTCATTTTATTTAATATGCATTAAAAATAAAAAAGGCACATTATTGTGCCTTTTTATGATTATGAGTTTAATATTTTCTTTAATTTAAAATAACGCCTACCTAAACGCCAACGTAATCTGAAATCTTTCGCATTCTGCCAGATAAGTGTCCAAATCCCTCTATCAAAAAACTCTTTAACTATTTGTTTTTTAACCTCAATAGATTGAATAGAACCGATTGAGTGAATAATTCCCAAACCTTCTTTTGCGATTTGCCAATAACATGCATTAATATTTTTAGCGACATCCTTATGCTTTTGATTAATAGCATCAAGCATCTCTAATATTTTCATGTAATTATGAATAGTTCGAACATGAATAGTATCATTAGGCGTTGCATGAGAAACTGATTCAGAGTGAATAAGATAGTCGTAATAACGCTCATCAATATATTTAACACGTTCGGCAGTTAATAATACCTCCGTTGTCCATGGAATATCTTGATGATGTAAGCCTGGCTCAAAATAATAACCATGAGCAAGTAAAAACTCACGTCGATAAATATTTAACCAAGTTACATGTAAGAATTTTTTAGAGTTTAATGCTATTTCTAACCACTGTGGCCCTGTTAAAACATCCGTTGAATGTAATCGGTTAGATGGAAAGATAGGACGTGAAGGGCGTCCATCGGCATAAACATAATTACCATTGCAAGTCGCAATATCTAAATCATCTGCAAGGGCAATTTCAAGTAACCGAGGATACATTCTGGCATCAATAACATCGTCAATATCCGGGAAAGCAACGTATTTTCCACGGGCAACATGAAAACCAGTATTACGAGCAACAGAAACGCCTTGGTTTTCTTGCGTCAAAATAGTGACATCAGGGAATTTATCTTTCCATTCATAAAGTAATTTTAAGGAATTATCTTTAGAACCATCATCAACAAGAATAAGCTCCCAATTCTGTAGTTTTTGCGCTTGTAAATAATTAAAAAATTGCGATAAAAATTTTTCACCATTATAAACGGCAACCACAATACTTAATTGAGGTACAAAAGAAGACATAATCAACCTTTCATTCTTTGTAATAGGTAACTTTTGCTCTGAAAATACCGCTTAAGGATAGCAGAGGTACCTAGCTGAATATGGAGCTATTCTTGCTATTCTCTTGTTATGCTTAAGTGAAAAAGTTACTTTTCTGCTAATTCGAAGTAAAAATCATTATTAATAAAGAATTAGTATAGTTAACTTTTGAAATATCCGATGAAGAAAAGGTTAAGCAGGATTGTTTTTTAAAAGAAATTACTAAAGGAAAAATTAAGGTTTATACAAAAAAAACATGTTATCAATCGTTATGCTATTTATTAATGAGTAATATAAGTGTCATTAATGAAAAACATCCGCAAAGCGGATGTTTTAGTTTTTATCTATAATCTTTGGATACTCGTTCTATTTTTATTCTTCGATATCTTCTTCATCACAAACTTCAAGCTCTGGAAAGTAATCAACTCGCCAAGACTTGATACCTTGATAAACCTCATCAACGGCATTTTTTACTGCTTCAGTCATTGGGTAGTAAAAACCGACTAAATCAGGTTGGACCCCTAGAAAAGTGATATCAGGAATATCATCTTTTAATTGATCAATAAGAAAATTCAGTGGCATATTATGGGTGCTCATAATAAACATTTCCGCTATATAATCAGGATCTATCACCCTAATCTCACCCGGATTTAAACCAATGTCAGCAGCATCAACAATGACAACACATTGCGGTTGTAGCTCTCTTACTTGGTAAGAAACATTCTCAGGTGCACTTCCCCCATTGATAACAATCCATCCATCAATTGGGTTTGCTTCCATTAATTCAGCAAGCAGAGGGCCTGCACCATCATCGCCCATCATGCTGTTGCCAACCGTTAATACCACTTTAGGTGCTGTCATTGCTTCACTCATGATTTTCTCTTCACTATCAAATAAATCGCAGGTTCTGCGTGGATCTCACCTAGTAATTTAATCAGCGTTTGACTCCACTCACTAAAAATAGGATCGTCACTTTTTGTGATAGGATCAAATGCTAACGCTAATAAGTGAGTATGCTCAGAGTTAATATTGATTTCACCAAATGTCAGTAATCCGTGCATTTTGCGCTTCGCTTCACCTTCAGGTAATAAATCGATCCACTCTTTATATTTTTCTAAAGGGCAGACTAACTCTGTTTTTAAACAGTCAATCATTCCCACATGGTGGCCAATTGCGAGCGAGTAATACATCACCTGTTGCGCTTGTTCAGGAATATCATCATCACTATCTACAAACTTTTGTCTTAATGACCAAAAGTAGACTTTAGCGTCATCAGGCATATATGCCTCCTTGGCTTAAAGAGTAAACCAAGCGTTTCACAATCTCTGATAAACGAGGATCGTTAGCTTGTCGTAACCATTCATCAACACGGCCACTCACTTCTTGAATTGTGGCACCTTCAAGTAACGTCAAGAAATGATCACTGATTTGTCTTCCTTGGTAATAACCTGCCAGACGACGCGCTTCACGCTCAATCATTACCCGAGCATCAAGAGGAATAGAAGGCAAAATAAGTGAGGCTTTTTCATTCTCAACTTCTATGTGTGATTCGCCTTTTAATTTTTGATCAAGCAAACCTAAAGCAACAGCAAAACCATAAATAGTTGCTGCTGGCGTCGGAGGACAACCAGGTATCCATACATCAATAGGCACGATAGATTCGCTACCACCCCATACGCAATATAGATCGTGGAAAATACCGCCACCACAGCCACAAGCACCATAAGAGATACAAATTTTTGGATCAGGCGCTGATTCATAAGCACGTAATGCAGGAACACGCATCTGACGCGTTACTGCGCCAGTGAATAATAAAATATCAGCGTGACGAGGTGAGGCTACCACTTTGATACCAAAACGTTCAGCATCAAAAACCGGTGTAATTGCGGAGAAAATTTCAATCTCACAACCATTACAACCACCACAGTCAACACGATAAACATAAGCTGAACGCTGAATATCTTTCAACAATGTTTGCTTTAGCTTTTGTACCTGTTCATCAAGAGTGATAGGTTGGCTAACATGATGATTAATGGGAATTTCTGGTAGACTCATTTTATTGTACTCCCGATCTCGCCCATACTAATATTTTCACGGCCATCAGATAATAAGTTATGTTTACGCTTACATTCAGGGCAGGTTTCAAATTGTGGCCGCATTGCTTCCACGGTATTTTCATCCCAACCCGATTGCACTAATAATGCCATCGCATATTCAACAGATTTTTTAGGGGTAAATGGCTGATGACACTCACGGCAATTCAATAACTTAAATGTTCCTTTAATATAAAGGTCTGATTTTTTCGTTACTGCCGTTTCAAACATATCCGATAAAACAATCGCTCTTGTTGGGCAAACTTCTTCACAGCGACCACAGTAAATACAACGACCAATAAACAGTTGCCAGTGACGCTCACCAGTTTCTAAATTGGTTTCCATCGTTAATGCATTGGCAGGGCAAGCCGCAGTACAAGCACCACAAACAATACACTGCTGTGGATCATATTCAGGCTTTCCTCTAAAACCATCCGGTAAATCCAGTGGTTTAAATGGATATTTTGTTGTTGCTTCGCCTGTTTTGATTATGGTTTTAAACAATTTTAACATCGTTCATTCCCTCACTTGAGCGGCGAATTTTTACGTTCGATGCTATAACGTTCAATTTCTTTATAAGAAACTGTTTTAGATTTACGTTTTTTCACATCGACGAGCGTTACCCTGTCAGTACAGGAATAGCAAGGGTCAAGGCTACCGATAATCAATGGCGCATCGGATACGGTATTTCCTTGCAACATATAACGTAATACAGGCCAGTTAGCATAAGTAGCCGCACGACAACGCCAGCGGAAGAGTTTTTGGTTATCACCCAACATACTCCAGTGAACATCTTCACCGCGTGGTGCTTCTGTAAAGCCCAGTGCAAATTTATAAGGTTGATAAGTAAAGCCTTCCGTTAATAAAGGCCCTTCTGGTAAGTTATCTAAGGCATATTCAATCATTGCCATTGAATCCAAGACTTCTTTAATACGCACCATCACACGAGAGAATACATCGCCACCTTCATAACTAAAAAGAGTGAGAGGGAGATTGCCATAATCGGCAAATGGATGGTCAAAACGCACATCACGTTTAAAGCCACTCGCTCTGATCATCGGGCCTACAGGGCTAAAATCACGGGCAACTTTTTTGTCTAAAATTCCCACACCAACCGTACGCTGTTCCATATTAGGTGCAGTGAGAAGAACATCGACAAGCTCAGTAACTTCACGACGCATTTCTCTTATTAATTGAATAGTTTTAAGGCGCTGATCTTTTAAGATATCGCGACGAATACCACCAATTAAGTTTAAGCCATACGTTTTACGTGCGCCGGTGAGCATTTCTGCAATCTGCATTGATTTTTCACGAATGCGGAAAAATTGCATAAAGCCAGTATCAAAACCTGTAAAGTGGCTCGCTAAACCAATATTTAATAAATGGCTATGAAGGCGTTCAACTTCTAATAAGATTGAACGAATGGTATGCGCACGACGAGGCACTTCAATACCTAATGCATTTTCAACAGAAGTCACATAGGCCACACTGTGAGTGAAACCACAGATACCACACACGCGATCTGATAAGAATGTCACTTCGTTATAACCCATTCGGGTTTCAGCCAGCTTTTCCATACCACGGTGAACATAGAACATGCGGTAATCTGCATCGACAATATTTTCACCGTCGACAAATAAACGGAAATGTCCAGGCTCATCAGAAGTAATGTGCATAGGGCCGATTGGTACAACACGCGCATCTTGCTTACCTTCATTCACAAAAGGGTAAGTCTCAACTTCTGTCGTTGGTGCCGGACGTTGACGATAATCCATCGCATCTTTACGCAATGGATACATCTCTTCAGGCCAGTCATCTGGAAGCACTAAACGACGCTCATCAGGTAAACCAACGGGAATAAGGCCATACATATCACGGATTTCACGTTCACCCCAGACAGCAGCTGGCACCCGCGGGGTTACAGACGGAAATTCTAGCGTAATTGGACTAACATGGGCTTTAACTACAACCCAACATTTTTCACCCTCTTCCATTGATAATGCGTAGTACACGGCATAATCCCCGTTTAAACTACGTTCGTCATTACCAAATAAAACCGGCAACCAACCGCCTAAGCCGTAATACAAGTATTCCACCACTTCAGGAAGTGATTCTGTTTTTACTGTTATCGTCAATTGATCAGCGGTTTGTCGCTCTTCATCAAGAACAGCTGATGGGAATTTTTCACGAACTTTGGCAACATAATCTCCACCTAGTTCTTTTCCCTCTTTTCTACTGACATAATTTTGGTAGCTCACGTTACATCTCCTGAACTGATGTGGATTGATTGCTGATTAAAGTTGTTGGCCATGCATAATTTGGTGATTCATTTTTATCAATATTCATCACGATATTAGCGGCATTTTCTAACAGCTCGCTGACAGGCTTAGGAATGTGAGTTCCCATTAACAACATAAGGGCAATCAAAATGACCATTGGTAATGTGGTTAAGATCCCCAGTTCACCTTTAGCAACAACATCAGGTTTTGGACCAAAGACGGTTTTCGCCACCATACGAACTAATCCACCTAATACTATGGTTAATAACAATAATAGTAGAATAGTTAAACCTATGTGCTGAGAAGCTAAACCTGCCACAACAATCATAAATTCACTGATAAAGACGTTGAAAGGAGGCATCCCCCCTAACGCTAACGCACCACCAGCAAAAAGAGCTGCACTTAATGGCATCACTTTAAACATGCCTTTTACGACATTTAAATCACGTGTACCGTATTTCAATAGCACGTTACCAGAGCCACAGAACAACAGTGCTTTCGCTAAACTATGGTTTAAGGTGTGGAATAAAGCCGCCAAAATACCGATTGGTCCGCCAATTCCTAACGCGACGGCAATTAATCCCATGTTTTCCACACTGGAATACGCTAAAAGACGTTTCATATCGCGCTGAATAAGAATAAAGAAAGCTGCGATAGCAACAGAGAGGAAACCAAAGATTAACAGTAAGTTACGTGTAAACTCAGTGCCAATAGCAGCATCAATAATGATGTAGTAACGAATAATGATTAATAGAGCACAGTTCAGTAACACTGCCGATAACAAAGCACTGACTGGGCTTGGTGCTTCACTGTGCGCATCTGGTAACCAAGCATGCATTGGGAATAACCCCGTTTTGGTACCAAAACCGATTAAAATAAAGACAAAAGCTAAATGCATCAGAGTTGGGTCTAACTGGTCTGTATATTTCAACACTTCAGTCCAGAAAATGGCCTGATCTGGATCAGGCATAAAGCTTGCAGCATTGGCATAAACCAAAATAGTACCAAAAAGACCAAACGCGACACCGACACTACAGATGATGATGTACTTCCACGCCGCTTCCAAAGAAGAACGTTGACCATAAATTCCCACTAAGAATGCAGAGCTTAGGGTTGTTGCTTCAATGGCTGCCCACATTAAGATCAGGTTATTACTGGTGATCGCTAATAACATGGTGAATAAAAACAGGTGGAAGAAGCCATAGTAATTACACAAAGTACGTACTGAGATTTCACCCTCATCCACTTCGTGGCTCATATAGCCAATAGAATAAAGCCCCGTTAAAAAGCCAATAATGCCTAAGATAGCTAGGAATAATGCGCCTAAGCTATCAACGTGAACCCAATTAGCCGCCGCCAATATTTCGCCATGAGACATGACATCTGCCACTGTTCCTAATGCGGCGACTAACAAGACGGTGATACCAATTGCATGAATGCCTGTCACAATAGGACGAGCACCCGCTTTTAATAACGGACTCAGAAACGCCAATATTGAAAATACCAACGGCGCAAACATTAAAATTGTTAACATGGTTGTTTGGTTCATCTCCTCACCCCTTCAGCGCGGTCAGTTGATCCACGTTCAGTGTGTTGAGCGTGCGGTAAATCTTACGAGCCAGCACTGCCATCACAATCACAGCAAAGATGGCGTCAGTGGCGATACCGATTTCGACCAGTTCTGGTGCTCTCCAAGCCAATAATGCCAGTGTTAAGTGAGAGCCGTTTTCCATTAAGCAGTAACCAAAAGCTTGTTTTAGGATATTGCGTTGAGTCACGATGCAAAGTAGCCCCAACATAAAGTGCCCCAAAGAAACTGCTAGTGCAGGTTTCAAATCAACAACCATTGGTATTTGAATTGGTTCAACCACAAACCAGCTTAAAATGACGATAACAGCCGCCAGCAACATCAATAGTGCGGGGCTAATAACACTGATATTCGCACTAGGATCGGATAACTTACGGAATGCAAATCCTAAAATAAGTGGAACAAGCAGAACTTTAGTAAAGAAGGCGGTAATCGCCCAAAGTGTCAGTTGGTGTGCATCTAACGTATTAGCCAAGGTGACAAAAATCATCACCAAGACGAAAGATTGCAATGCATAGAACCAACAAGAAGCAATCGGCTTTTTCGCGCCAATTACCAATAGCGAAGTTATCATCATTAACCCCGCCAAATTGTTTACGATAAGTGCTCCAGTCATGATTTATCTCCCTTATCCTAGCCAAGTGACTGCGATAACACTGGATGCAAAGGACATAATAATCAGTATTCCAATGACAATTTGCATCGCCATAGGAACGGGTTGTCCTTCCTCAACTTCTTTACTTGGTTTGCCCGGTACAACACGACCAAACCAGTAGATAAACCAAGTGAAGCTAGCCACAGACTCAATCAGCACTAGCACCATAATTGGTGTCATCACCCAGAAAATACTCGACAGTTCAAAACCTGCAGCAAAAATTGGGAATTTACTAAAGAAGCCATTAAGTGGTGGAACACCTGCAATTGCCAATGCGGCGACACAGAACCCCACACCCAATAATGGATATTTATTAATTAACCCTTTTAAGCGAGGCAACATACGAGTACCGCAGCTATAGCTCAATGCACCAGCAACTAAGAAGAACAAACTTTTAGCGAAGGCATGGTTAAAGATATAAGCGATACCGCCTTCAAACGCTTCGCGCGGTCCAAAGATAGAAATAGATAATGCAAGGAAGATATAAGAGAGCTGAGTGATAGTTGACCATGCTAACAGGCGTTTCATATCTTTTTGTGGCAGATACATCATAAAGCCATAAATCAACGTGATAACCGCCATGGTAATACCCACCCAACCAATAAGATGAGGGACATCTCCATCTGCTGACATAATCGCACGAGCAAAGATATAAACACCGACTTTCACCATTGATGCTGCGTGTAAGTAAGCACTCACAGGAGTTGGTGCTTCCATCGCATCAGGTAACCAAGCTTGTAGTGGTAGTTGAGCTGATTTACCCCAAGCAGCAAAGAGGATACCGCCAAACACAATCAGTTTGGTTGGTTCATCTAAGGTTGCAATGGCGGTTAATTCAAATGTACCCGTACTCACAAATAAAGTTGCTGCTGCGAGATAAAGACCGATTGAAGCAACGTGAGTGATCAACAACGCTTTCATTGCTGAACGGAGTGATTTTTCAGATTGGTAGTAACCGATTAATCCCCAAGAACATCCCCCTGTGATTTCGAAAAATAGGAGTTGCCCCAAAATAGTCGATGAAAGGACTAAACCAGCCATTGCTCCAATAAAAATCAGCAAGAAGGCATAATAGCGACGAGTACCATCATGTGGATGCTCACGGTTGCCGTTAGTCAGATAGCCAGTAGAGTAAAAACTCACTAACAATCCTAAGAACACAACAGCGAAAGCAATCAAAGTACTGACACGGTCAATGGTAAAACCAAAGAGCGCGACATCACCATATTGTACTAGCGTAATTGTGGTATCGACTTTACCTTCAGCGAGGAACTGCCAACCTAAAACAACCGTTCCTAATGTGGCTAATAAAGCGAACAGTGTACATAACCACTTCGCCATCCGATTTGGCATTAAGGACGTAATCAACGCCCCCGCAAATGGGATGAGTAAGGTCGCAAGAGCTATATTTTCCATTGTAATCATCGCTCCTTATAGACCGGTTAAATAGAAAACAAGAGCCAGTGCCGCAACACCGAATCCTAACCATGTCACATGGTGAGTCAGCAGGAAGCGACCACGCGCTAAACTGTTTTCAACCAATGACGCTAATACAAACACCACTAACAATTTCACTGCCATTAAAACTAACGCTATGATCAGTGCAATAAAGGTGAATTCTGTTGCTTTACCGAAAGGAATAAATATGGCTAAGAACAGTTCAGCCACCACGACTTGTTTTAAGCCAAGACCTAGTTTCACCATGGCAAAACCAGAGCCTGAATACTCAGTTAATGGTCCTTCTTGTAACTCCTGCTCAGCTTCAGCAACGTCAAATGGCATTTTTCCCATTTCGATAAATGCCGCAAAAGCACAAGCTAATAAGGCTAACAGTGTGGCAGTGGGTGATACCCAACCTTGAGCCAGTGTTGCACTGATGGTGCCAACGTTGGTTGAACCTACAATTAAAGCCACCACAATCAGCGATAACACTAAAATTGGCTCAACTAACACACCCAATGTTAATTCACGGCTAGCACCAATACCCGCAAATGGGCTTCCTGAATCCAGACCAGATAAAGAGAAGAAGAAACGATAAAGTGCAAACAAATAAATCAGTGCGATAAGATCAGCCGCACCCGCAAACAGTGACGTTGCAGTAAAGACGGGCAGTGCCATAGCAACCACTAACATACTTCCGAGTAACACATACGGCATCACTTGGAAGATCACACCAGATTGCTCAGGCGCTACTGATTGGCGTTTAAATAACTTAAAGATATCTCGATAATCTTGCAAAATTCCGGGGCCTCGACGCGAATGCATCTTGGCGCGAATTGTGCGCGAAATACCTGTACATAATGGGGTTATCGCCAGCAAAAAGAGTGCTTGAATTAATGCGAATATTCCCATCATTAACGTAGGTGCTTCTTGGAAAGTCATAAGTCCCTCTCCTTACGCTGCGATGACTAAAAGCAAGATGACCAGCGCTGCGACAACGTAGAGACAATAGAGTCTGAAATCCCCGCCTTGTAGGCATTGGATACGTTTTGCAAAGCGTTGGATACCACGAACCAGAGGATAAATAATGCGTTCATCCCAGAATGGTTCGACCTTTTCAGCACCGAGCTGTGTTTTATTAAAACCACGAGACAGCAATGGAGATGGATCAAGTTGTTTACGCATACGATAAAGCGGTGCAAACATGCTACGTAATGCTTGAGTAAAGCCACCTGCTGATACTGCCATGTCTTTTTCCCATACATAACCACACGCCCAAGGGTTACCTTTACGACGAAACGCAGGTTGATTGCCTTTTAGGCCGAGATAAATCAGGAATGGGATAAGCGGTAAGGCAATTAATAAAACAAATGTTAATGCTGGAGAGAACATTGCTTGTGATGCGGTATCAGGAACAAGCATTGTGCCTTGAGTCACGGTTAATGCACTGGTTTCACTAAGTGACATTGCAATGTTTGCAATAATTGGCGCAACAAAAGCAGCCCCCACACCTAATACAACACAGAATAGTGCTAATAAACCCATTGCAATCGTCATTGGTAAAGGCACTTCTTTCGCTTTTGTTGCTTGCTCGCTACGCGGGCCACCACAGAAGCTAACACCATAGACTTTAACGAAACACATGGCCGCTAATGCCCCTGTAATTGCCAACATAATAATGGCAATTGGACCACTTAAGCGCATTACAAAGTTACCTTCGTAACTCATCGAGAAAAGGGATTGATAGGTATACCATTCACTCACAAAACCATTTAATGGTGGTAACGCTGAAATCGCCATACAACCAATTAGGAAGGCTGTTGCGGTATAAGGCATTAGTTTTGCTAAGCCCCCCATTTTATCCATATCACGAGTGTGAATTTGGTTAATAATGGCACCGGCACCAAGGAATAATAATCCTTTGAACACCGCATGGTTTAATAAGTGATATAAAGCGCCTAACAGGCCAAGTGCTGCTATAACAGGATGATCGGTTGCCATTCCTACCATGCCAACACCCACACCCATTAAAATGATGCCGATATTTTCAACGGTGTGCCATGCGAGTAAGCGTTTTAAATCATGCTCTGCTAAGGCGTACATAACACCTAATACAGAAGAAACAGCACCAAACCCAAGAACAACAATGCCCCACCACATTTCTGTGGCACCTAATAAATCGATACCGACTTTGATTATCCCAAAGATACCAATTTTAACCATGACACCTGACATTAATGCCGATGCGTGTGAAGGTGCTGCGGGGTGGGCTTTTGGTAACCAACTGTGTAATGGCAACATACCGGCTTTGGCACCAAAACCAAAGAAACCCAGTAAGAACACCACAGAGGCCATTGCAGGAGAAAGAGAGAGTTGACGGAATGAATCAAAATCAAGGCTACCACTTTCACGCCACATCAAGAAGAAGGCAATCATGATTAACACGGAGCCTGCGTGAGCGATAAAGAAATAAAGTAAACCTGCATGAATAGATTCGTCATCTTGGTCAGCAATAACTAAGAACCAAGAAGCTAGTGACATCATTTCGAATAGGATAATAAAGTAGAACGCATTATCCATCACTACTAAGCCAACCATAGAAGCAATAAACAGATTCATAAAGAATCCCATGCTCCAAGCGCCACGTCCTTTATATTCTTGCACATAAGCAAGAGAATAAAGCGCGCACACACTGACCAATAATGAAATGACGAACACCATAAAGGCGCCTAACATATCCATGCGTACCACGAAGGCAGCAAATTCAAATGGGCCTGCCGCGGTAAATGTGGCGATTTCACCACCAAAAATAACCGGTAATGCACTTAAAACACCTAATACACCGCCGATGATTGCGCTGATCCCTGAAATAAGGATTGCCAACCCTTCCTGTCTCTTTAAAAACAGTGCAATAACGCCACCAACAACATACAGGATGACTGACCACAGCAGTAACTGAAGAGGTTCCATATTACTTCCGCTCCTGTGTCAAAGTAGATAAATCGTCAAGACTCGTAATAGGTTCCATCACAGAATCTAAGCGACGCGTTTTCATCTGCTCTTCAAGTTTGTCTTCTTCAACTAAATGCAATGCATCTGTCGGACACACCTTGACACAAGCAGGGCCTTCATCAGAGAAAGCACACAAATCGCATTTCACTGCAATTGCACGGACCCCCACATTCCAAGCAAGGAATGGGTTGGTTGTTGGAAGACTTGCTGGCACATCGGCCAACATCTCTTCTGGAACAAAATGTTCAAAGACAGCCGGTAAGTTAACGGGTTTGCTACCTGATGGTGTAATTGCCCCAAAGGGACAAACCAGACCACATAACTTACAGCCAATACACAGGCTCTCATTAAGAAAGATCATATTATCTTCATGAGTAATGGCATTGACTGGGCACACGCGAGCACAAGGAGCATCCTCACAGTGCCGACAAAGCATCGGGGCTGTCTGATCCTCCACTTTTACCACTGTAAGACGCGGATGCGCCTGTAATCCCACAGCTTGGTGAACTTCCGAACAAGCTGCCATACAGGTATTACACCCTATGCATCGTTGTGGCTCTGCAATTACAAAGCGATTCATTCGCCACATCCTCCGAGAAAAACGTTTAACAGCATTACTGTCGTCAATTTTTCTTTAGATGAAGCATATTTCGTGCCAAGAGATGATTTATTTTATTTTCATTTAAAATCAATAAATTAAAAAACAGAAAGGAAACAAAAAATGACGTGTCGACAATTATGACGTTGACAGTAAGTGGTGAGTTCTAAACAACAATTTTGTCATCACTATGATTAGGTATCAAAAATGGCAGAGCACAAAGAAAAAAATAGCTGAATTATCTTTAGATAACTCAGCTAAGTTCAAATACGTAATATTAATATTTTCTTTTATAACATAAGATTAAGGCATTAAAGGCGACACCAGTGGTGTTCTTTCATCATTAACCACTTTACCAAAACGCTCACTGCCTGTATTCCAATCGGTGATTGCTTGTTGAATTTCTTCTTTGCTACGACCAATAAAATTCCACCACATCAAAATTTTTTCATTTAAAGGTTCGCCACCTAAGAAAAGAATTTGAGCATTATCACCTAGTTCAATCGTTAGTGATTCAGTGTTTTGTATTCCAATATAAGCAAGTTCATTCGCAGCAAAGGTTTCCCCTTCTATTGTCATTTCTCCAGTTAAGACAAAAAGCCCATATTCATATTTAGGATTTAATGATAAAGGAATCCGAGTAGCATGTTTTGCCATAATATCTATGCCAACCATGGGTAATAAACATAATACGGGGGAATTGTAGTTTTGATAATCACCGATTAGTAACGTGAAATCAGCGCCATCGGCTTGCCATTTAGGGAGATCAGGATAGTGATCAAAGCGCGGTGGCATATTTCTTTTATCTTTTGGTAGCACTATCCATAATTGTGCCAGATGAACTTCTTTTTTATCACCATGACTATCTTCTGAATGGCTAATACCGTGACCTGCTGTCATTAAATTCACTTGTTGAGGTCGAATAACTTGCTGAAAACCGAGGCTATCGCGATGCAAAATCTCCCCTTCTAACATCCAAGTAAAAGTTTGCAAGCCAATATGGGGATGTGGAGAAATAGCTAATTTATCGACGGTGTCATTAAAAACAGTGGGGCCTAAATGGTCGAGAAAACACCAAGGCCCAACTAATCGTTGTTTTTTATCAGGTAAAGCACGATAAGTTTCAATCCCTCCAACATCACGGGTTTTAGAGGTAATACGTAATGGGGCATTTACTGCATCAGAGTGTTGATGTTCCATTGTTCACCTACTTTTAATTTATTGTTAAGCCATAAAAATGCTTTATTTATTATCTAGTATAGATACTAGATCTTTATCTATTTAATAAGCAAAATATATCACTTAAGCAAAAAATAAGCCTGATAATTCAGGCTTATAAAAGTGAATAATAATAATGACTTAAATTTTATAAATTTTCTTTTCTATTTGTCTCATTGAATTTAAGCCAGATTGTAAATCTTCTGGTGTTGCTTCAGAAAAACCTTCTGTAAAAGTCGCTGACAAATAAGCATCAACCATCATTTTAGCTTTAAACGGTGTTATTAATAAGCCACCCATTGCCATCATATTACAGTTATTAATGATCTTACAAAAACGGGCTGTCGTGATACTTTCACATACACCACAATAAACATTTTTATGTTTATTCGCACTAATGCTCACCCCCATTCCTGTACCACAGAAAACAAAGCCAATATATTCAGGATGTTCAGAAATAATTGAACCTACTTTATCACCTACATCACAATAGCCAATAGGGCCTGATTCTGTGAGATCTTTTATTGTGTAATTTTTTTCTAACAAATACGTTTTAATCGTATTTTTAAGTTCAAATCCTGAAGGATCAGCGCCCATAATAATCGTTCTATTTTCCATATAGCCTCCTAAAATAACTCAAGCACTACTGGTAAATATAACTAATTGATAATATTCAAATTTAAAATAAATTTAAAGACTATTATTTATATTCAACCTAAATAAAGTATAGATTAAAATTCTATTATTTGTGTTTAAGTATGGGAGATTTACAAAAAATAAGAAGAAATAAAGAAATGGAAATTCATTCCATAAGAAATTATTTAACCTATAAAATAAGTTAATTTTTTATGTCATAAATTGAATTAATAAAAAAATAAAAGAGATATATCAAAGTAAATGTCTATATTGAAAGGGTTTCCCTAGTACAACTAAAATATAAAATAAAGATCAATAATATTACAGGATTAATGTTTTTATCTATACTCTTCAATATCTCTTAAAGGAAAGTCAAAAAACTTAAAATAAATATTGCTGTGGATTATCTTTACCAAAACAACCTACACATTCATTCTAAGAAAATGGTTATTTTTTACCAATTCCAATATTGAATAGAGCATTCATTTTTGGCATTTAAAATATAATGAAGGGATAAATAAATTAGGAACAAAATAATAACATAAAAAATTAAATAATGCAGTAATACAAATTAATCAATTTTTTAGAAAGAAAATAGTATAGTTTATTCAATTATTATAAATTAAAACAAAAAAATACCGCAGATAGTTAACATTATCTGCGGTAATTAATTATTGTACTTAACGTTGTACTCAGTAAAATAATCTACGCGATTATTTTACACGTGATACATATTCGCCTGAACGAGTATCAACTTTGATAACTTCACCAATTTGTACAAACAGTGGAACTTTAACAACAGCGCCAGTGCTTAATGTTGCTGGTTTACCACCTGTACCTGCGGTGTCACCTTTCAGACCTGGATCAGTATCAACGATTTCTAATTCAACAAAGTTTGGTGGAATAACAGCGATAGGACGATTATCCCACAGTGTTACGATACACTCAGCTTGGTCGATCAACCATTTAGCATTATCACCAACAGCTTTTTCGTCTGCAGCTAATTGTTCGAAAGTTTCGTTGTTCATAAAATGCCAGAACTCACCGTCGTTGTACAGGTAAGTTAAGTTGATATCCATGACATCAGCACCTTCTGCTGAATCAGTAGATTTAAATGTTTTTTCCAGTAATTTGTTAGAGATCAGTTTACGCAGACGTACACGAGCAAATGCCTGACCTTTACCTGGTTTAACAAATTCACATTCAGTAATGACGGCTGGCTCGCCATCTAACATGATTTTAAGACCTGAACGAAAATCGTTGGTATTATAAGAAGCCATGAATATCCTCTAACTTTTTTAATTTAAAATGGCATAGCCAAAAAATGGCACACATTGTAACTCATAATCACCCCACCAGAGAAGTCTGGTTAACACAACTCGCGCAGGCAATCAGTGATCCTGTTGAATTACTCCAACTTTTAGCATTGGAACATCACGCTGATCTCCAAAAAGGGGCTCAGGCGCGACGGCTTTTTCCGCTACGGGTTCCCCGTGAATTCGTTGCACGCATGAAAAAAGGCGATCCTAACGATCCATTACTTTTACAAGTATTAACTGCAAATGCTGAATTTACCATAACACCGGGATTTTCTACTGATCCGTTAGATGAGCAACAAAATGCGGTGCCAGGTTTATTACATAAATATCAGAATCGTGCATTGCTTCTGGTCAAAGGTGGTTGCGCTGTCAATTGTCGCTACTGTTTTCGTCGTCATTTTCCCTATGAAGACAACAAAGGAAACAAGGCTAATTGGCAAAAGGCAATAGAGTATATCAAAAATAACCCAAAACTCGATGAAATCATCTTCTCTGGGGGCGATCCTCTTATGGCGAAAGATGATGAGCTTGATTGGTTAATAACACAACTAGAAGCGATCCCCCATCTTAAACGTTTACGTATCCACTCTCGCTTACCTGTGGTTATTCCTGCTCGCGTCACTGATGCACTATGTCAGCGTTTACAACAATCACGTTTGCAAAATATTATGGTACTGCATACCAATCACGCTAATGAAATTGATGACGCATTGAGAGAAGCCTGTTTAAAGCTAAAAAAGGCCAATGTCACTTTATTAAATCAAGGTGTGTTATTGCGTGGGGTTAACGACAGTGCTGAAGTCCTTGCCGATTTAAGTCGTGCCTTATTTGATGCAGGTGTTATGCCTTATTACTTGCATGTTCTAGATAAAGTACAAGGTGCGGCTCACTTTATGGTGCCAGACAGTGAAGCTAGAGAAATTATGAAAGGGCTTATGAGCTTAGTATCAGGTTATATGGTGCCTAAACTCACGCGTGAAATTGGTGGTGAACCAAGTAAGACGTTACTTGATTTAGGGTTACGTCAAGAGTGATCCCTGATGCTAACCGATACTATTTACGTTTAGATTATATAATTAACCCAACATAATCACACAAAAGTGACTACACTATAAAGATAGGTTTGGTGGTGATTTTCATAAAAATCATTTATCTAATTAAGTTATGTTCACTTTCTTTCATTATGAAAAAGCACCTTCTTGGGTGCTTTTTTGTCTTTTAAATCAGTGAACACTTAAATAGTATTGAGGAGAAAATATGAACATAATGGTAATCGGTGCAAAAGGGCGAGTTGGGCATAAATTAATTGGAACACTATTAGCTAATGGGCACCATGTCATCGGAACTACCAGAAAAATCTCACACTCATCTAAAATCAAAGATTCACATTATCGTGAAATTGAACTAGATATCACAAAACCTTTGTCTTCCATTTCTCATAAATTCCCTGAACATTTAGATGCCATCTATTTTACAACAGGCTCTAGAGGGGAAGATCTATTACAGGTTGATCTACATGGTGCTGTAAAAACCATGCAAATTGCCATGGAGAAAGGTATAAAAAGATATATCATGCTTAGTGCAGTAAATTCTTTATTACCTGATAAATGGGCCACATTAGTTGATTATTTTACTGCTAAATATTTTGCAGATCTTTATCTGATCAATCAGACCAACCTCGATTACACAATAATTCAAGCTGGTTATTTAACTGAACACTCAGGAACACATAAGATCTGCACAAAAAAAGAAGAAATACCCGCTGATGGCGAAATATCTATTGATAATGTAGCGTTAACGCTTGCTGAAATTTTAGATAAGAAGAATACCTTTAAAAAATGTATTCCAATATTAGATGGTGATATCGAGATAAAAGAAGCTATTAAGCAGATCTGAATACTCAATAGAATTTGCCCTTAATAATAAAGAACAAACCTGACCCCAAAGAAAAAAGTATTGAGGTCAGGTCTTGGTACTTAAAAAGTAACCACGTATTCAATTACTGACACTTATAAACTTGCCCACTCATTTTGCTATCTAATGGTGCAAAGCTATCAACAAAGCTACCTGCGCCAGTACCAACGTTAAAAATAACGTTACCACCCATTGCGGCTGCTTTATTACGTAAGTCGTTAGCAGCACCTCGCAGTGATTGGCTTTCAGTACGGGAACCTGATAACCAGTTATTTTGAACACCTGTCACTGTTCCTAATAATTGGCATTCACTGCCTGGTTGCGTATCAGTGATTTGTACCTGTGAGCCAGCAGTGCTTAATGTGTTTGTTGCAGAACAGCCTGCTAATAACAACGCTGCAGCAGCTCCCAATAACAATTTAATTCGCATGATCCCCTCATTTATTTGAGTGTCCGTTTAGTCAAGACAACAATATACCTTGTCATCCCTCTTATGCGCAAAAATAAATCATTATTACTATCTCACATTAGCCAATAGCCTTAAGATATTATTTTCGCTTTAAACTTATTTTAACGTATAAATTCGGCTTTGAGATAGACAAAGCAACAATGCCCCTATTCTACACCGCTTTTATGCTTTTAAAATGATCTGTCCTATTTTCAGCCTACACAGTGCGAGAATGAACACACTATTTGTTCATTTTTTAAAAATCGTCAGACAATCAATCATCATCTGACGATAATATTGGCCTAAATTAACTCAAATGATGATTCAGCGCTTCTTCTTTTAAATCTAACTCATGACGTAAACGATGATAAATATGTTCACTAATATGACGAGATTTACGCAGTTGTTGCAATGCATCACGTTCAACCTTTAATGCACTACGAGATAATTTACGCTCCATACTAAACAAGCGCTTAAGATCAAGCGCACCTTCTTGCACACTATCTTCACTATCAAGGCGGCGGCTGTAGATCTCTAATAAATGAGAGCCTGCTTCTATGCGTAGCGACATTTCATCTAAGTCTTCGCAAGGTTGATTCATTAATTCATTGATATGTGCAATTGCGGCTTCATTTAAGGCTAAACGTGTACGAATTTCATCATCCTCATATGGTAAGTCTTCTGAGAGCCCTTTAGTTAAAATCGGCAATGCGATTGTTGCGATTAATAATGAGCAAAGAATGACTCCCATAGCAATAAAGATAGCGAGATCACGCGTTGGGAATGGCGAGCCGTCAGTCATTAATAAAGGAAGTGTTAAAATACCAGCTAATGTAATTGCACCTCTCACACCAGCAGTTGCCATAATCGCCATTAAACGCAGATCATGACGAGATAAACGTTTATTAGGTGAACGAAAAACGGTAAGTGACATTGATACCCAAACCCATGTAAAACGCAGTACAGCAAGTCCTACAGTGATCACGATAATGTAACCTAAAACAGCCCAAGGGTTAGTAGCCCCAGCGGATTGCGTCACTTCAGGTAAAATTTTCCACATTGCAGGAAGTTGTTCACCTAATAAAATAAAGATCATGCCGTTAAGTGCAACTTGAACCGTATCCCAAACCGCTTTACTTTGCATACGTGTGGCCGCTTGCATACGGCCAACAATTTTTTCATAGTGCATTGCAATGCCTGCAACCACTGCAGCTAAGATCCCCGATACATGGAAATGCTCTGCTAATAAATAGGCAAAAAATGGCATTAATAAACTAATCAAAATTTGGATTGCAGGATCTTCACCAGTGCGTCTCACCAAAAACTGATTAAACCGCCCTATAATACCTGCCACAATTAAACCAATTGCCGCCCCACCTAAAGCCACAACTAAAAATTGTCCTGTTGCTGAAGCAATAGAAAAAGATCCCGTTAATGCAGCCGCAACCGCAAAGCTAAAACAAACTAAACCTGTTGCGTCATTAAGTAACGATTCCCCTTCTAAAATATGCGTCATACGAGAAGGAAGTGGCGAATTTACAGTCATTGCAGATACTGAAACAGGATCGGTTGGAGACAAAATTGCTGCTAAAGCAAATGCAATCGCAAGCGAAATAGAAGGAATAAGCCAGTGAATAAAAAAGCCCATGCCAATTACGGTGACAACCACTAAACCGATCGCCAATGACATAATAGGTTTAATTTCTTGAAATAGTGCCTCTTTAGGGATACGCCACCCATCTAAAAATAGAAGCGGTGGAATAAAGAGGAACAAAAAAAGATGTGGATCAAAAGCCACCTCAAAACCAAAAATCGACAAACAAGCCCCTACAGCTATTTGAATTAATGGCAGAGGAATTTTTTCTGACAATAATCGTGAGATAAACACACTCACAATCACAGCAAAAAGAAAAATAAGTACAATCGCGACGACAGACATGGTGGACACCCCAATTTATTTAATTATTTTTAAGCGATGCAGTAAAAACGATCTGTTGTCTCGTTGTAAAGAAATAAGTTGTTTCTAATTATATAAAAAACAAATTATCTGATAATTCTGAAATAAAACAGCATAAAAAAACCCGAGCCTAAGCTCGGGTTTTTCGTGTAAAACAGTTAGCTGATGAATTACATCATGCCGCCCATTCCACCCATGCCGCCCATACCACCAGCGCCACCTAAATCCATTTTGTCATCTTTAGGTGAATCAGTGATCATCGCTTCTGTTGTGATCATCAGACCTGCGATAGATGCAGCAAATTGCAGTGCAGAACGAGTAACTTTAGTTGGATCTAAGATACCCATATCAATCATATCGCCGTAAGCATCAGTTGCAGCGTTATAACCGTAGTTACCTTCACCCGCTTTCACGTTGTTTACAACAACAGATGGTTCTTCACCTGCGTTAGCAACGATTTGACGCATTGGAGATTCCATTGCACGTAATGCAACGCGGATACCCACGGTTTGTTCTTCGTTATCACCAATCATCTCACGCAGAGCATTAGCAACACGAACCAGTGCAGTACCACCACCAGCAACAACGCCTTCTTCAACAGCTGCACGAGTTGCATGCAGAGCATCGTCAACACGAGCGCGTTTTTCTTTCATTTCAACTTCAGTTGCTGCACCGACTTTAATTACTGCAACACCGCCAGCTAATTTAGCAACGCGTTCTTGTAATTTTTCACGGTCATAATCTGAAGTTGCATCTTCGATTTGTTGACGGATTTGAGCTACACGACCGCTGATTGCGTCTTGGTCACCTAAACCATCAATGATTGTGGTAGTGTCTTTGTTGATAACAACACGTTTTGCTTGACCTAAGTCTTCTAAGGTTGCTTTTTCTAACTCCATGCCGATTTCTTCAGAAATGACAGCACCGTTAGTTAACGTTGCGATATCTTGTAACATTGCTTTACGGCGATCACCAAAACCAGGTGCTTTAACCGCAGCAACTTTAACGATACCACGCATGTTGTTTACAACTAAGGTTGCCAGTGCTTCGCCTTCAACATCTTCTGCAATGATAAGCAGAGGTTTGTTAGCTTTAGCAACACCTTCTAAAACAGGCAGTAATTCACGGATGTTTGATACTTTTTTATCAACTAACAGAATGAATGGGTTTTCTAATTCTGCTGTACCTGTTTCAGGTTTGTTGATGAAGTAAGGAGACAGGTAACCGCGGTCAAACTGCATACCTTCAACAACATCTAGCTCGTCTTCTAAGCCAGTACCTTCTTCAACTGTAATAACACCTTCTTTACCGACTTTGTCCATCGCTTGCGCGATCAGAGTACCAACGGTTTCATCAGAGTTCGCTGAAATGGTACCAACTTGAGCAATTGCTTTAGTATCTGAACATGGAACAGACAGTTTTTTCAGTTCTTCGACAGCAGCAATAACTGCTTTGTCGATACCACGTTTCAGATCCATTGGGTTCATGCCCGCGGCAACTGCTTTTAAGCCTTCGGCAATGATTGATTGTGCTAATACTGTTGCAGTTGTAGTACCATCACCTGCCGCATCATTGGCTTTAGAAGCAACTTCTTTCACCATCTGCGCACCCATGTTCTCGAATTTATCTTCGAGTTCAATTTCGCGTGCTACAGATACACCATCTTTAGTAATAACAGGTGCACCGAAAGATTTATCTAAAACAACGTTACGACCTTTAGGGCCTAAAGTTACTTTAACTGCATCTGCAAGAACATTAACACCACGTAACATTTTATTACGAGCATCTACACCGAATTTGACGTCTTTAGCTGCCATCGTATATTTCCTTTGAATTCGTTCAGTTTAAGAAGATCTTAAAAGAGAAAAATTATTCTTCTACAATTGCTAAAATGTCGCTTTCAGACATGATAAGCACGTCTTCGTTATCAATTTTTTCTGTTTTAACGCCATAACCGTCGTTAAAAATTACGATATCGCCAACTTTAACATCCAGTGGTTTAACGTCGCCGTTTTCCATAATACGGCCTTGACCTACGGCTAAGATTTCGCCACGAGTAGATTTACCCGCCGCTGTGCCAGTAAGGACGATACCGCCTGCTGATTTAGCTTCGACTTCTTTACGTTTAACAATAACACGGTCATGTAATGGACGAATCTTCATTAATAGTGCTCCTATAAAAAAGTCCATATCAGGATTAAGGTTGATACCAGTGCCTAAGATGAACCAGTACCATGACGATACAGGTGGGGGCATCCGGTAAAACTTCAAGGGGAGAAGTGTGTTTTTTTTTCAAATTTTCCCCTTTTTAGTCGATTATGCTTTGGGCTAATTATTTTTTATCAGAAAAATGGTCGTTATCCTGATCTTCACCCTTATTATTCAGTTGGTTACTTGGTGAATCTTCTTTGCGTTGATACTCACCTTCAAAAGTGGTGCCATTTTGACTAGAAGAAAATCCACTTTGTCCGTTACTACCTGAATAAACACGAATACGAGAAATTAATTTTGTCACTAACAGTGCTTGTAACGGTGGTAGTAATAACAGCAAACCTAAGAAGTCCGTAAAGAAGCCGGGGATCAGCAATAAAATACCCGCCAGTATTAACGAAACGCTTTTCACCATTTCAGCAGCAGGCACTTCACCCACGGCAAGTTTTTGCTGCATTGAAGCAATATTTTTTACGCCCTGATTTTTTACCAATGAGACACCAACACAAGAAGTCAGCACCACAAGGAATAGTGTTGTAAGTACGCCAATTGAAGATGCTACATTGACGAAAATAACAGCTTCTACATAGATAAGAAGACAAATAACAATTAATGGGAGCCAACGCACTTGGTTCTCCTTTTTATAAAAAAAGATTCATATTATTAATAGAAAGGAGTGTGAACTACATCTAAGGTGATGGTTTACGAACTCGCTTTTTCTTAGTTTATCTACATAATAATGGGGAGCCTAACACTCCTTTTCAAGGGGCGTTAAAAAGAGAAGTAGAACTGTAAAATCCATGAGATAGATCACAAAAAGAAAATATTTAGACGTTATTTACGTATAAAGTGATCCAGCTTAAAGGTATTTGTTCACAACCCGAATATGATCGTGTCAGTACCAAGCAAAACGGTAAGTTATATTACATTATTAACCGTTAACGATATATTTTATTAACAAGCGCATAACTAGACAGTTAAAATTTTAATAAGAAGGTTCTCATGTCAAATAAAACTCGTATCGAAGAAGACCTGTTAGGTAAAAGAGAAGTTCCTGCTGATGCTTACTATGGCGTCCACACTTTACGTGCAATTGAAAACTTCTACATCAGTGATCGTACCATCAATGATGTTCCAGAATTCATCCGCGGTATGGTAATGGTGAAAAAAGCCGCAGCATTAGCAAACAAAGAACTTCACACTATTCCTCGTGAAATCGCTGATACGATTATCAAAGCCTGTGACGTAGTATTAGAAACAGGTAAACACATGGATCAATTCCCAGTTGATGTATTCCAAGGCGGTGCGGGTACTTCATTAAATATGAATACCAATGAAGTTATCGCAAACATCGGTCTGGAATTAATGGGCCACCAAAAAGGTGAATACCAATACCTGAACCCGAATGACCACGTCAATAAGAGCCAATCAACAAACGACGCTTATCCTTGTGGTTTCCGTGTAGCGGTTTATAACTCTGTTATCAAATTAACTGAATCTATCGAACTGCTGAAAGCAGGTTTTGATAGAAAAGCAGTTGAGTTTAAAGACATCCTGAAAATGGGTCGTACTCAATTACAAGATGCTGTACCAATGACTTTAGGTCAAGAATTCCACGCTTTCTCTGTACTGATGAAAGAAGAAATCAAAAACCTGAAACGCACTGCTGAGTTACTGCTAGAAATGAACTTAGGTGCAACAGCTATCGGTACTGGTCTGAACACAGCACCAGGTTACCAAAAACTGTCTGTTGAAAAACTGGCAGAAGTAACTGGTTTAGCTTGTGTTCCAGCAGAAGACTTAATTGAAGCAACTTCTGACTGTGGTGCTTATGTAATGGTTCACGGCGCATTAAAACGCTTAGCTGTGAAAATGTCTAAAATCTGTAATGACTTACGTTTACTGTCCTCTGGTCCTCGTGCAGGTCTGAAAGAAATCAATCTTCCAGAACTACAAGCAGGTTCTTCAATCATGCCAGCTAAAGTAAACCCAGTTATTCCAGAAGTTGTTAACCAAGCTTGCTTTAAAGTTATCGGTAATGACACTTGTGTAACAATGGCTGCTGAAGCAGGTCAATTACAATTAAACGTAATGGAACCTGCAATCGGTCAAGCAATGTTCGAATCAATCTCTCTGTTAAGCAACGCTTGCCGTAACTTAGTAGAAAAATGTGTTGATGGTATCACTGCGAATAAAGACGTCTGTGAACACTTCGTATTTAGCTCAATCGGTATCGTTACTTATCTGAACCCATTCATTGGTCACCATAACGGCGACATCGTTGGTAAGATTTGTGCAGAAACTGGTAAGAGTGTACGTGAAGTTGTTCTAGAACGCGGTTTATTAACCGAAGAACAACTGGATGATATCTTCTCTATCGAGAACTTAAAAAACCCGGCTTACAAAGCAAAACGCTTCGATGATTAATAATTGTGTTTTATAACATGACACTGTTAAACATAAGAATGAGCTCTTAAAAATACAAGGCACGGACTCTTTAAGAGGCGTGCCTTTTTACTTGATTGTAAAAACAAAAATTTAACTTATCTTTCTCATTTTTTTAATTATCTCAAGGAGTAAACGCTATGTTAGCCGTAGAATTGATTATCGTTCTGCTGGCCATTTTCCTCGGTGCGAGACTTGGGGGAATTGGTATCGGGTTTGCCGGTGGTCTAGGTGTTTTAGTTTTAGCTGCTATCGGTGTTAAACCTGGTTCAATCCCTTTTGATGTTATCTCCATCATTATGGCTGTTATTGCCGCAATCTCTGCGATGCAGGTTGCTGGTGGTTTGGATTACCTTGTTGGCCAAACTGAAAAACTGTTAAGACGTAATCCAAAATACATCACAATTCTTGCGCCAATTGTGACTTATTTCTTAACTCTATTTGCAGGTACAGGGAACATCTCTCTAGCAACACTGCCAGTTATCGCAGAAGTTGCAAAAGAACAAGGCATCAAACCTTGCCGTCCTTTATCAACAGGTGTTGTTGCAGCTCAAATCGGTATTACTGCATCTCCTATCTCTGCTGCAGTTGTGTACATGGCATCAGTCATGGAAAACCCAGCAATGGTCGGTGAAGGTAATACAGTAAGTTACATCACTCTACTGTCTATCTTATTACCAGCAACTTTCCTTGCTATCATTCTGATGTCATTCATCGTGTCTTGGGTATTTAACTCAAAACTATCTGATGATGCTGTCTATCGTGAACGTTTAGAACAAGGTCTGGTTGAGTTACGTGGTAGCCAAGAGCGTAGAGAAACATTACCAGGTGCTAAATCATCTGTAATGCTGTTCTTACTGGGTGTTGTCTGTGTTGTTACTTATGCAATCATCAACAGCCCAAGCTTAGGTATTGTGAAAGAACCGTTAATGAACACCACTAACGCTATTCTTATCATCATGCTGAGTGTTGCAACGCTTATCACTGTTTTCTGTAAAGTTAAAACTGATACCATCCTCAACTCAAGTACTTTTAAAGCAGGTATGAGTGCATGTATCTGTATTCTGGGTGTTGCATGGTTAGGTGATACTTTCGTTTCAAGTAACATTGATTGGATCAAACTGACTGCGGGTGATTTAATCACTGGCCATCCTTGGTTATTAGCCGTTATCTTCTTCTTCTGTTCTGCACTGTTATATTCACAAGCAGCAACAGCAAAAGCATTAATGCCAATGGCTTTAGCACTAGGTGTATCTCCATTAACTGCAATTGCATCTTTCTCTGCGGTTTCTGGTCTGTTCATCCTGCCAACTTACCCAACACTGGTTGCGGCAGTTCAAATGGATGACACAGGTACAACCCGTATCGGTAAATTAGTCTTCAACCACCCATTCTTTATCCCTGGTACAATTGGTGTGGTATTAGCTGTCGGATTTGGTTTCCTCTTCGGCGGTATGATCCTGTAGTTTGAAGTAAAAAATTAAAACATTGCAAAAAAGCGCCTAGCGCTTACAAGAAATAAAAAAACAAGAAAATACCCCGTCGCAAGATGGGGTATTTTCATTTTACCCTGTCGCCTCTTGCTTTCATTTTTAGTTAAAGTCTGCTAATTATGATGTTTTCGCGACAACGTGATTTAAGGAGATTTCCGTGCAACGTGAAGCATTATTAGACCACGTACTTATCAAGCTAGAGCAATACGGCTTAGCGGCGACTTTACCAGAGCTTCTTCAAGATTCGGATATCAATGAATCTCAACTTCACCCATTTTGGCCTGATAGAGATGCCTTAATTTTTGATTGTCTTCGCCATCATGGGCAGCAAATTGATATTTGGCAACGCCAAGTGATGTTAGATGAAGAACTGACTATCGAACAAAAGTTACTTGCCCGTTATGATCAACTGGCCATACGTTTAGAGAAAAACCGTTTTCCTGGTTGTTTATTTGTTGCAGCATGTAGCGCATACCCTGATGAGCACTCTCAAATTCACCAATTAAGCCAACGTCAAAAGCAAAGCTCATTTGATTACTCTAGAACGCTACTACGCGAGCTTGATATCGAAGACAGCGAGTTAGTTGCTAAACAGATGGAACTCATCTTAGAAGGCTGTTTAAGCCGTTTAATGGTGAATCATCATGCTGATGATATTATTACAGCAAAATTATTGGCTGAGGATATTCTTAAGATTGCCCAATGCCGTAAAAATGGTGCATTAAGTTAGTTTTGAGTGTTGGAAAACGAGAAAAATGATCTGTTTTTTGCTTGTACCCAATTTCTCTCTGCTGAGTAGCAAAAATCAAATTTAATCATCAAAAAAAGAGAAAGTTTTCTCTTTGATCTGCAAAAAAGTGAATATCTTTACTGATTGTTATTTAAGCATTTTTTACTGAAAAATTGCTTATGATGAAAATTTAAACTCGAATAGAATAAAAAGAAAGCAAACAAACTTATTTTTGCATTTTTTATTAAAAAGACGTTGACGCATCACGCTGAATACGGTTTAATGCGCCTCGTTAGCCCGAATAGCTCAGTCGGTAGAGCAGGGGATTGAAAATCCCCGTGTCCTTGGTTCGATTCCGAGTTCGGGCACCATCTTTAGAAAAACCAGCCTTAGGGCTGGTTTTTTGCTTTCATAGACTAAACTAATTATTATTCTTACTAAATACCGTTTCTCTTTTCTACCTACCTCATTCCTATCTATTAGAAAGTAGATCAAAATAAATACAACACTATTAGTAATATGCTAGTTCAGATATATTTGTATCATATGAGGATCAGGAAGATAGATTATGAAAAATGGAATTGAAGGCTTAATGTTAAAAAATGGCATTTTTAATTACCATCGCTATCGTTCTTTTCTCTTCCACACCAATATTAAGATATAAATCTTTGTATTTATAAAAAACACAAAGGAAAATAATTAGCTACCATTATTAGCTCTTAAATATCATAGGTCGAACACGTTGAGTGCTTATTAATCACCTCATTAAAAGAGTGAAATACGACTTACTCATCGATAACTAAAAATATAATTGAAAACGATAGAGCAACTCCTACATAAACCAAACATCTAAGTATTTTCTTATATCCTAATAATTCAAATATTTCTTCATACTCTTTTCTTACAAAGCCTTTATAATTTCGAACATGATAAAAATAGAACTACCTCATCAGTATAACTTCAAGGATCAACAAAAATGGAATTTCCCAAAGACCGAATTTATCACTCCTTTATTTGCATACTTGCTTTTATAGGTTATTTTTTCTCATCTTTTAGTCTATTATTGACTCCCTCTCCTGTTGCACTATTTCAATCACCTTATATCATCTCATTGATCAGTTTTTTTATTTATCTCCCCTACTGTCTAATTATTTGGTTTGCCTATCAAAAACATATTAAATTAATGCCGTTAGGTCGTCTTCAATGGAGTACACTAAAGGCCCCCTTTTTGGCCTTAGTGGGATTATATTTTATTAGTCTATTTTTAGGCTCTGAAGATGATTCATGGATTACAGAAATTGAATCCATTACAGGTTTTGCCTTCTTCTTATTTGCACTCTCAGTTATCTTTATTGCTCCAATTACTGAAGAAGTCATTTTTAGAGGTTTTCTACTAAATGCGGGTATGTGGTATGGCAATATCGGAAAATGGATTGCCATTATTATCTCTTCACTTCTATTTGCCGCTATGCATACTCAATATGAGTCAATGACTACGTTTATCCTTATTTTTATTGTGGGTGTTGTGTTTTGCCAAATCAGAATAGGAACTCGTTCATTAATCGCACCGATAGTACTGCATGGAATACACAACACAATTAGTGTTGTTTTTTTAATGTTATAGAGTTTTTATTTAATAAATTTCTATTTTTTACAACAAAACACTTATTCAGTTAATAAGAAATGATATGTAATAGATAAAAATATTTTTATTATTACTTTAGAGAATGATCTGATTTTATACGCAATAATACCGAATATTATTCATCATTATCTAAATAAGTTATATTAACTTCCATAAAAAATAAAATGAAAAAATAAATATAGAATGTGATTATAACTACATGCTTTTTCAGCGTATTAAAGTATGATAAGAGATATTAATATGACAAGGATATTATCTTCTTCTTAAATTAAGAGAACTCTTTATGAATTTGTTTTTCCAAAATAGCCTAGCTTTTCCTAGCATTATTTTTAGTGCATTACTTATTATTATCTCTTTTTATTGGCTTTGTGCTGCTTTTGGATTATTAGATATTGATTTATTTAATATTGATAGTGAATTGGATGTTGATGCAACAGGTTTCGCAGGTTGGTTAACAAAATTAGGGTTAGCCGGTATCCCAGTTACGATTATTGTAACCTTCTTTACCCTTATTGGCTGGTTTATCAGTTACTTTACTAACTATTGGATTATCAGCGCTATTGAAACCAATTTTATTCATTATTTAGTTGGCTTTGTTGCTTTAATCATTATCTCTTTTATTTCTCTTAATCTTACTGCGGTATGTTTAAAACCTATTCGTAAAAAGCTCATGTCGCGTAATAAGCCTAAATCAGTACACCAATTAATAGGTAAATTAGCCATAGTACGATCAGCCAATGTAGCGGAAAACAAAGGTGAAGCCGTTTTAGAGGATGGAGGTGCAGGTTTAATTTTACAAGTTAGAGCACCAGAACAAGAAAATATTAAACGAGGAGACAACGTTATTATTATTAGCTATGACGCGTCTACTCACAGTTATCAAGTCGTAACGGAAGATGAATTTCATCGCTGATATTCGCATTCGATGAAATACAATTAAGTTAACAGACAAATACGATTAAAAAATGACGGCATCGTCTGAACCTATGGAGAAAAAAGTATGGATTTGGCTTTCGTTATGCCTTTCTTAACTATTGTTGGCTTCGCAATTCTAATTATTTTAGGGTTATTTGGATTATTTAAAGCTTTCTATATAAAAGTGCCACAAGGTACAGCCTTAATAGTCAATGACATGACCTCACAACCTAAAGTCCACTTCACAGGTGCATTAGTTTATCCTGTTATCTACAAAAAAGAGTTTATGCGTATTTCTCTTTTAACGTTAGAGGTTGATCGTCGTGGTAAAGATGGTTTGATTTGCCAAGATAACTTACGTGCTGATATTACCGTTGCATTTTATTTACGTGTAAATGAAACCACTGAAGACGTATTAAAAGTCGCAAAAGCCATTGGTGTTGATAGAGCATCAGATCATCAAGCAGTCAGTACCCTATTTAGTGCTAAATTCTCAGAAGCATTAAAAACAGTAGGTAAACAGTTTGAACTGTCTAAACTTTTTGAAGATAGACAAAATTTCCGTGATCGCATTGTTGATGTCATCGGTAAAGATCTTAATGGTTATGCATTAGAAGACGTTGCTATCGACTATTTAGAACAAACCCCGAAATCAGCACTTGATCCTAATAATATTTTTGACTCTGAAGGTATCCGTAAAATCACGGAAATTACCGCCATTCATAATATTGAAACCAACCAAAAAGAGCGCGACCAAGAACTTGCTATTCAAAAGAAAAACGTGGAAACCCGAGAAGCAAGTCTGGCCTTAGAACGCCAACAAGCCGATGCAGAAGCACGCCAAAAACGTGAAATCGATAATATTCGTGCTCGTGAAACATCTGAAACCTTGCGTGTGCAAGAAGAAGAGCGCTTAAAAGCAGAACAAGCTCGTATTCAAACGCAGCAAGAAATTGAAATTCGTGAAGAAAACCGCATGCGTGAAGTGGAAGTTGCACAACAAAATCGTACTCGTGCAGTCACCATTGAACAGGAGCGAGTTAATCGTGCTCGTGAATTAGAAATTGTTGCTCGTGAACGTGAAGTTGAGTTGCAACGTATTGAGAAAGAAAAAGCGTTAGAAGAAGAACGTAAAAATATCTCAAATGTTATTCGTGAGCGTGTCGCCGTAGAAAAAACGGTTGCTCAAGAAGAAGAGCGCATTAAAGAAGTACGCGAAGTCTCAGAAGCTGAACGTATGCGTCAAGTCACCATCATAAATGCACAAGCAGAAGCAGAAGAGTCTTTAGTTCGCCAAGTGAAAAGAGCCGAAGCTGATGAGTCTAGTGCTAAACATAAAGCTGAAGAAATCAGCACGATGGCGAAAGCTGAATTAGAAGCCTCTGTAAAACAATCCGAAGCGAAAAAACGTTTAGCCGAAGGTATTGAAGCAGAGCATGCTGCATTAGGTCTTGCCGAAGCACGAGTGCGCCAAGCGACAGCAGAAGCTGAAGAGAAAGAAGGCCTTGTACTGGCTAACATCACGGCTGAAAAACTATTAGCTGAAGCACGAGGCATGAAAGAAAAAGGCTTAACTGAAGCGCAAGTGATGGAAGCGAAAGCACAAGCCCAGCAACAACAAGGCCTTGCAGAAGCCAAGATTTTAGAAGAGAAATTAGCTGCCCAAGCGCGTGGTGAAGAACAACAAGCCAATGCAAAAGAGAAATTAGGCCTTGCTGATGCGAAAATTCTTGAAGAGAAACTCGCAGCACAAGCGCGTGGTGAAGGCCAATTAGGATCAGCACAAGCTGAGGTTATTCGCCAACGCTTGAAAGCAGAAGCCGATGGTTTAACAGATAAATTCAAATCTATGGATCACCTCAGTGATACCGCGCGTTCACATGAAGAATTCCGTATGAGTCTTGAAAAACAATTTGAACAAGCAATGGCGTCTATTGAAGCCAACAAAGAAATTGCACGCGAACAAGCCGATGTATTAGCAGCAGCGCTGAGCAAAACCAATATTGAAATTGTGGGCGGTGATGGCAACTTCTTTAACACCTTCTCTAAAGCATTAAGCTTAGGTAAAGCGGTAGATGGTTTTATGGATAAAAGCAGTTTTGCCAAAGAAAACGTTGAAAAACTGATTAACCGCACTCAACAAGATAAAAAACTCGATATTGCTTCTTTATTAAAAAATCCTGAAGTTCAAGATTTAATTAATGGATTTATGGCAGCAAAAGGGGCCAATCAACTGATTAAAGATGTGACAACTAAATCAGACTCCTCTAAAGAAGAATAATGCTATTTAGGAGACGAAAGGCATAGAGACATCTCTATGTCTTTTATCTTGTTTTTATCGTTTAAGCCAAGGAAATCCGTTATACCATGTCTGAAATTCTGGATACGAATCGCGAGCAGGAAATACTCGATAGCGCCGTTGCACAAGGTGGCGCGTATGAAATCTTACGCAAACGCCTCACTGAGCAAGGCCAACAACTTCATCAAAAAGCTACTGAGTTAAATCAACATCGCTTAGATGAATTTGGTCAAAGCCAAATGGATATTATTGGCCGTATCCGTATTCGTACTGAAAATAACTGCCAAGCCAGAGATATTGTTCGTGTTGGTGAATGGCTACTGTTTGGTTATAACGTTTTCCTTGGATTAAAACGTGAAATTCATCTTGAAGATGTCTTTTCACTTTATCGTTTAACTGAAAGCGAGGGAGAGTTTGACGTTGAGGCAGTCCCTTATGAAGAGACTTTTTTAAACGATAATCGTTTTATTCAGGATTTTACTGAGCTTTATACTTATTACAAAAATACGCAACTACTACAACTTGTTGAGCGTGATGGGAAATTGCTTGCCAGTTTTCAAATTGGTGCGCGAATTACTGATGTTCGTGTTTTCCGCTGGGCTATCTCAAGTGATAAAAAGCGTATCGACTATATTGATAATCGTGGTGAACGCGATATTGCCCTCCCTCCTGCTTACGATTTCGAATGGACAAAAACCCAACGTGAAGATACGGTTAATGGCCGTTTTCCCCATATCAATATTCTTGATACCGTTTTTGTCGAAACGACTGGTGGTGACCTAACCGTTAAATGTGAAAATAACACCGAAGATGGTTTAGGGATTTATCGTGAAGCCGTCTTAGATAAAAACCAATCTCTCGATGATGCACAAATTGAATATGCTCAAACAGGCAGTTTAATTCTGTTAAAAATCTTACCGTATCGCGAAGAAAACTGGCGTTATTTGGTCTACAACATTTTGACGCAAACTGTACAACGCATTGATGCAATTGGACAAGCTTGTGTTCAATTACCTGAAGATCACGGCATTATTTTCCCTGGTGGCTATTACCTGCAAAATGGCGAATACAAAACCTTTGATCAACCAATGGAAGGAATGTATTTCCGCCGTCTACGCCGTTCGCCTAATGGCGAAGATGTGTTATATGTTTTCTACTCTCCTTCACAAGGTCGCCTTGCGCTTTTCAATTACAATATGATTGAGCGTAAACTTGCTGTGCCGTTAGTTGGTCATGGCTATGCGATGCTTGAAGACGGGAAAATGGTGCTGTTTGAAGGTGAAGGCGAAGAAGCCACGCGTGTTCATCCAATGCAAGTTTGGCAAACCCCCTTCTATTCTGAAGAATTTGCCGATAAACAACCGCCTCGTAATGGTTTTTATGGCCGTATTGGTAATGCTGATTTAGTACGAGGTATTTCTGAAATTTTGCATGTTGCAAAAGAAATTGAAGGTAATCAAATCTCTATTGCTCGTTATGAGCAACTCAGCTTACAACCTAAAAACTTATTAGATCTCTATTATTGGTTTAATGATGAACACTGTTTAGGAATTGGTAAATTATTAAAAGATATCTCTCAAACCAGTGAATTAGTACTTGATGAATATGAAAAAGTGGAAAGTATTCGTCAGCAATCTGCGAAATCAATGCTTGAAGCGGTTAATCGCCAAAAATCACTACTGGCCTTAACACTCCCCGATAGTTGGACTGATATTCAACAATTTGTTGATAGCTTGAATTTATTAAATGCCCATCGAGGGCATCTGATTTCCTTGCGTGAATTCCGTTATATGGACTTAACCAAACTTAGCGCCATGGAAACAGAAATTACCGAAACACAACAGCGTGTTTCACAAGCAACCGCACTTTTCCTTGCCAGTGATAAAGCATTACAACCATTCAAAGCTCAACTTGTTACCTTTGAAAACCTCATTGAAAAAGCCCAGAACAGCGCACAACTAGATGCACCAATGAATGACATGGAAAAAATGTCTGCTGATTTGGATATGCTTTCTAACTTAATGGCATCTTTAACGTTCCAAGACGTTACCCAACAAACGCATATTATTGATGCAATCTCACAAATCTATGCTCAGCTCAATCAATCTCGCGCTCGACTACAACAAAAACGCAAATCACAAAGTAGCGTCGAAAGCGTGGCACAATTTGGTGCTCAATTTCGCTTATTTAGCCAAGGGATCACCAATGCTTTATCCCTTGCAACCGATCCTGAACGTTGTGACGATCAGCTTTCGCGTCTTTTAGTTCAATTAGAAGAGCTAGAAAGTCAGTTTAGCCATCATGATGAATTTCTTGATGATATTATGGCTAAACGTGAAGAGTTAGTAGAAACCTTTGAGTCACACAAACAAGTGTTGCTTGATGATCGCCAACGTCGCTCACAAAGCCTATTAACCGCAGCCAATCGCTTACTGGAAAATCTGCAACGTCGAACATCTCGATTACAGTCACAAGATGAGTTAAATGCCTTTTTCGCATCAGATCCTTTATCACTAAAAACACGAGAGATCATTGAAAAATTAAGAGAAATCAATGATAACGTCAAAGCTGATGATATTGATGCACGCTTAAAATCCTCTCGCGACCAAGCTATTCGTATTCTGCGGGATAAAACTGATATTTTTGAAGACGGTGGCAATGTTATTAAATTAGGGCCTCGCCATCGCTTTAGCGTAAATACGCAAGAACTTGATCTCACTATCTTACCTAAAGAAGATAAGCTTTGGTTATATCTGACAGGAACGGATTACCAAGAACCGATTGAAAATACAGAACTTGCTCAATTACAGCCTTATTGGAATGCCTCACTTGAATCTGAATCGGACACTGTTTATCGTGCAGAGTACCTTGCTTACTCCATTATTTATGCAGCGGCAAAACGTCAAGATGGTCTTGATTACGAAACGCTAAAAGAAGCACTCACTCTTCCAGAAAAGCTGGAAAAACTCGTGCGTGATTTTGCAACCCCACGTTATAAAGAAGGTTATGAAAAAGGTATCCACGATCACGATGCGATCGCCATATTGAAAAAGCTGATCCCTATTGGCGAAAGTGCTGATCTTCTACGCTATAACCCAACGGCACGCGCAATAGCTGCGCTCTTTTGGGAAACGAAACAAAATGAGCAATATCCCGCTTTATGGCCTGAACGCGCAAGAACCGCACTGAATATTCAGCAATTATTCCATACCGACGATGCGTTAACCGATCTGCAAGCAGAAATCGAAGCGGATATACGCCTCTTCCTTCATGATAATCCGATTGAGTGCGAACACTATGTACCGATGCAGGCCTCTGAATATTTAAGCTTTGCGTTGGCGAGAACACCTATTGAATTAGTTTATAGCAAATATGCTAAAGAGTTAGTGATTGCATTACAAAGCCGATTAGAAGAAGCCCATATGTGGATAGACTTTAATCGTTCACAACAGAATTTAGGTACGCGATACGCACAGCGTTGGGCACTGATCCAAAATTGGCTACAAGGGCTGTGCTCTCTGCCTGATTATGCCGAACTCTCACCTTATATTCCGGGTGCTATCGCTATCATTATATTAGATAAAGTTGCATCAGCTCGTTATAGTGAAGCTGATTTATACTTCACTGTAACGGGTTTATTAGGCTCTCACCCCACCATTGAAAACCAGGCATTATCACTCAGTTTAGATGACTATTTCAGCCGGATGCGCGGGCAAAGAAAGAACTTTATTCCTGCATTCCGACAGTATCTCACACTGCGTCAAAAAATAGTCAGCGATGAACGTGAACGCTTAAAACTGCATGAATTTAAAGCCAAACCATTAAGCTCTTTTGTCCGTAATAAGCTGATTAACGATGTCTATTTACCGATTATTGGCGACAATATGGCAAAACAAATTGGTGCGTTAGGCGAAGGTAAACGCACCGATTTAATGGGATTATTATTAATGATCTCACCTCCGGGTTATGGCAAAACCACATTAATGGAATATGCAGCCGCACGTTTAGGTCTTATTTTTATGAAGATCAATGGCCCTGCATTAGGACATAACGTGCTATCACTCGATCCCGAACAAGCACCTAATGCAACAGCAAGGCAAGAGCTTGAAAAACTCAACTTAGCATTAGAAATGGGTAATAACGTTATGCTGTATGTGGATGATATTCAGCATACTCACCCTGAATTCTTACAAAAGTTCATTTCGCTCTGTGATGGAACAAGACGTATTGAAGGAGTATGGAAAGGAAAAACCAAAACCTATGATATGCGGGGTAAAAAATTCTGTGTCGTCATGGCTGGTAACCCTTACACCGAATCAGGTGAAGTCTTCCGTATTCCTGATATGTTGGCTAACCGAGCTGATATTTATAACTTAGGTGAAGTATTAGGTGGTATGGACGATGCTTTTGCCCTGAGTTATATCGAAAATAGCTTAACGTCGAATGCGGTATTGGCACCGCTTGCACTACGTGATCTTAACGATCTCTATATTTTAGTTGATAAGGCGATGGGGAAATCTGTTTCTACCAATACATTAAGTTACCCTTATTCTGATGCTGAAATTAATGAAATTGTAATGGTGCTTAAACACTTAATTACGCTACGCAATGTCATTTTAAAAGTAAATCAGCAATATATCGCCAGTGCGGCACAATCAGATAAATATCGCACAGAGCCAGCATTCCGTTTGCAAGGCAGCTACCGCAATATGAATAAATTAAGTGAAAAAGTCTCTGCGGTAATGAATGATGAAGAGATTGAACGCTTACTCGACGATCATTATCTTGGTGAAGCACAATTGCTGACAACTGGAGCCGAGGAAAATTTATTAAAACTCGCGGAATTACGTGGAAAACTAACTGAAAAAGACGCTATTCGTTGGCAACAAATCAAGAAAGACTTTATGCGCAATAAAGCATTGGGTGGTGATAATGCCGATATTGGCGACCGCGTAGTATCACAGTTAGCCAATTTAGTGGAAAGTGTGCAAGGCCTACGTTAAAGATAGAAAATATTCATTTTCAGCCCACTAATTTTAGTGGGCTAAATACTACATAAATAATGTTTTATAAATCGAGAAACCTATTTCACGTTCACAATATTGATTTGTTCACAACAAGTGAAAAAGTGAACGTCATTAAAATTAAATATATTTACTATTAAATTTATAAAAAATTAATTTAATTTTATATAATTAATAATTATATGATTAACAATAAAAAAACAAAATTATTTAACAACCAATTCTATTATGTACATAAAATCCATATTAACTCACACTCCGAAAAGAATGAAATAAATAAGACATTAATAAGAATCACTCTTAATCCATTTATGAGATCTCTCTCTAAAGATAGGAAATTAACTTAGGATTAATAGCATAGAAATGATAGCATCAAAAATGCTATAAATTAATTATATTAGTTATATGACTTTAATTTAAAAAATTAAAAATTTTTAAATATATTACCTTCAATTTATTAACAAAAAAGATAATAAGTATCTTCGCTAATAATTATTTAAATGCACTATTTTAAGTTTAAAGTTATAAAAAATATTATTCTATTTCCATCTAGTTTAAGTTGTTTTTTATACTAGATTGATGGCAACACAACAAAAATACTTTCAATAAAAGTGGGCGTACTATGAAAAGCATGTTTACGACACGGGAACTCCCTGACGTAGATCGGTTTTCCGTATTCAGGGATACAATAAAAGACCGCTTTTTATCGTCTTATGAATGCAATGAAGTCGAATTGCCTCCTCATTCTCGATTCTATGCCAATATTGTCGAGCAGAAGGTGACAAATATTCGCTTTATTCAGTTAGAGTCTAATGGACACTGGGCAAGTAGCCGTCCTTTGAGCCATAAACTGAGCTTAGAAGAACATTTTCAAATTGAGATACAGCGTTCAGGAACCAGCCATCTAACTCAAGATGGAAGAACGGCATTTCTGCGACAAGGCGACTTTTGTATTTTTGATATGGCAAGACCCGTATCCTGGTCTTTTGATAACGACTACTCGTTATTTAAGATCCTTATCCCAAGGGAGAAACTAGCATCACGTTTAGGTAATACCCAAAATCTTACAGCAAGAGCAATACGCGGTAATAGCATTACCGGCTCTCTCGTTTATAGTTTTGTGATGCGTTATATTCCATTTTTGGATTCAATGCCACCACAACATGCACAACAACTTGCTGATATTTTATTGAACTTAATTACTTCAGCCTTTAGCGAATTTAGTATTGCGACACCACCGCAAAGCTTAGGAAGATCAACACTGTTTTATTTTGCTCAGCACTATCTTGAGCAACATCTTTCCGATCCCGATTTAAGTGTTAATGAATGTGCTAATGCGTGTGGGATCTCAGTCCGCTATTTACAGATGCTATTTAAAGAACAAAATACGTCTGTACTTCGTTGGATCTACCAAAAGCGTCTTGAGAATTATAAAACAGCGTTAGTTAATCCGCTTTTAGCAGAGAAAAATATTACACAACTGGCTTATGAATGTGGGTTTAGTGATATTTCTAATTTAAGCCGAAAATTTAAATCTGAATTTTTTATGACACCTTCAGAGTATCGAAAAATACACTCGTTAAGATAAGTTATAAAACAAAATTATGGGTTATATAAGTATCATTACAAGCATTATGGTTCGTATATGAATCAATATGTACCCATAATACTTATCCCCCCTCTAGTTTAAATTTTGGAGGTTACACTAGAGGGGAAAAAGATCTATTTCATTAGCCGTAACGAAATTCAATGCCTAGTGTGCCACACGGATATTCCCATTTCTTTAAAATCGTCTCACCACATAACACACGGCAAGTACCACACTCTAAACACCCCGCATAATCAAAAAGATATTGCCCTTTCTCATCTTTTTTATATAGCCCTGCGGGACAAGCTTTCATTAAGATTTCAAATTGTGCAGGATCGATATCATCCTTTAAGACAATATGCGGATTTTCTTCATCCACATTAAATTTATTAACGCCTAATTTAACGTCTACGTTTACTTGACTCATAAAGAACGTACTCCTTTAAAGCCATCTTTAATTAAGTTCATCACACCAACTTTCTTCACTTGAGACAGTATTTTCTTACGTACTGGTTTTTCTGGGCCATTAATCACGAATAAATCATGCATGACATTGGCCGCCATTTGCGGATAATCCGTAAAGAATCTGGTGTTATCAAGGAAAGCAGGCAGATCTTTATATAGCTTCATATCTTTCATAACAAAGCTGTCATTTAATAAAGATTGATAACAACTCAGCTCTTTTTGACTGTAGCTGTTTTGTTCTTTCGCCATTAATACCGCTTTTGCGGCCGCTTCACCTGAAGCAATCGCCAGATCCATCCCTCTTACGGTATAACCCACATTGAGGCAAAAACCAGCTGCATCACCTGCCACTAATACACCATCTCTCACTAATTCAGACACCATATTCATGCCACCTTCTGGCACCATATGGGCTGAATATTCTAATAATTTTCCGTCTTTGATAAGCGGTGCAACAACAGGATGTTGTTTAAAATCTTCTAATAATTGAGGAACCGTTTTTTCGAACTTATCGACGTTATGTAGCCCTAAAACTAGGCCTAAAGAAACGGTATTTTTATTGGTATATAAAAAACCACCACCTAAGTATCCCCCTGATGGTGCGCCCGCAAAAAGCCAAGCTAACCCTTCATCATTGGTGCAACCAAATCGGTCTTCCATTTGTTGAGGAGTAAATTCAAGTAACTCTTTAACACCAACGGCAACAGTATGAGGATTTACTTTTTGCGTCATGCCTAATTGCTTCGCTAATAATGAATTAACACCATCAGCTAAAATCACAACATGGGCTTCAATTTCATCATCACCCGCTTTAACGCCGCATACTTTGCCATCTTTTACTAATACTTCATCGACACGAACGCCCGTGATCACTTGTGCGCCAACATCTTCCGCTTTTTCCATTAACCACTGATCAAATGAAGAACGCAATACAGTATAAGAGCGCGCCGCTTCCTCTTCTTGCTGAGTATGCTGATAATCTAACGTCACGCCATCTGTCGGCGTTAACATGGAGATCTTTTCACGCGTCACAAGGCGCTCAACTGGGGCTTCTTCAGCAAAGTTAGGAATGATTTTTTCAAGACTATGTGCGTATAAACGCCCACCCGTCATATTTTTACTGCCAGCGAAATTACCTCGCTCAACCACTAAAACATCACATCCTGCTTGCGCTAAAACATAGGCAGCAGTACCACCAGCAAGTCCACCACCCACAATAATGGCGTCAAAAATATCGTCTGACATACTTTTCTATCCTTTTATTATGTGTGGTCGCTTAGCACACTTTCACTAAGCGACCGACGGGGATTAGCCGCCAAGTTTTGCTGTTAATGCAGGTAACACTTTGTAGAGGTCGCCGACAATCCCGTAATCCACCATATTGAAGATAGGCGCATTTTTATCTTTGTTGATACCAACAATAATTTTTGCTCTATCTACACCGACCATATGTTGAATTTGCCCTGAAATACCGACAGCAACATAAACATCAGCACCTAAGGTCACGCCTGAAACACCAATGTAGCGATCGTGTTCCATCCAGCCTTCACCTTCAGCAATTGGACGTGAGCAACCCACTTCACCTTGAAGGGCTTTCGCTAATGCAGACGCTAACGCAATATCATCTGCCTTACCAAAGCCACGTCCAACACCAACAACACAATGCGCTTTACCTAAATCAACGCTACTACCTTGTTTTGGCTTACGTGCTAACACTTTTAATGTATGCGCAGGGGCGACAAAGGTGCCTTGTACCACTGATGCATTGGGAGCATCTGTAATGACTTCCACATCTAATGCACCACCAACGGTAGCAATAGCATAAGGTGAGCGAATTTCTGCTTTAGCATGTGCTAAACCACCATAAACTTGATGTGTTGCGATCACGATATTGTTTTCAACAGTCAGACTTAATGCATCACTGACAACACCCGCTTTTAACATCACACCTAGGCGGGCCGCAATGGCTTTTGCTCGTTTTGATGATGCTAATAAAACCAATGCATTAGCACCTGCTTCTTTAATAATTTCAGCAAAAGAGGCCGCATAATCTTCAGCAATCACACCTTCTTGTGGCGCAAAGCAATAGACACAATCAGCACCAAGGCTGACACATTCACGCGTGCTTTCGTCATCACCGATAAATAACACATTCACTTTTTCACCAAGACCACGAGCAAACGCTATCAGCTTTGCTAAATCATCCGCTTTCTCGGCATAAACAAAGGTAGTAGGTAGTAAACTAGCCATTTTTAATCTCCTTATTGATTAACCGCTTGGCGTAAATGCTCAGCAAATGTGGCAATATTTTCATCTGAATCACCTTCTAAAATAATGCCAAGGCGATCAGTCTGTTCTGGTGCGCACACTTGTGTTTGCACGACAGTCAGTGCTGAAATATCAACACCAATATCACCTAACCCAAGTTTCTCAACAGGTTTTTTATTCGCAGCTAAAATGGCTTTCATTGACGGTAATTTTGGGGTGTTAATGCTTGATGTCACGCAGACAACGGCAGGTAATGTCAGCTCTAGCTCTTCAGTGATATTTTCTAAATCACGCTCAACAATAATTTTGTCACCATCAACGGTGATTTTGTTAACGGCATTAACACAAGGTAAGCCTAAGTATTCACCTACTGCTAAACCTGTTTGTTGAGCGTATAAATCACCAGAACCTTCACCGAAAACTAATAAATCAAAACCCACCTTTTGTGCTGCTTGCGCAATAATATTGGCGGTATCTGTTGAATAAAGAGCATTGCACGCATCATCAGCAACAAGTGTTAATGCATCAGGGCCACGCGATAAAATATCTTTTTTAATTTTCGCGTTTTCTACCATTGCACTCGTGCCTACACTAAGCGCTGTTACGGTACTATCACCCAGAGCCGAGGCAATTTCTACTGCGGTTTCAATTGCATTTAAATCATATAAACTAATTTTTAAACCCGCATTATCAGTTGCGAGTGTACGATCAGGCCGCGTTGTGATGTCTTGTTCGTCATGAACAACCTTACAGCAGGCAATAAGTTTCATAATTCACATTCTCCGTTTTGCTCAAGGGAGCAAATTAATAAAATCCCAATGTCATTACGCTAAAATATGTTTAGCGATCACCATGCGTTGCACTTCGCTTGTGCCTTCAAAAATTTCAGTGAGTTTTGCTTCACGCATTAGGCGTTCAACAGGGTAAGATTTGGTGTAGCCCATACCACCGTGGAGTTGAACGGCTTTTTGAGTGACATAGGTTGCTGTTTCAGAAGCGTATAATTTGGCTTGCGCTGATTCGCGGGTATAAGGAAGCCCAGCAATTTTTGCCGCAGCTGCGCGATACACCAACATACGAGCACAATCTACACGGGTAGCCATATCCACTAGCATCCATTGCACACCTTGGTTAGCTGCAATAGGTTTTCCAAATTGAATACGCTCTTTGGTGTAATCAATCGTGGCATCTAATGCACTTTGTGCGATACCTAACGCAATAGCTGAACAGCTTAAACGGCCACCATCTAAGGTTTCCATGGCAATGCTAAAGCCTTTACCTTCCGCGCCTAAACGTGCACTAACAGGTACAACACAGTCACTAAAACTGACAGAACAGGTTTCAGAGCCATTCATACCCATTTTTTCTTCTGGTAAACCAATGCTGATCCCTGGGTTATCACGCTCAACTAAGAATGCGGTGATCCCTTTAACACCCGCACTTTTATCAGTCATGGCAAATACGATAAAGAATGCACCTTGAGGTGCTGCGGTGATCCACAATTTAGATCCATTAATCACATAATTATCACCTTGACGAACAGCGGTTGTTTGTTGCGCTGCGGCATCACAACCCGCACTTGGTTCGGATAAACAGAAGCAACCAATTTGTTCACCTGAAACCACTCCCGGTAAAATACGTGCTTTGGTTTCTTCATCAGCATATTTTTGAATAACGGGGCCAGTTAATGAACACTGTGATCCCATGATCATCGCGTGTGCAGCGCTGACTTTTGCCATTTCTTCTGTTGCTAATACATAGCTAATTGCATCCGCTTCTGTTCCACCATAATTTTCATCAATATTGAAACCAAAGAGTCCTAATTCAGCCATAGGTGCAACGCTTTCACTTGGAAAACGGTGTTCTTTATCAATTTCGCCAGCAATAGGCTTAATATCATTTTCAACAAACTCTCTGACCATATCGCGGATCAGGACTTGTTCTTCTGTTAGCTGAAAATCCATGTTTATTTTCCTCTGTGAATATATAGGGTTATCTCTATGGCGTGCGATTTCACGTTTGTCGTCTTATCGCACGCATTAATGGGTTAACGTTATTTCTACATCGTCGCTATGGATGCAGGTAAGAAGGTGTACAGCAGCAACATAAACATCATGGCTAACAGTGGGATAGCGAGAGTTAACGTTCCTACAGGGCCATAGCCCTCTTTATGGCTGACACCACAAACGCTAAAGACAGTAATAATCAATCCGTTAAATGGCGGAGTTGTACTCATTGATGCCATTGTTGCCACACGGTGTAAGGAGCCTTGATCAACCACAGTTGCAGGGAACATTGCGGCAATCATTGGCATAGCAATACTTAGCGCACCAGAGCCAGAACCACTGATAAACACCAAGGCACCGACTGAAATTGCAGTAACAACAAGTGGATTAAGACCCGATTGAGCAATCGCTTGGAATGATTCTTTGAACGCAGGTAAGGTCATCACTAATGCCCCAAACCCAACAATAACCGCCGTATTAAAGAGGGAGGTCACCCCTTCCATTGTTCCTGCGGCTAAATTAGGTACGAGCTTTTTCCAATCGAGATAGCGTAAATACACAATCAAGGCGGCGATAATGGCGCAGAATAGTGCGATAGCAGGGTCCCATTTCAGGATATTCAGCACGACCAGCAAAATAAGCATAGGGAGTAATGCAACGAGCACATTAGGTAATTGACGATCTTTTTTACCTTCTTCGGCTTTTGCTGTTTTTTCGTCTTCAACCCAGCCTTCACCTTTCGCTTTTACACGCTTAAATAACCAAGTGAGATAAATAATCACTAAGGTGACTTGGAATAATGCTGTCAACATACCCGGTACTAAACCGGCCGTAGCTGACGTACCTAAGAACTTCATTGGGATAAGGTTTTGGATTTGTGGTGATCCAGGCATTATCATCACAAACGTACCTGCACCAGCAAAATAGACAGCAGGAATAAGTCTGCGAGGAAGATTCGCTTTGCGGAATAAACTCACCATCATCGAATAAACGGTAAACAGTGCAACAAACACTGAAACACCGCCGTAGGCTAAAATGGCACAAGCCGCAACTAATGAAGGAATAACGGCTCTTTCACCAAATTTACCAATAATAAAAGAGGCAACACTATCAGCAGCGCCACTGATAGCGGTTAATTTGCCAAAAATCGCACCAAGTACGAAAATGAAGAAGAAGCTACCAAAATAACCACCTAACCCACCGGTATACACTTGTAACAGTGCATCGACAGGATTAAGCATATCTGGTGATACAAGCCATGCAGTCACAGCAAGAAATAGGCTGGTGGTAAAGACAGAAATGAAGATATGTATGCCTTTCATACACATGATCATTAATATCGCTAGCCCAATGATTAAACAAATAATACCCATGATTGCCCCACTTATATGTGTTAGGGTTCAATTGACCTGTGCTATTCACACAGGTCTTTTGTGACTATTGATTAATGTTGTTAAGCAGAAAGCACATCAGCAAAAGTTTGCAGTGCCGTTCTAGCTTGTTCATACGTTTTAGTTTGCTGATCGATTTCGATAATGATGGAAGGAATGCCTTCTCTATCGAGGAATTTCTTCACTATCGGGGCATCGAACTCTTCTGGATCACAGAATTTTGTTAGCAAATAGACAACACCATCAGCGCCTGTGTTTTTCACCATATCGGCAATTAAACGGCCACGTTTTTTCTCTGGATCATATAAAAGTGAACACCCTTCAAGCTGGGCGATTTGCTCTGCCATTGCTTCATAAGGTGCGTTATTTTCTGGGATATCTTGACGGAACTGACGAGACTCATGTGCCACTTCATCTGCCACAATCGCCATCTTGTTATCAGCCAAAATTTGTAGAATAGAAGGGCTATCCGCAATAATGCCTGTCACAACAACTTTGTGCCCTTTCCAAGGTTCTGGAGATAAGGTTTTGCATTGTGCAACAATGGCTTCAACGGCTTTTGTATGTTCAATGACATCCATAAAGTAACCACTTTTGATCACAGTATTACGACGTTGTGGTGTGATTAAGTTTGGATGAAGCGCGGCCATCTCTGAAAATTCGCGTAACGCGGCGCGTCGCTGATTAAACAAATGGATTGCACTTTTTAGTGCATCATCTGTCACAGGCTGACCTGAAATTTCCCCTAATTGCAGTGCGATTTTTTTGTATTGTTCGGTTAAGAAAGCAATACCCGCTGGGGTTTTACGATTTTGTGGATGCACCAGTTGGATAAAAGGCACTTGTGGCACACCGGCTTTCCAGTTTTGCCCTAAGCATTTTAAGGTGTCACACAAAGAAGGAATTATGGCTGCTGACAGTTTATTCAGCGCACCATCCAATCCCATCTCAAGAGAAGAAAGCACTAGCGCGCAATAGAAAGGAGGAAAATATTTCTTCGCTTCTGAGATCTCACGTCCTTCCGCGCCCCAAATGCCAAAAGGCACCATGCCTGCTGCATAGACAATTTCATTCGGAGTATATTCAGGGAAACAACCAATCACCTTTTTGCCACTACGAATAAAACCCTCTAATTGCGCAACGGGGTTATCCACCACGGCTTGCAGCTCATCAAATCTATCCGTTAATGCTTTCATTAGATGTCTCCCTTTTTCATATCTGCTTTATTCGCAGCCATAATTTCTGTTAATGCTTCAACACGGGTGACATACTGCGCTTCAGAGAAAACTCGGGGATCTGCTTGGTCGCCATCAAAAGTCACCGTTGGGATCTTAAGTTCATGGCGAATACGGCGCTCAATTTCGGGCATAATGCCACTCCAGAGCTTACAACTGCGGTTAACGTGAATAATCGCACCATCAACTTTATTTTGACGGCTGACGTTAATACGCATATCTGCCGCGCGCTCAACAGAGACGCAGTTAGGAACGTAAGAGTAAGCACGCATCATCTCGTCACTGTTTTGATAAATCACACCAAACGCGGTGGCGTAAACAGTAGCGGTAACGTTAATACCTTGCTCTTTTAACGGGGTAGATGTGGCACGCAAATAAGGCCAGCAAGCAATACCTTCAAAGAGAACACGGTATTTTTCTTCACCGCGGTAAGTCGATTTTTTCTCTTTGATATTTTGTTCCATTTCTTCACACAGTTGCTCAAAAGCCAGTGCAGCTTCTAATTTGCCGCGAGCACAAACAGCAACCGCCATGTGGTTAAACAGATCAAAACCATTCATTGGTGACGGTTCATATTGGCAATATTCTGCTGCTTTTAGCCATGCGCGCCCTGTACGTTGTGAGATTTCACAGACTTCTTTAAACTTCTCTTCGGAGAAGACTTTGCCAGTGACTTTTTCAAGTTGTTTAATCGCATCATCAAATTGTGCTTGAACATACTTCACTGTCACATCATCAGTGTCATAATCATTTTTATAAGGAATATCGATAAGGATCATCGGGATATTCAATTCGTATGCGATATTTTCATACCACTTGATCATGCAGTTACAGATATTGTTACAGCACAGCAAGAAATCAGGCTGAGGCATATCCATCTCTTCACACTGCTTAATATCCATGTATGAGAGGCTGATTCGAGCATAAGCACAGATATCATTGGAATATCCCATGCTTTCTGCATGCTCACACATTTTTAAACCTGCACCTTTTGCCGCAATGGCTGCGGCTTGGTTTTCAGGATAAACCACGCATAAACCTAATGTTTCAGCAATTTCTTGTGGGAAGTTAGAGGCACACCAGCCTATTTTTTCACCGCTATTTTTAGCATCCCACGCACGCTGATAAGCATCAGCAGCGATTTTTTGCAGTCGTTTTTTCGCAGGAATATAATCCGGCGCATTCATATCTACATTGCTCATTTTGATGTTCCTATTGTTAACGCATCGTCTTCCAGTTGATGGCGGTACGCTTCAAAGGCATAAATGGCGGCACCTATCGCCCCGTTGTATTGTGATAAAGGTGAAGTGGCGATAGAGGCGTTCAACTCTTCGCTTACATAACGAACAACTTCAAAATTACTGGCAACACCGCCTGTCATCACGACAGGGGCTTCAACCCCCACTCGTTTTGCAAGACCAGCAATACGGCTAGCCACAGAACGGTGAATGCCATTAATAACGTCGGGTATTGTTTCGTTATTCGCGAGATGAGAAATCACTTCTGATTCAGAGAACACGGTACAGGTTGAGCTAATCGTGACTTTCTTAGTGGACTTAGCGCCCTCTTGAGCGAGGTCAGAAATCTTGGTTTCTAATACTCTCGACATTACATCTAAAAAGCGTCCTGTACCGGCGGCGCATTTGTCATTCATCACAAAGTTTAATAAACGGCCTGCACCATCCATATGAAGTGCTTTAACGTCTTGACCGCCGATATCAATCACTGTTTTTACGCCCGGAAAAAGAAAGTGCGCGCCTTTGGCGTGACAGCTCAGTTCGCTCACTTCTTTATTGGCTTCTTTCAGAGAATTACGGCCATAACCGGTTGCACAGATCCAACTGATCTGACTGAGATCGCCACCAAACTGGCTTAATACTTCAGCGATCGCTTTTTCAGGCCCAGAGGTTCCTGCACCCACAGATGCCAGTGATTTAGCGACAATGGCGTCACCATTTTTCATGATGATGCATTTTGATGCAGACGATCCGATATCAACGCCCATTGTGAAAATGTCTTGTTGCATGCCTTTGCTCTCCTGAAAATTAAAAAAATAAGTGGATTATTCTTTCCACGTCATCACGTCTTTATTGGCTTCAAGGCTGGCGATTTCTTCTGCGCTATACCCTAATTCAGCTAATACAGACGGTGTGTCTTCACCTAACAAAGGACCACGACGATATTCAGGTAAACCACTCTCTAAGAAATCAATAGGTGGACGAACTAAGGCTTTTTCACTGCCATTTTTGTACTTCATGTTGTAGAAGGTGTTGATTGCCCAAGCTTGTTTGTCTTCCAACACTTCTTCCCATGTTTGCGCAATACTGAATGGGATATCGTTTTTGGTAAAAATATCTGCCCATTCTGACGCTGTTTTTTGCTCAACTTGTTGCCAAATCAGGTCATATAATTCAGGGGAGCGATTATTTTTCGCTACTTCTTGTAGACGTGTATAACGAGCGTCTTCCGCTAAATCTGGACGACCAATACAAGAAATAAAGGTTGGATAATAGGCGTCATAAACAGGCATACAGACTTGAATAAAACGGTCATCTTTTGTTTTATAAGCCAGAATAAATGGGCTGGTAGTATTACGACGATCGATTGGATACGGCTGACCATAATCTGGGTATTGTGCCGCTTGGATCATGATTGCTTGGGTATAAATTGAGGTATGCAGTAAGTTAGTTGAAACATACTCACCTTGCCCAATATTTTTAGCGCGAATATAAGCAGCTAACACACCAGACACTAAACCTAATGCACATTGGTGATCACCAAGGCCAGGGATCACATTCATTGGTACTGTGCCTTTTTGGTACAGCGAACCTAAAATGCCACCACGAGCAAAGAATGCCGTGTAATCAAATCCAGGTAGATCTTTATCTGGGCCTTCATCACCATAGCCGGTCACGCTGGCGTAAACTAATTTTGGAAAACGTTGTTTTAACGTTTCATAATCCAACCCTGCGCGTTCTCTTGCACCAGGACGCCAGTTAGTTAAGAAAATGTCGGCTTTTTCTAGCAGTTCAAACAGAATTTTTTTACCTGCTTCTGTTTTCGTATTTAACACGATGCCACGTTTATTGGCATTTTCTAAATCAAAGCTGGTGTTTTCATGTTGATCTAACGGACGGCCTTCAGTCGGTGCGGTATAACGTAAGTTATCACCACTTGGGGATTCAATTTTGATTACGTTTGCCCCCATATCAGCTAAAATACGGCCCGCTGCGGGTACGGCAATAAAGGTCGCCAACTCAACTACAGTGACGCCTTCCAGTGCTTTACGACTTGTCATTTTTTCTCCTAATTATTTTTAGACTTCATACTGCTGTTGTCAGAATGTGGATAAATCCGTTGTCACTTAACCCGCTACTTTGGTTTCTTCATCCTTGATTGAAACGCCATAACCCAATTGCAATTTCAGGGCTTGCACATCAATTTTTCCGCAAGGGGTATGAGGAAACTGCGTAAAGAAATGGAGTTCTTTGGGAATTTTGTAGCGAGCTAGACGCTCTTGTAGAAATACACGTAATTCGCTTTCATTTAGGGTGCAGTCTTTTTGCACACAAATAGTGGCAATGACTTCCTCACCTAAATCGACAGAAGGAATGCCGAACGCTTTCGTTGCGTCAACACCGGGATATTCCGCAATGGCCTCTTCTATTTCACAAAGGCTGATATTTTCACCACCACGGACGACAATCTCTTTCATGCGATAGGCGTAGTGATAATTTCCTTGTTCATCGACATAACCAATATCCCCTGTATGTAACCAACCTTCCTCGTCTAGAGCTTCCTTGGTTTTATCAGGAGCATTGTCATAACCCATCATCACATGAAAACCACGAGTGCAAATTTCACCCAAAACGCCCACTGGCACAGGTTTACCCGTTTTCGGACTAATGATTTTCATTTCAACAAAAGGTAATGGTTTACCGATAGAACTGCGTTTTATGGGTAAAGCATCGTTTGGTAATGTTTGAGTACAACAAGGCGAGGCTTCTGTTTGTCCATAAGAGACGGTGATCCCTTTCATTCCTAACGTATTTTCAATGTCATCAATTAACACAGGAGGGAAACTTGCCCCGGCAATAATGCCTTTATCAAGGCTAGATAAATCGTAATGAGAAAACTGCTCGTGCTTCATTAAACGGCTAAAAATCGTTGGTACGCCATGCATAACGGTGCAACGATAGTCTTGGACGACTTTCAAAACATCTTCTGCACAATAGTTATCAAGAAGAACTAATTGGCATCCGGTTGTTAACGCAAAAAAGAGACAAGAAGAGAGCCCAAAACAGTGGAATAAAGGAACAGCAAGACAAATGACATCGTTATGCGTTACGCCTAATCGCTGTGCTGACAGCATGGCATTATTAATCACATTATATTGGCTTAACATGACACCTTTAGGCATAGCAGTACTGCCTGAGGTCATTTGAATAGTCAGTAAATCTTTTACACTAACTTGTGAAATAGCATGTTGATATTCTTTATCTGATATTTTTTGGCTAATTGCTTTTAATTGAGATAATGAGACACTTTTTTCTGCCGATTTATTTCCCATACTAATAAATAACTGAGGTAATACATCCTTATTTTCAGTTACTTTTTTAGCAAGGCAATTAATCACTTCAATAAAGTCATTACTTTTAAACCCATCAGAAAAACATAATGCTTTAATACCGGTTAATCGACATAAATCTAATAACTCTCTTTTTTTAAAATGAAAGTTAATACAAACAACAGGAACACCAATTTGAGCAGCAGCAAGAAAACAAATTATCCACTCTTTACTATTAGCAGACCAAATACCTAAACGATCACCTTTTTTTAAACCAATCGCTAAAAAACCACGCGCAACACTTTCTACTTCTTGTTGTAATTGTTGCCAAGAAAGTGTCTTTTTACTTTGGTTTTCAATCAATGCTGTTTGTGAAGCATATTGCTTTACAATATTGTTTAGACATTCTTTAACTGTCATTTCTAATAAGGTCATAAATACCTACTCAACCGCTTTTTTGCTGGTGTTTGCGTCTGTAATGACCTTATTCTGGGTAGGGGGAATTATTCATTCTTGGTAAATAACGAACTGTTTTTCGTCATTTGAATAGTATGAGAGAGATCTGTGATTGGGGTCTAGATTTGATGAGTTAAATATAATTTGTAATTGAAGATGAATTAATAACAATGAAATAAATTTGAAACCAAGGCGTTATAAAGGTGTTATTTTTAAAAATAAAAAGGAGAGTCATTTTATTTAAATAATAAAAATAAAATCACTCTCTCTTTAATATAAATAATCTCATCTCTCTTTAAGGTATAAATAAATCTTATCAATAATCATTGGTGTGATAATTTAAATTAAAATAATATAAAAATAAATACAATAATGATTAAAATTTATAACATCTAAATAAAAAACGTTTTAAATTACTTAACTTATTTTCTTGCTTATCAATTAAAAATGTTATTTACCTCGCCTCATTGGCATGGTTGAAGTCTGATTAAGTGTTAATCCTTTGGTTTCTGGCGCAAACAACACAGAAACTATCATGCCGAATAAAGAAATTGCAGCCCCCACTAACATCGTCGTATTAATCCCGTAAGTGGCGATAAAGGCTGGAAGCGCACAAGTTGAAATAACCGTACCAATACGGCTTATTGACATAATGACACCAACTGCCGATGCTCGAATATCGGTTGGGAATAATTCATTAGGATAAAGCCATTGTAAAATTCCGGGGCCACCAGAAAAGAAGGCATAAGTCGCAAAGGCTAAGATAACAAATAAGATAGGTAAATCTGGGAAAACCCCTAGCACTAATAATGCTAATGTCATCATGGCAAAACTACCAATCAATAACGGACGTCGCCCTGTTTGATTTAACCAAAACATAGCAGGAATACATCCAAACATGAAGAATAGGCTAATCACTACATTACCCAGTGCCGCACTCCTTCCCGCATCCCATCCTAATAAACCCACAATCTGAGGCCCAAAGGTATAAATGGCAAACATCGGAATAACTTGGCAAGTCCAAATGACCGCAACAAAAAGCACGAAAGAAAAATGACGTTTATTAAATAGCTCGATAAAACGCGTTGTTTTGGCATTTTCAGCTTCAAAAACAACAGGTTCACCAAAAAGCTTTATCATCATTTCATTACATTCTTGAATACGCCCTTTGCGTATTAGCCAAAGCGGGGATTCAGGTAAATCAAAGCGACCAATTAAAATAATGACGCAAGGAATAAAAGCACTACCCAACATCCAGCGCCAGCCATCTGCAACATCATATAAAAGATAACCGACTAAGTTGGCACATGTTGCCCCGATATACCACATTGCGGCAATAAAACCGACAGCAAAAGCACGTTGTTTTTTATTGGAAAACTCCGTGATCATTGACGTCGCAATGGGGTAATCAGCACCAATCACAATTCCAATAAGGAATCGCATCACCAATAGACCCACTGGTGTTGACACAAACATCGTTGCAATCGAAATAAGCCCAATAGCCACAATATCCACAAGGAACATTTTGCGACGACCCACTTTGTCACAAATATAACCAAAAAGTGATGTGCCAATAAAAAGCCCTGCTAATGTTGCCGCACCCAACAGGCCTATCCACTGTGCATCAAGCTGTAATAACGGCGTGAGTTGCTCTAATGCCACACCGATAATCACTAACACATAGCCGTCAAGAAAAGGGCCGCCACTCCCCCATAACATCACCCGACGATGTACAGAGGTAAAACGAATATCATCAAAGTTTCTGGGTTGCATGACTGCATCCTGGTATTTTTCTAAATAAAATAAAAAAGAAAAGCTCCCAGGCCGGAGATAGCACTGGGAGAAAAGTAGCGATACATCATCCGTAACGATATTCCACGCCAAAAGTTCCGCGTGGGTATTCCCATTTTTCAAGCGCACTATCTAAACCAAGAATTCGACACGTTCCACACTCTAAGCACCCTGCATAATCAAAACTGATAGTGCCATCTTCTTGTTTTTTATATAGACCTGCAGGACAAGCTTTGACTAAGGTTTCCAATACCTGCATATCAGGTTGCTCTTTAACGACGATATGTGGATTTTCTTCATCGACATTAAATTTATTGATGCCTAATTTGACATCGACATTTACGGGAGAACTCATATTGCTTTTACTCCTTTGATCCCATCTTTGATCAGATTCATCCAACCGACTTTTTTGGTATGACGCATCATGGTTTTACGCATTGGTACGGGCGCTTCACCCGTAACGGTAAAGAGATCTTTCGCGATACCAACGACCATTTCAGGATAAGCAGTGAACATACGAGGATTATCAAGTAGATCAGGCATACGCTGATACGCTTTCATATCGCGCAACGGGCCATCTTCTAAATGTTTGAGATATTCATTAAGTGATTGTTTACTAAAATCATTTTTTGCCATAGCAGAAAGCACCGTTTTTGCAGCCGCTTCACCAGATGCCATCGCTAAATCCATTCCTCGGATAGTAAAGCCAAGGTTCATACACATCCCTGCTGCATCACCAGCAATTAATACGCCATCGCGTACTAATTCGTTTTGCATTCTTAAGCCCGCTTCTGGAACGACATGCGCACCGTATTCCACCATCTTTCCGCCCTCAATTAGCGGAGCAACAACGGGATGCTGTTTAAAATCTTCCAGCATTTGTGGTACTGATTTTTTCGCATCTTTAATATGGTGCAACCCACAAACAAGACCTAAAGAGAGCGTGGTTTTATTGGTATATAAAAAACCACCGCCCATTAATCCATCGGTAGGTGATCCTGCAAATAACCAAGCCGCGCCTTCGTTATCTTTTAGGTTAAAGCGATCTTTAATCACACTTTCAGGCAATTCGATGATCTCTTTTACACCTACGGCTACATTTTCAGCGGCAACACGTTTTGTCATCCCTAACTGTTCAGCTAAGATAGAATTCACACCATCAGCTAAAATAACGGCTTTAGCTTCTAACACATCACCATCAGCTTCCACACCAACAATCTTGCCATCACGTTCGACGAGCTTATCAACGCGAATACCTGTAATACATTGCGCACCGGCATTTTCGGCTTGTTCCATTAGCCATTGATCAAACTCACCACGTAATACAGACCAAGAAGCCGTTTTTGGGTTATTCCCTTCGGCATTTTGGTAATCAATTGTCATTGCACCGGCTTCAGTCATAAACGACAATTTTTCGTGAGTAATAACGCGTTCAACAGGTGCTTCTTGCGCAAACTCAGGAATGATGCGTTCAAGAGTATGTGCATACATACGACCACCGGTTACATTTTTCCCGCCAGCGTAGTTACCTCTTTCTATTAGCAATACTTGTGCGCCTTCCCTTGCCAAAACAAGTGCAGCCACAGATCCTGCTAATCCTGCGCCAACAATAATGGCATCGAAAATATCTTCGGAATCGGACATAACATCTCCAGAATTTGCGATAAACGCAGAGAAGTCACCTTCTCTGCTTAAATAAATCAGTTAGATAATTGACGAGTTAATGCAGGCAAAATCTTCATTAAATCACCGACAATGCCGTAGTCAGCAAATTGGAAGATAGGTGCATTTTTGTCTTTATTAATAGCAACAATAGTTTGTGCGCCATTAGCGCCGACCATATGTTGAATTTGTCCTGAAATACCGGCAGCTAGATAAAGTTCAGGTTTTAGCATCAGGTTAGAAATACCGACATAGCGCTCGTGTTCCATCCATTTTTCATTTTCAGCAACAGGACGAGAACACGCGATTTCAGCACCAATAGCTTTCGCTAATTCTTCTGCAATGACGATATTTTCTTTGCTACCAATACCGCGACCTACACTGACAACAAAGCGCGCTTTATCTAAATCGACGGCATTGATTGCACGCGGTTGAACTGAATTACGAACGATAGTTTGAGATGGAGCAATCCATGCCACTTTTTGTGCATTACCTGTCGCACTTGTTTCTGGTGCAACATCAAAAGCACCGACACTTGCAGTCACTACGCAATAAGGGGTTTTCAGAGTTTCATCACCAAAGGCAAGACCACCGTAAACCATGTGTTTTGTTACTAATGCATCACCATCTGCTTTTAAAGATTGTGCATCATTAGAAACAACCGCTGCTAAACGATGACCTAAGCGTGCAGCGAGTAATTTGCCACGACGTGTATTAGGTAATAGCACTAAACCTGCATCACCTTTTTGTTTGATGATTTCAACCATGCTTTGTGCATAGTCTTCAATAATGCGATCGTCAGGTTTACCTTCTAATTGGAAAACCTCTGTTGCACCTAATTTAAAAGCAGCCACGCTTTGTTCATCATTCAATGTAAATACATTGATAGATTGTCCTAATGAAGAAGCGCCACCCACTAACTCTGGTAAACGGGAAAGTGCATCACTAAATACCCAAACAGTTGAAAACTGGCTCATAACTCCCCCTATTACTTAAGAATTTTACGTAAATGTTCTGCCAACTCAGCAATCTGATCGTCACCATCACCTTCAATAATGATGCGTTGACGCACTTTCTGTTTTGGTGCCGCAACTTTTTGCTCTGAACGCGCAGTAATCACATCCAGACCAAGATCGGCAACACTCCATTGCTGAACAGGTTTTTTGGCAGCGCCAAGAATGGCTTTCATCGAAGGAATTTGAGGTGTATTAATGTCAGTAGACACCGCAATTACAGCAGGTAATGGAATGGTCAGTGTTTCAATTTCATTTTCTAATTCACGTTCAACCGTAATTGAATCATTAGAGAGCGAAACAATGTTATTAATACCATTGATTGAAGGGATATTTAAAATTTCCCCCACCAGCAAGCTAACTTGTTGTGAGCTGAGATCTGCAGAGCCATCACCACAAAGAATTAAGTCATAACCTTTTTTAGTGGCTGCCGCCGCCAGCGCAACCGCCGTTTGATAGGGTAAAGAGGCTTCAAATTGGTCATCAACCACAACAACTAAATCGTCAGCACCACGAGAAAGAACGTCTTTACGTGCTTTCGCATTTGTCAGTGCTTTACCACCAACACTCATTGCCGTGATTTGAATACCATCAAGTTGCGTCTTAAGCTGATTAGCGGCTTCAATCGCATTTAAATCATATTGGCTGATTTTGGTATTAGCGCGAGAAAAATCTAGCGAACTATCTGCGCTATTTACCGTAATATCCTGCTCATCGGGAACACTTTTGTAACATGTAATAATATTCATTACATCTCCTGAAATTAATAAATAATGTCATTTACTCTGGCAATGTAATATAGAATTAACATAATTAAGTGATTAAAAAATTAAACCTAGGTCACCAATATTGAACATTATTAAATAAAGAAGATATAGCGTTCAATATTGCTAAATACATCACCAATATTGAAATTAGTTTTAATTAAAGTGTTCAACTTTCAATATTGCTACTTCGATCAACAATATTGAACATAATAAATATAATGGTATTTAACATTCAATATTGCCACTCAGATCAACAATATTGAAAGACGGAATATAACAAGCCGATCACATACAATGCAATATCAATAATTATCAATAAGTTATAATGAAAATAAAACGTTATAAAACGTAACATAAAATCGACAAAAAGAATAGTGTGAAGTGAATAACAGAATAGATTTCTTATAATATCCATCATTCTTCATCATTAATGGATTTGTAGATTAGCCAATGACTTTATTTTTCTATTATGATGAATCACCAATAGACAAAATATTCATAAATAAACTTAATTGTTTTATTAGTTATTAGGAATTAACACTACTTAAACTTCTGCGCTAAATATATTTGGAAAATTTACCTATGAGCAAAGATAATAAAAAGGCAGGAATAGAACCGAAGGTTTTTTTTCCGCCATTGATCATTGTTGGTATTTTATGTTGGTTAACGGTACGTGATCTTGATGCTTCAAATGAAGTGATTAATGCCGTATTCAGCTATGTTACCAATGTCTGGGGTTGGGCCTTTGAATGGTACATGGTTATCATGTTCGGAGGTTGGTTTTGGTTAGTCTTCGGTCGTTATGCCAATAAACGTCTTGGGGAAGACAAACCTGAGTTTAGTACCGCAAGCTGGATCTTTATGATGTTTGCGTCTTGTACATCAGCCGCCGTCCTTTTCTGGGGTTCGATTGAAATATACTACTACATTTCAAGCCCGCCTTTTGGAATGGAAGGTTATTCGACTCAAGCTAAAGAAATTGGCCTTGCTTACAGCTTGTTCCACTGGGGTCCTCTACCTTGGGCAACTTACAGCTTCCTTTCTGTTGCGTTCGCTTATTTCTTCTTTGTTCGCAAAATGGAAGTTATCCGCCCAAGTAGCACCTTAACGCCATTAATTGGTGAAAAACACGTTAATGGGATTGTTGGGACGATTATTGATAACTTCTATCTTGTTGCTTTAATTCTGGCAATGGGGACTAGCCTTGGTTTAGCAACACCGTTAGTCACTGAATGTATTCAATACTTATTTGGTATTCCTCATACTCTGCAATTAGATGCCATCATTATCTCTTGCTGGATCTTATTAAACGCAATTTGCGTGGCATTTGGTCTGCAAAAAGGGGTGAAGATCGCCAGTGATATTCGAACTTACCTGAGTTTCTTAATGTTAGGTTGGGTATTTATCGTTGGTGGAGCTAGCTTTATCGTCAATTATTTTACCGATTCTGTCGGTACATTGATGATGTATATGCCTCGTATGCTGTTCTATACAGATCCAATCGGTAAAGGTGGATTCCCTCAAGGCTGGACGGTCTTCTATTGGGCATGGTGGGTTATTTACGCCATCCAAATGAGTATCTTCTTAGCTCGTATCTCTAAAGGCCGTACTGTTCGCGAGCTGTGTTTAGGAATGGTTTCAGGCTTAACCGCAGGAACTTGGTTAATTTGGACAATTCTTGGTGGTAACACCTTACAACTGATTGACCAAAATATTCTCAACATTCCACAACTGATTGAACAATATGGTGTTCCACGCGCCATTATTGAAACATGGGCAGCATTACCGCTTAGTACAGCGACAATGTGGGGCTTCTTTATCCTCTGCTTTATTGCCACTGTCACCTTAATTAACGCCTGTTCTTACACACTAGCAATGTCCACTTGTCGCTCTATGAAAGAAGGCTCTGAGCCACCTTTATTAGTGCGTATCGGCTGGTCTGTGCTGGTCGGCGTTATTGGCATCATCCTATTAGCACTTGGGGGTTTAAAACCTATTCAAACCGCCATTATCGCCGGAGGATGCCCACTATTTTTCGTCAATATCATGGTCACCTTGTCCTTTATTAAAGATGCCAAAGTACATTGGAAAGACTGATCCGCTATACGCAAAGAATGACATATTAAGAGGTTATTAACATGGATTTTAGATTGAATGATGAGCAGGAACTGTTTGTTGACGGTGTCCGCGAATTAATGGCCAGTGAAAACTGGGAAGCTTATTTCGCACAATGTGATCGCGAAAGCAAATACCCAGAACGTTTTGTCAAAGCCTTAGCGGATATGGAAATTGACAATCTGCTTATCCCTGAAGAGCATGGCGGCTTAAATGCAGGTTTTGTTACTGTTGCTGCCATCTGGATGGAATTAGGTCGTTTAGGTGCGCCAACTTACGTGCTTTATCAATTACCTGGTGGCTTTAACACTGTATTGCGTGAAGGGACTCAAGAGCAAATTGATAAAATCATGGCGTTCCGTGGTACAGGTAAACAAATGTGGAATTCTGCTATCACTGAACCGGGTGCAGGCTCCGACGTTGGTAGCTTACAAACCACTTATACCCGTAAAGATGGCAAAGTTTACCTTAACGGTAGTAAATGCTTTATCACCAGTAGTGCCTATACCCCTTATGTTGTTGTGATGAGCCGTGACTCAGCATCTCCAGATAAACCAATCTTTACTGAATGGTTTGTGGATATGAGTAAACCAGGCATCAAAGTCAACAAGTTAGAAAAACTGGGTTTACGCATGGATAGCTGCTGTGAAATCACTTTCGATAACGTTGAACTTGAAGAAAAAGACATGTTTGGCCGTGAAGGCAACGGCTTTAACCGTGTGAAAGAAGAGTTCGATCACGAACGTTTCTTAGTGGCCCTCACTAACTACGGTACCGCAATGTGTGCATTCGAAGATGCGGCTCGTTATGCCAACCAACGTGTGCAATTTGGCGAAGCTATCGGCCGTTTCCAACTTATTCAAGAAAAATTCGCTCATATGGCGATCAAACTCAATTCAATGCGCAACATGTTATATGAAACTGCATGGAAGAGTGACAACAACTTAATCACTTCTGGTGATGCAGCTATGTGTAAATACTTCTGTGCAAATGCGGCATTTGAAGTAGTTGATAGTGCAATGCAAGTGCTTGGTGGTGTTGGTATTGCTGGCGAGCACCGTATTTCTCGTTTCTGGCGTGATCTTCGTGTTGACCGTGTCTCTGGTGGCTCTGACGAAATGCAGATCCTGACACTAGGACGTTCAGTGCTTAAACAGTACCGCTAATTAATCACGAAAACTCTCTCATCATTAGGTGAGAGAGTTTTCACTAAACCACTTACGAGGTGACGCTATGACAGAACATTTACCAATGCCACAATTCGGCCCACTTTCAGGGGTTCGTGTTGTGTTTTCAGGAATTGAAATTGCAGGGCCATTTGCAGGACAAATGTTTGCAGAATGGGGTGCTGAAGTGATTTGGATTGAAAACGTTGCATGGGCTGACACCATTCGCGTTCAACCTCACTACCCTCAACTTTCTCGCCGTAATCTTCATGCACTATCGTTAAATATCTTTAAAGACGAAGGTCGTGATGCGTTCCTAAAATTAATGGAAACAACCGACATCTTTATCGAAGCGAGTAAAGGCCCAGCCTTTGCACGTCGCGGTATTACGGATGAAGTATTGTGGGAGCATAATCCTAAATTAGTTATTGCGCATTTATCGGGTTTTGGCCAATACGGTGATCCGCAATATACCAACCTACCCGCTTATAACACCATCGCTCAGGCCTTTAGTGGTTACCTTATTCAAAACGGTGACAAAGATCAGCCAATGCCAGCCTTCCCTTATACCGCAGACTATTTCTCAGGGATGACAGCAACCACTTCCGCGTTAGCGGCACTGTATAAAGTCCAACAAACAGGCAAAGGCGAAAGTATTGATATTGCAATGTATGAAGTGATGTTGCGTATGGGGCAATACTTCATGATGGATTATTTCAATGGTGGTGAAATCTGCCCTCGAATGACCAAAGGGAAAGATCCGTACTACGCTGGCTGTGGACTTTACCGTTGCCAAGATGGTTATATCGTGATGGAAGTTGTCGGTATCACTCAAATTGAAGAAATTTTCAAAGATATCGGCCTTGCTCATCTGCTTGGTACACCTGAAGTGCCAGAAGGTACTCAACTTATTCACCGTATTAACTGCCCTCATGGCCAATTATTTGAAGACAAGTTAGATGAATGGTTAGCAAAACAACCGATCACTGAGGTTCTTAAACGACTTTCAGAGCTCAATATTGCCAGTGCCAAAGTGCTGACTATTCCTGAGCTTGAAGACAATCCGCAATATATCGCACGTGAATCGATCACCGAATGGCAAACCATGAATGGCGAAACCTGCAAAGGGCCAAATGTGATGCCGAAATTTAAAAATAACCCCGGAAAGATCTGGCGTGGAATGCCATCTCACGGCATGGACACTGACGCAATTTTGAAAAATATCGGTTATAGCGACGAACAAATCAGGGGGCTAGTCGATAAGGGACTGGCTAAAATCGAAAAGTAATACCGTTGAATTCAGATAGCACAAAGGTAGAAAGTGCATCTGAACTCACGGCAAAAGAATAGGGTAACAGTTTAATGGATGTGATTGGCAAACAAAACTTACGTCAAATGTGGGATGATTTAGCCGAGGTTTTTGGCAAAAAAACAGCGCTAATTTTCGTATCCGCACAAGGACAAGAGAGACAATTTAGCTACAGTGAATTAAATGAAGAGATCAACCGAACCGCAAATCTTTTCCATGCTGGTGGCATAAAAAAAGGCGACCATGTTGCCTTGCATCTTGATAACTGCCCTGAGTTTTTCTTTTGCTGGTTTGGGCTAGCAAAAATTGGCGCTGTCATGGTACCCATAAATGCGCGCTTTATGCATGAAGAGAGCGCATGGATAATCAATCACTGCCAAGCCCATTACGTAGTAACACACGATAATTTCTATCCTATTTACCAACCTATGTTACAGGATGAACAAAATCCTTTAACTCAGTTGTTTTTAATAACAGAAAACAGTCTTCCTACTGAGAAAGGGGTTATTGATTTTCTAAAAGAGAAAGCCAAGCATCCTGTTACTCTTAATCATCACACCCCATTAAGTGTAGATGATACAGCTGAGATCCTTTTTACCTCGGGTACAACCTCTCAACCTAAAGGCGTTGTTATCACACACTATAACTTACGCTTTGCGGGTTATTACTCATCATGGCAAAACGCATTACGTGAAGACGATGTTTATCTCACTGTTATGCCTGCCTTTCATATTGATTGCCAATGCACCGCATCTCTCGCGGCATTTTCTGTAGGTGCGACATTTGTCCTACTCGAAAAATACAGTGCTAGAGCTTTTTGGAAACAAATCCTTAAGTATCAAGCGACAGTGACGGAATGCATTCCCATGATGATGAGAACCTTAATGGCACAACCAGTTTCATCCGAAGAAAAGCAACACAAATTACGCGAAGTAATGTTCTACCTCAATCTCGCAGATGAAGAAAAAGACGCTTTTATTGAGCGCTTTAACGTGCGATTGCTCACCTCTTATGGCATGACAGAAACTATCGTTGGTTTAATTGGTGATAGACCCGGAGATAAACGCCGTTGGCCATCAATTGGCAGACCGGGTTTTTGTTATCAAGCTCAAATCAGAGACAAACAAAACCACGAAGTGCCTGATGGCGTTGTGGGTGAAATCTGCGTAAAAGGCGAGCCTGGAAAAACCTTATTCAAAGAGTATTACAACCGACCCGATGCCACAGCAAAAGCGCTAGAGCCAGAAGGTTGGTTACATACTGGTGATTATGGTTATCGTGACGATGAAGGCTTTTTCTATTTCGTTGATCGCAGTTGCAATATGATCAAACGTGGTGGCGAGAATGTCTCTTGCGTTGAGATTGAAAATATCATTTCTTCACATCCTAAAATTCAAGATGTCGCCGTAATTGGAGTGCCTGACAACATTCGTGATGAAGCAATTAAAGCCTTTGTGGTACTGGTTGAAAATGAAACCTTGAGTGAAGAAGAATTCTTCCATTTCTGTGAGCAAAATATGGCGAAGTTTAAAGTTCCCAGCGCAGTTGAATTTAGAGAGGGCTTACCACGTAATTGCTCCGGAAAAGTGATTAAAAAGCATTTGAAATAAGGCATAGGTAGGTTCAACCACAACTTAATAACCTCAATCATAAATGCTTATTTTTGATGATGAAAAGGAATACAACATGAGCCAGTCATTACACCTAACAACACGTGGTTCAGTACTTGAAATTGTATTAGATAGGCCAAAAGCCAATGCTATTGATGCGAAAACCAGTCATGAAATGGGCGAAGTTTTCTTACGTTTTCGTGATGATCCCAACCTACGTGTCGCGATTATTACAGGTGCAGGCGAACGCTTTTTCTCGGCAGGATGGGATTTAAAAGCAGCGGCTGAAGGTGAAGCCCCTGATGCTGATTTCGGTGCAGGCGGTTTTGCTGGTTTAACCGAGCTTTTCAATCTAGATAAACCTGTTATTGCCGCCGTTAACGGCTATGCTTTTGGTGGTGGATTTGAATTAGCACTCGCTGCTGACATGATAGTGTGCTCAGACAACGCTTCTTTTGCGTTACCTGAAGCACAACTAGGCATTGTGCCAGATAGTGGTGGCGTATTGCGTTTACCTAAACGTTTACCTCCGGCTATCGTCAATGAAATGCTAATGACAGGCCGTCGTATGAATGCGGACGAAGCATTGCGTTGGGGCATTGCAAACCGTGTTGTTAGTTCTGCTGAATTAATGGATAGCGCTCGTGAACTCGCAGATCAAATCGCCAATAGTGCCCCACTGGCTGTTGCAGCATTAAAAGAGATTTATCGTGCCACAAGCGAACTTTCTATTGAAGAAGGCTATAAATTAATGCGCAGTGGTGTATTAAAACATTATCCAAGTGTTCTCCATTCAGAAGATGCCACAGAAGGGCCACTTGCCTTTGCTGAGAAACGAGCACCTGAATGGAAAGGTCGATAATTATTTAGTGTTTCGATAATACAACAAAGAGGAAAACAGATGAGTATCTACGCGTTTGAAGGCCTTGTCCCTGTGGTACACCCAACCGCCTATATTCACCCATCTGCGGTATTAATTGGTGATGTAATTATAGGTGCTGGAGTTTATATCGGCCCTTTAGCCTCATTAAGAGGAGATTATGGACGATTAATTGTTGAAGCAGGCGCCAACCTTCAAGACGGTTGTATCATGCACGGTTACACCGATATGGATACCATTGTTAGAGAAAATGGACATATTGGACACGGTGCTATTCTTCATAGTTGTATTATTGGACGTGACAGTTTAGTCGGCATGAACAGTGTGATTATGGACGGTGCAGTGATTGGTGAAGAAAGCATTGTAGCAGCAATGAGCTTTGTGAAAGCAGGCTTTCAAGGACAACCTCGGCAAATGCTGATTGGTAGCCCTGCAAAACATGTACGGAATATTACTGATAATGACATGGAATGGAAGCGTATGAACACACGCGAATATCAAGATTTGGCCGTTCGTTGTCGCCAAAGCTTAGTCGAAACAACACCTTTAACGGCACCTGAGCCTAATCGTCCACGTTTACGAGGCACAACCGAAGTGAAACCGAAAGGTCAGTAACAAACAGCGACAGGCGTTATACGCGCCTGTCGTCATTGTTCTTTTTTTAACCTACGACTTAATCAGTCACGTTATCGTCGTTGTGATTTTGATAACATCCATTGCCATTTTTGTTCATGGTTTAACCCATGAGGGATCATGGATGCTAATTTCTCAGGAGAACTTTGACTACTTTTACCTTGAACATGGCCTTTTAAGCGTGAATAAAGTTGAGGATCGATATGACTCACTTTGATCATTCGTTGGCATTGGCATCCCCTGCCTTCAAGCTGATTAGGGACACTTTTCGTTTCACATTCAATTTCTTTTACATCAGAAAGAATATAAGAAACGATATTAATCGCATTACATTGAGGAATATCGAATTTTGTTGCAATTTCTTTCGCACTTACCCAACGTTCTTGCGCTTGAACCCAGTCAGCAATTGATAGATAAAGTGGCTTATTCATGTATTCTTCGCACATATTTACTCCAGTATCACAAATAAAGTTTTATTTATCGCTAAATAAAGATAATAACTGTATATGTTAATTATCATTGCACCGCGGAGTATCGGTTTTCCCTGTTAATCTGGTAAGTTAACAACCCCATCAATATAATATTTAGTTTATTTTTAACAACCAAACTCTTTAATTAACACACTTGTCACAATTTGTTATTTTATTATTAAAGCCAAAGCAATAACAATTAAACCGAGTAAAAACAAAAAATTAATTAAATATTAAAATATAAAATAGCTTTTAGAGAAAAAATAACAATTCATTGATAAATAAACTATTTTTCACAAAAAAATAAAAAATAGATAGATTATATTAATAATCCATTTATAGACTAAGATTATAGTAATAGATCTAAATTTAGATTGCCAGAAAGGTGGCTTATTATTAGATGTAAATCAATATTCTTTTATTTTAAGCCATCATAATCTAGTTATTAATACATTAGTAAAAGTGAAGATTAATATCTTAAATATCCCAAAACTGATAAATTAAGTGCTATATAACGCTATAGCACTTAGTCTCATATTATTAATTTGATTATAAAAAACGACGTTCAAATGCGCCTTGCCAATCATCTGCAAATCTATTTACTGCATCATCTACAACCGGTGAGCGAATAATTGAGTAAGCAAGTTCAATCGGTAATGTCACCGAAGAAGCCCCAGCTAATAAACAATCAACAACCTGACGGGGGGTTTTAAAGCTCGCAGCTAAGATTTTCGTCGGTAAATTATGCATGGTAATCAGCGTTTGTAACTCTTTTACCACTCTTACCCCATCAGAGCCTTGTCTATCCATTCGGTGAACATAAGGTGCAATATAATCCGCCCCTGCTAAAGCTGCCATTAATCCTTGTGAGACACTGTAAATCGCGGTACCTAATACCAGCATATTTTTTTGTTTCAATTGTTTAATGGCGACAAGTCCCGCTTCAGTAACTGGGATTTTAATCACGGTATTATCCGCGATATTGCCAATACGTAATGCTTCTTCAATCATGGTATCGACATCACTGGCAATAACCTGTGCAAATACCCGACCTTTGCCCCCCATTGCTGCTTTTAATTCAGGTAACAGCGTTTCAATATCTTGTGCCGATTTAGCAATAATAGACGGATTGGTAGTGACACCTGCAATAGGAAGAACTTGAGAGAGTTTTCTGACTTCTTCGATATCCGCTGTATCTAAATAGATTTCCATAATCGCGCCTCAATGATGTGGTTTTTAAGCTAAATAATTATAGGTATAACGTAGAAAGTAGCATTGTGCGCGATGGATTTCTAGTCGAACCAATGAAAATAGCGCCCACACAAAGGCGCTATTGATTTAATTTCAATAATAAATAGCTATTATTTTCATTTAACAACTAAATAATTACCAATCTAAATTTAATATTCAAGACTGGATTATATTTAAGATGGAATAATATATATACAATATCATTATTGATATTAAAAAATAATTTTATTTGATTTGACTATTTTTTAAATTCAGCATCAATAACTTGATAAAAGGCATTACCTGTATCCGCAATATCCCAAACACCTAAAATAATTTGATAACCTGAACGCTCTGGTACATTACAATTTATCTCTACGGTTTCTGTTGGTATTTTGCCATTATCATCTTGTTGGCAGAATGGTGTTAAATCAAAATCAGCACGGGTCAGTGGTTTATTTACATCCCACCCTGGTTTCGTAATAAAAAACCGCCATGATTCAGTGCTATGTTTAGCCGTTAATGTCCATTTAAACATATTTTCTCCACTTTTCATTGCCACTTTATGCCAACGATCAGCACTTTGTGCATTTAAAGCAGAAAAAGCATCTTTCCCACCACTGGCAATTTGACCATCAGCAGGCCCATCTTTAGGAAATCCTTTAAACCCCTCAATTGATTGAGGTTCATACTGTATTGGTCCACAATTTTTATTTAAATTTCCTCCTGTTGATGAACAAAGGAAAGCTCTACTAGGAGGTACATCAATATATCCATGTTTTAATGTCACATCTGCTGACGCGGTTGAAATAAAACTCGCTGATGATAGTAATAATGTTGCAGTAAATACCATAAGTTTATTTTTTCTCATAATTAACCCTCAATAATTATTAAAGTTTTTAAAGTATAATGATTTTGTTAATCACATTATATATTAGTCAAAAGAATATAATTAAATATTCATTTATTTATATTTGTGAGCAACGTCGCTATTTAATTTAATATTAAAACGGAATTAAAACAGCCATTTAATATTTATTAAATGTACAATTTATTATTGAAACAAAAAAACAAGATATTAAAATAAAATATAAAAAATAAGTATTCAACTGTATCTGACTATTAAAATTTATCAAACTTCATTATTGAAATAATTTTTAAAACGTATTTTTTTGAGAAAAAATCACATTTAAATTAACGATTATACATAGAAAAGTAGCATTATAAGAAAGGAGTTTAGTAGAAAAACATCTTCATTAAGATAGCGTTAAAAACTGCCAGAGCAATATATACATATTGCCCTGACAAATTTTAAAATGCACTATTGTAGATTAGCCTCTTGGAAGCATATTTGCATTAATAATATAGCGATGAGACGAACCAAACTTCTCTGGATTATTCATATAAGAACTTCCTTCTGGTAAATATTGCAATGAAGTAATTTTCATCTTGTTATAAACAGGGAATGTCACTTCATCCTCACCTTTATAGACAGGCATAGAAACACCTAGATTTTCGGGTTCAAGATTAAAATGCCACATAACATTTGCGTTAGAAACATAACCTGACTTCGGTGTAGTTGCCGTAGACATTATAGAAACAGCAGAAACAGGAATATTTACTTGCTTTAATACTGCTTTTTCCTTGTTTTTAACTTCATCTACAAAATCCTTAAACCACGGGTAAGTTTCACTAATCGATAATCCATCACCTCGATATGTTGTTTTCTCATGAGTCTTAACATATTTAGGCCATTCTTCTTCCATTTTATTTAATTTATTTTGTAGATATAATACTTTCTGTTCATTAATATTTTCCTTTATTAATTGACGTTGAGATTTTTCATTAATACCTTGCCATTCATCAACAAACATTTTTATATTAGAAATATCGTTATAATGTTTAATTTTAGAGACATATAAAGTTCTAAAAAATCCCGTATAGTATGGATAATTTCCTCCTTGATGATCCGATAATGCCGTACTATTAGCATTCTTTAATGGATCACCCCAAGTTTTCCGTGGTTTTGATATTGCCTGCATACCACCAGGTACTGGTGGCGGCAATGGAGCTCCCCCCATCATAGGCGGTGCTGGTGGTACCATAGGCGGTGCTGGTGGAATTGGCATTCGCCCATCAGGATCATGCAAAGTCACAGGGTTATTACGTACCATACGATATAAATTCAGCCCATCTATCGTACCAGCGGGATCAGCACTTAACCAACGACCAATCCACGGTTGATAATAACGGTAACCGTAGTAATACATTCCAGTAGAGTCTTTTTCTTGCCCTGAATAACGGACCATTTTGTAGTCAGCTTCTACCGCATTTTCGCTGGACCAAATTGCAGTGCCTCCATAAGGATAATACTCCTCATAACTGACTAATTGCCCTTTACCATCCGTTTCTAATCCGCTATTGCCAATGCCGTCATCATAGCTATAACGCAGTGAGTTATTTTCAATCCCATTAGGTGTACCCATTTCCCAACATAATGCTCGGACTTTTGCACTGGTGCCTGCCTGTACATGGACGATATTATATTTTTCTCTTGTTGGATATTCACCAAACTCCCAAACATCAATATTAGATAAGTAATGAGTGAACACTTTCTCCAACTTATCAGACGAACCTTGTTTACGACCTCTTAGCTTAGTGGCTCGTTGACCTTCACTATCATATTGATAAGTCTCACCTTCATAAATTGATCCACTTTCTATTTTTTTATTTGTTGCTTCTAATTCATTTAATTTATTCCAAAGTAGTGCATCACCATTAAGTAATTTGGTTAAATTACCACTCTCATCAAAATAACTATCCACTTGTTGTGGATCTGCACATTGAGATTTCAATAAAGCACGATTGGTTTTATTTGAAACAACGATATCTTGAGTAAAGCTTTGCTGTGCAATAGGTGAATTATGGCGAATTTGCGTTAAATTACCCGCATTATCATAGGTATATGAGCGAGTATAATTAGTATAGCTTTGTGCATCTTTCACGAGCGTTGTAATTTGCTGTAATTGCGTAGAAGCAGGTGTTTGCTGATTTGCAGACTCTCGGCCTGTCGCACTGGCTAATTGGTACAGAGAGTCATACACATAACGATTTTCAGGCACCACTTTCTGATTACGCCAGTAGCGAGTCGCTTCTGCATCATTTTTAAGACAAATAATATTACCCACAGGATCATACTCATAACGTAGATCTTGCATGATTTTTGCACCTAATGCATGGCCTTGAGGACGCTCTGTTTTAACATGCAATAGTCGCTGAGTTTCTGCTTCATATTCATAAATGGTCACTAATCCATTACCGTGCTCTTCACGTAATTTTTGCCCTGCAGCAGAATAGGTGAGTGAACGCAAAATCACTTGTTCTGATTTTCCTTTTAGCGTCACCCAAGATTGTTTAACAAAACCAGCAATATCATAAAGCATTCGACGTTGATGGCCTTTAGCATCTGTTTCTTTTAATACGGCCCCAGTGGCATCATAAGTGAACATGGTTTTATAATTTTCCGCATGCTCCACTTGATTCATATCGTAACTACCTTCCTCCCAATGGATGTCATTACCAAAGTGGAATAATCTTATGAAATACGTATTTTTCCCTAATAAAGAAAACGTTATAAATTCTTTTTTACCTGCGGTGTCATAATGAGTAATACATTTTCCAACACTATTATTATTCACTGATATTTCATCACTATCTCCCCATTTCAACAGTTGCTTTACTTTACTTCCTTCTTTAACTTTTTCTAAATTACGTACAAATTCAGGTTTACTATATTCATACGTAATCACACTACCTTTTGCATTAATTTGCTGTGACACAGTGCCTTCAATGTCATTGAGACTAAAGCGAATACCATTATCAATACCTTGTGAAAGTGATAATGCACCACCTAAACTGATTGTTTGCTGAATATTGGGTTGAATTGTTGGATCAGATTGCTGAGCTTCATACAATCTTGCATCAATACTGTGTTCTAAATAACCACGAGAGTGATAGTGATGACGAGTAATACGTTCATCTGTTTTATTTATTGTGTTGGGATGGCGACAATAGTTAATTTCACGAATTATTGATCCGCGATTATCATGAACCACCACAGTTGGAGTTCGTGTATATAATTGTTGATTTGACATAGTTTTATAATTCCTTAATTAATTTTCTTTTTATGTTCCAATTCATTGCTATTACGCTGATTTTTTAAGGCTAATATTTCGGCAACAGCTTTTTTATCGGTATTGCATTTTTCTAAAACCAATATTAAACGTGCCACATAATCAGGATAATCCCCCCACACTTGCACATTAAAAAATGGTGCAGAGCACGGTTGTAACAAATGCGTAGGAACAAATTTATCTGGCGCTTTAACGATGATTGAAGGAGTTTTGCTGCAACTGGATAACAGCATCAGGAACAGGCTCATTAGCACAAGGCGTTTGAGCCAAAATTTGCCGTAACTCTTGGCGTATAACATGATTTTCTTCCTCTAAAGATTGTTGCTCCTTTTGTTGATGCATAAGTGTTTCAGAGACTTTTTCCGATTGTTCGTACCATTGCACTAATTGTGATTGCAATATGCGTTGTTGATATTCAAGCTGGCTATTTTGTTCAGAAAGTTGATTTATTTGGTTATATTGATAACGAATAACCAGTAATGTGATAACAATAATTATTGCCACACCACCTTTAACTCCAAAACGTAAAAAAGTATCTATATTCATGGATTTGTCTCTCTACAAAGCTCGTAATGAGGACCATCGCGAAATGAAACCCAATCCCCTCCCCAATTAATTCGAACATGCAATTGATAAGCGGCTTTTTTCATCGCTTTTGATACCGACTCGAATGCTGACCAATCTTGCCAAGGGATCACACCATTCACTAAAGGCACAATATCAACGGCATGACCTGTTAAATGACGACTATTGAGTGTTTTACTTTTACCTTCCTTCATTAGCTCTTTTTGTCGAGCTAATGAACGTACCCCTTCAATAACGACAAAATCATATTCACTAAATGTCAGTGCCAAATTAACCACTCGGACTAAATCCTGATCCACTCCTTCTAGGTTTTTTTGGCTACGCTGGCTCAATGTATATATGCTCATTTAGGCTCCTTAAGGTTATTCACACCAAAAATACGGTTCCACAACCAAATTAAAGTTGTGCTACCCATTGAGCCAAAAAGCCCTGCAATCATATAAGACATATAACGGCTTGCACCGCTTTCAAAACTTAATAACCCTCCTAATAATCCTGTAAAAACAGAGATCACAATTTGGCTGGTGACACCACACCAAGACCACTTAATTTGTTTTTGCCTAATTTCCATTAAATACCTCACGATACCTCCCCAGGCTGAAAATCCACCGATAATCATCCAAGCCAGTGCATCGCTTTCTGATGGGATCGCAACTAGCATAATAAAATTCCTAAATAAAGCGGATTAAGCGACATCGCCAATTAACCCGCGTGATAGGCCGTAAATAACTTATATTAGAGTGTCATTTTCATCTTCCTTGACCACAAACCAAGGTGTTACTATCGTATTACGTTGATAGTTTTTTGCCGTATTCACTCGATATAAGCGACTTAATGCATCGTAGTAATGGGAATCTGCAAACCGATTCGGTTGTGCAGAACGGTTGGTGATATAACGCCAATCATTAAGAAAATAAGGCTGATAAACACGCTTTACATTTCCTTTATTGTCATATTCTGTTTCACCTGAGATTGCCCAACGTGTTGTGGTACTTTTTTGCTGTACCTGCTGTGTGCTATCAACCGCTAATTCCCCTTTTTCACTGCGCAAGAAAGCGTTTCCAGCTTCAACTCTCACGGAAGTTTGCAATAAGCGGCCAAAGCCATCACTAAAAGCAATTTGTTGACGAATTTGCTGTTGTGAGTCGCTGTCATAACGGTCGGTCATGATTTGCAGTGCATGAGGAGGTAATTTTGAAGATGTGGACATCCAACTGTCTGTCACATACACAAAACCAGTGGCAATAGGCAGTGTTGATGTTAGTGCTAAAGCCCCATTAATCGTTGTGGGCATGACAAACGTTTTATCACTATAGCCACTTTGCCGACCATTTTCGGTACCTGAAAAACGTGTTGTCGTCACTCGGCCAAAACCATCAAAGCTCACCTGATGAATATTTTTGTTTTCATCAGTAATAGAGTTCGGTGATAAAAAACGCCAATCATAAGTAAGATGAAAATCTTGCGTATTTAAGGGGGAGCCTTTCCCCATCAAAACACAGAATTGCTTATCCCATAACAAAGTGTAATCACAAGAGAGGGCTGTTTTCTTGTACACAAGTGGTTTATAGAATTGCGCTAATGAACCATAAGTTTTGATACCTAATAACGATTTCACCCACAGTTTTTTATCTTTTTCTGCTTCATCCGCAAATAAAAATTCTTTTTGCTGATAACCCGCATTTATCATCACATCGTTCAGTTTTAAATTAGGATAAGGTTGGGAAATCGCTGTTGCAGTTTCCTCATCTAATTCCGCACTTTCGCTATAAGCTAAACGAGCAGGAAAATCAGGTTCTAGCAATGTGGCGTTTCCATTAACACCCATATAAGCAAGCTGTTGTTGCCCAACAAATAGTGACTTCTGTGTAAGTAAATTATTGGCGGCTAATAGTGCTTCGATATTTAAACCATCTTTAGGCTGTTTTTCTGCTCCATATGCCCAAATATCTTGACGATTTGTTGCTATAACACCTAGCTGATAAACCTGTTTTTCAGGGTGATTTATATGGTGACAAGTTTGACGTGATAAACTTAAACGCAGTGTATGTTGTTGCTCATCATAACTGGATGACCATAATGTCTCTGGCAAGCTCTCATAATGCTGATAAGGGTTTTTCGTGCCTTTAACTTGTCTTGGATAATCAATAGAAACAGTTTTAGAAACAAAGCCATAACTATCTTGTTCTAAGATGATTTGTTGATGACAAATAGGATCTGCAGCAATACGCTCATAGTGATATTGACGACTTTCTACCACAGATGGCATCACCACAGGTGAGCCCCCTTGCATTTCAATTAGACGTACTTGAGGTCGTTGTTCTGTGACAACATAAGGCACATTGGAGACAACGGTATTGTCTAACCCATAGATCTCTTTCCTGAGTAGTTGCCCCTGTAGCCCACGCTCAAGCCAATAGCCTTGTTTTTGACGCACTGTGTTATCGCAGATCTTTTCAGCACTTCCTTCGCCTTGTGTAAAACGCGGTGAAAAATAAGGAAATGCCACACTGTCGCCTTGCCAAAACTCGTTATAAAGCTGAGCATCAACGATGGATTTACCCGTTGAGAACCATTGACGGGTTAACGCACTTGGTGTTTTATCCGTTGTATTTTCTTCACTTTTAAAAGACTCAGCATTTGTAGCTTCAACACAGCCAAAACCACGGAACTCTTTTTCTTTACCATCCCAGACGCCATGACGATAATTAAAAGTCTGTGTTAACTGACTTTGTGTAATTTCATCAATCGTGTCAATTTTCCAAAGTGTATGCAGTGGGAAAGGTAAATAACTGACTACATTACCTTTCTTTTGTTGTTGTCGAGTTGATTTTTCGTCCAACCAATATTGGACAGAACTGCGGTAATACAAGTTTTGGATCAACCCCATATTGTTATTAATAGAGGTTAATAACCATGGCTTATTATTTTGTAGGGAAAGCACCCAATGTTGCGGTATCGGATAATATTTTGTCAGTAAAAGACTCGCAACACCTAAACCTTGCACATCAGCGACTTGCAATTGGCACTGATTATCAAAACGCATATCTTTAGGTAATGGGATATCATCACCACGTACAAATTGATTACCACTTTGGTTAAAATAAACTTCTAAATGAGTAGATTGGGCATAAATGATGTCAGTTGTACCACTGCCATCTAAATCCGCTAAATAGAGTTGATTAGGGTTAAATTTAAGGCGATCAGCAGTAAACCCTGAAATAGTCATTGGTTTACTAAATTTACCTTCACCAAGATGAACCCAGCAGGTTACCCCTTGATAATCCACTTTAATTAGATGTTGTTGCCCAGAACCCAACACATCACTAAATGCCACTAAAGCACGACGATTAATATTCTTAATCGGCAAAGTCACACCTTCGGTCTGTATCACCTCTTTACTTTCTTTCCAGCCTTGAGCAGAACCCGCATAAAGGCGGATACTACGAGGACCAATTAAGGCGAGATCAGCAAAACCACTACCTGTTAATGAGGTGATTTCAGCTCTAGGATGAAAATATTCCACAGGTATAACATCAAGTGGCACAAAATTAAGCCAATTCTCTGCTTTAGTCTCATTTTGAGTGTAATAACCGTTTACATTACCTTGTGTAACTAACCATTCTAATTTGCCGTCACCCGTAATATCTGTCAGCGTTGCTGAACCACGTAACGATGGAATAACAGGGAGTTTTTTAGCGTTATCCCATGTTATAGCATTAGGATTTTGCTTATCTTCTTTTCTAATTGGTGCACGATACCACCAAGCACCACTGTCTTGATACAACACACCAGCCAGCCCTTCTCCCAATAAATCAACATATTGATAAGGCTGTTGTGGTGTAAAAGAAGCAAGCTCATCCAATGATTGCCACTGCGCTTGTTTAGTCGCACCGACCTGTTGCCAATCAAATTTTACAGGAGGCAATGTCACTAACGACTGTGTATCTTTATTATCGTTAAATGCCGATTTTTGTGCTGAAACTAACACCGAACCCGATGCTGACTCATCATAAGTGAGCGTTAATCGAGCGACTAATTCAGGGGTTTCTGCCAATATTGTTTGTTTTTCTAAACTTTCAAGACGGTGATACATCAGTACTTGGCGACATAAACGGCGAGTACGAACTTCAAAACCGTAATGGAACAGCGAGAAACAGTCTTTACGCAGTGCCCATGCGGAATTACTTTGCCATTGTGGATAGGTGGCTAATGCGCTATCACGCTCACCGTAATCAAAGACCAAAGTAAACAAGGCATTTTTCGGTAAGGTGTTATCCGTTTTCGTACATGAAAAAGCACGCTCTCCCACAGGGTTGCCGTAATACACTTTCTCTAAATAGTGCTGGGTATTTGCATTGGTATGTGATTGAATTTCTTGTTTATCACAACCTTGTTCATCTTCAGCGCGATAGTGATATTCAATTTGCTCACCCATCGCTGAAACCGAAGCATTGAGATCCCATTGCGCAATACGTTCGCTGTTTTGGTTATCCACGATCTGTGCCGTGATTTCATAGCCAAATAAGTGAACCTCACCATTTGCACTCAACATCACCCAAAATTGTTTTGGTGTATTAGCAGAAGCATTAGCCTTATTTAATGACCAATACTCAAAACGACTAAAGCTTTTTTCAATACGAGAACGATAAGTTGTGACTTGGTATTGATGTGCAAGTTTTACACCTAATAATGTATTACGCTGAGTGGTTTCAATGTCGCCCTTTTTATTCAAAATAGGCACTATCACTTCACCTTCAGGCCCAATAAACTCATCTTGTTGAGAATACAATGGCACACCTTTTGAAGTACGACGACGAATAGACATTGCACCGACAAACCAGCCAAAACCAAATGCACCATTACCCGCTTGATTTTGATACGTTAAGCCTAAAGAAGGGGCATAACCACGACCTTGACTAATTGGTAATGGCAAGTTAAAAGTCGCTGCACCATCAGGGCCAACAGCGCCCATATTGCCCGTTAATCCAGTGACTGCACCGCCACCTTTTGGTAAATTCGGCGCATCAAAGGTCAATTTCTCTGAATTTTGCATATAGAACTCCTGACAGGCTCCCTAAAGAGCCTGTAATTAATTAAGATTTAGATAATTAACGAATGGTGTAATTAATATGGAGAATGATGTCGTTTAATGTCAGTAACATCTCTTTTTGCTTACTTGTTGCATCAGGGAAGCTTAAAGTCAGTGTACTGCTATCATTCACAGGTAAACCTTCAAAAGGCAGATAACGATCATCATTGAAGTTCAATTGGAATTGACCACTGTCATTCATACCATGAGAAATCGCGATTGCATTACAACCTCTTGGTTTCACCGCACTACCGCCATAATTCAGCACTGCTCTTATATTCTGATAAGCACCTGTTAATGCAGGTAATGTCACACTAATTTGTTTAACTCGACGTAATTGACCTAAATCAGCAGGATAATCTTTGTCGATAGCTAAATCAGAGAGCTTAATCGTGGCTTGTAATTGGCCATTTTTCAGCGTAATACCATTTTCTGCTGTACCTAACTGTGTTTTTGATTGATTAATCACATCAGTTACTTGCTCAAAACCAAACGGCTTAGTGCTTAACCCTTGATATACATCGCTCAACGAAACAATTTTGGTAATTTCTAATGCGCGTTTATCTTTTTCAAGATAACTGTTTTCCATCTGAGTCAGGTTATGCATTAAGCTTTCACCTGCCATCAAACCAGAGTAATTACCTTGCCATGCACCTGGGCGAATAAAGGTTTGAGTTTCACCTAAATCGTACTGATAAGCCAATTCCGCCATACGACAGCGCGAAATGGTTAAGTCGTAGAAAGGCTTATAAATCGCCATTAATTTACCACGTAACCAGTTATACAAGGCTTTATTGGTAAACTTATTTTGTAAGAATGTTAAGTGCTCTTGTGTTTGCTGTTGTTGCAACTTCAAGCTATCAAGTTGTAAACTTGCAGCTTCTTTACGTACTTTTAAGGCTTCAAGTTGCGCATCAATTTGCTCCAACTCAGCTTTTGCATTATTACGAGATAATTCCCACTCTTCACGACGACGACGATAAGTCTCAGATTGACTTAATCTATCTGATGCAATATTGGTTGCAGAACCTGCCAATTGCAAACCGATCGCGGTAGCATTAAAGACGCCACCAAAGCGTGAGCCACCTACAGCCATACCGTAAATGTTAGGCACCATATCCGCAACCGCACCCGCCATATTCAACACTTGGCTAGACGTATTCAAAACAGAAGACGCTAAACGAAGATCCATCGCTTGTTGTTCTGATGTACTAATATTTTCATCATACAACTTGCCATAGTGATCAACGCGATTTTGTGCCCCAACACGTAACGCTTCTAACGCTTTCTTATTAAGAGCAAACTCCTCAATACTCTTTGTTTGATACTTCATATTTTGCAGAATAATTTCACTACCTTGCGTAGTAAGTAATTCTGACAACGCTTGGGCATCTTGACGTTCTGTAATGCTAGACAATGAACTACCAAACTGCATTAACTGATTAACCAAGGATTTTGCACTATTTAAAATCACAGGGAAACGATGTGTTGGCATCACTGCATTAGGTAAGGCACTGCCACCTTGAGATTGATTCACGGCGGCATTTTGTAATGCTTTTGGATCTGTCGGTGTAGAGTAAATCGCTAACGACAGAGGTTGCCCATCAATCGATAAATTATGACGTAAATTAAACAGACGTGTTTTTAACGTATCGCGATACTGTGCTAACTTCTCATTAATTTGTGGTAAAAAGAGTGCAGTTAATGAATTAGCAGTACGCGGTGATATCCTTTCTGCGCTTTCTTCCTTGATTACACGTGTTGGTTGTTTCGTTTTTGTGGCTGCCTCTGTTAATTTAGGGGATAACCACACGTTATCACCTAATAATTCGGTTTCATCACCCAACAATTTCAGCGCTTGCATATACCACATTTTGGCTTCATTTAAGGTTTCGCGCTCTAATATACGATAAGCACTGTCACCACGATCCATGAGAATATCGAGGCACTTCATAAAGGTCGCTAACTTGTAGTGCATAGGGTCCGTTTGCGCCACAGCATCAGGGTCAGTTGAATCGAGTTGATCTTTATCCCAAGCCGTATCCGTTAAAAGAGGGTGTGAATTCCACGCCCGATCAATATGAATACCATTCTCAATATAACCATTAGGGCTAAAGACATAACGCAACCAACGACCTGCTTCATCGTAATTTTGCCCTTCAAGCATTACATTGGCGATCATCATTGGAGTGTAATAGAACAGCTCCCAGAAATAGAGCGCATTGGCGCCATTAAAGTCCATGGTATCATCCGTATTACCCTCTAATGCAGGTTCAGGCAAACGCTGAGTATCTAAGGTTAAAATAGTATTAATACCTTTATTGGCACGTTTAACCAATTGGCGGGCAAATAAAGTATTTAAACGCACCAACATAGGCTTATTTGTAATACTCATTGACATATACTGAGCCATTGCTGAATTTGTTTCTACTTTAATAACACTTCCTGTATCTGCAACGATAGTTCTCTTAGCTTCAAATGAAAAAGCCTTTTCGGATAACACATCCGATTGTTTATTTTTAACCTTAACATTTACCGTTATCGTTGTTTTTTCATTTCTGTTAAATTCACTAGCTGGAATATCTAAACTAAGTATGTCATCTACATTATTGAAACTATTTATACCTTCATTAAATTGACTATGATTACTCCAACTATCAATATTGTATTCTTTACTGTTTTCCGTGGATTTTATTTCGATTGTAATATCACTAATCTTATCTGCGGTATTGTCATAGACTGGATCAAAATTTTTAATTGGCAATCCATCTAACATGTCTTTACCATAGATACCATAAATAAAATCATCCATATCAAATAAAAGAATAACATTAAAGCTCTTTTGTTTTATTAAATCATAAAGGTTATCATCCATATTTGTAGAGAAATATCCACTTTCCTCAGTGTATCCTTTTATCAGATCAAAGAACATATTATGATCAAGGGGATTTATGATAGCAGCTATTCCAATTTCAGATTTAATAACTTGACGATGGAGGTCTAAAGCCAGTTCAGATTCATCATTCTTATTAACAATATAAGCATAAACATTCCGTGATTTAAAATCAAAAATATAATAACAAGCAAAATCCGTCTCCTCATCACGTCTATTTTCCCAATCCCCACTTTTAGTTTTACCTAAGTCAACCCTAGCATAATAAATATCTTCAAATGTATAATTATCATTTTTATTATACGACAGTATTTTTTTCACATGCTCTTTTACATACTCATTAGCTTCAATGGTTTTTTTAATTTCACATTTAATAGCAGCAGAAAATAAACATATCGCGCCATTATTATTTAATTTAATTTTAGCATTATTAATTAAACTACCTTGTAATGATGCTAATTCAGAGTCTTTAACTGTCATATTAGAAGTAGGTTCACGTGAAATACTATAATTCGTCTTATCTCTTTTGATAAAATGATTATTTATAACTTTAACACTACTTTCTTTTGAATCACCTAATATATCAAACTCATTTTTTGCATTAATATAAATATTTTCGATTTCATTTGAATTCCCTTTAGAAAAACTCAATTCATTATCAATATAGTAAATTTTAAACTCATCTTTTTCATCTGAATATTCACCTGACATTTGATAAAATATAATCATAAGTTTATCAAACTCATCACTATAACTTAGATAAAAATTGAGCTTATCAAATTGCTCTAAAGCATCCAATATTTCATAATTAACAGGCGAACTCCAAGAACCATCATAACGAATATGAGATAGTTTTAAGCTATATTTAATTTCCTTTTCAATCTTTTCTGCCGTTTCATTTTTAGCAGTTTCAAACCGTTCAATCCAAGCAATATATAAACGGCTATTAAAAATAACAGGACGAATTAAACTATTGTAAGGATTTAAACCATTTTCAATTTTAGTCCACTCTGTCCATGCATTAGCCGCCATTTTATTGTTTTTAATTTTACTATGATCAGCACTACGCCAATAATAGCTCATTTGATCAGCAGGATTACGCCCAATAAAATAGGTAATACCGTCATCCAATGTCACGCTATCATGATAACCGCTTAATACTTCTAAATTAGCAATTTGCTCAAATGAGGTTAAATAAGTTTTAAAGGCATCTTCGACCATATCACTGTTAACACTATTTTGACTAATAGACTGTAATAGGGTATCCATCATTTTGGTTTGCCCAATACGCATAGTCGGGTCAACATAGTTTTCTGGATAATAGACTAATTTAGAAACGCCAGCCCAGGTACTATAACGTTTATTAAACTCATCCCACTGTGCAAAGAAGGTGCGACCTTTTACATTTTTATCAACTTCTTTTTCATCACCTGATAAACAATTGTTAATATAAAATTGAATATTGGCAATCGCTTGTGCAATCGGTGTTGTCATAATTTCAGCAGAAATTTGATTATCAATTAACAAGTGGTGATAAACATCATCACGACTAGTTAAAGATAGATTACTACTTTGATTGATATAATAGTGGGTTAATACGGTCGCTTTTTTCTCGTCCATAACTTGAACAAGCTGTGCCGTTTTTTCATTATTTAAACCCGCCTGCATAACTTGGCTTAACTTACTCCAATTATTATAAGTACCTGCTACATCATTATTTTCCGTATATTTTAAATCGACCAATAATTTAAAATCTTTGGGAGAAATACTGAGTGTTTTAGATAGTTCAACATATTGAATTAAAATAGTAATATTTTGAAAATCTGTTAGTTCTTTTTTTGGTGTTAATGCTAAAGCTTGGCTAATGGTTTTTTCATCAATATTTAAAATTAATGCCATTTTTTCAGTAGTTAATGACTGATTTTTAAGTTCAGTTAAAAACTCATTTGCTCTATCGCCACATTGTGAAATAAAGTGATGAAATTGAGTGATATGTTTTATTTTATCAATGGTTAAAATACTATTTTCATTAGGATAAAAAGATGCCAAATTGACACTGATAATTTCTAATATATACTTATTTAACCCTATCTTATTTGAAACCAATGTGGCTTTTTTAAGCCGATTAAAGAACACGGCAATATTTATTTTATCTTGTTGAGTTAAAGTATCTTTAATAATTATTGGCAATATCTCTTTTAGATATTTATTTCCCGATTCTAGATCAACCCATCGTAATATCCAGTTCGCTTTTTCAATAGAGTCAATACTCATTTCAGCGGCAATAAATGATGCAACAGCTGAGAATTGTTCATCATAATTATTTGGTGTATTTTTTAACATTACTCTTAAAGTATTAATTAATACTTCAAGTTCAGAACCAAATTCAGATTCATATTTTTGTGAACAAATTAAAAATAATTCACTTATCGTCCATTTCCCTTTTTTAGCGAATTTTAGCACATTATTAATAGCGTGAATTAAATTACCCATATCATCAGAAGTTTTATTTGTCACAATATTTTGATTAAAAGGTGATGGTAAAATATTAATAAGTAATACTAATTCATTAATTGATAAACCATAAATCTGTGCTAATAAACTCGTGCGGTACAGTAAGGAAATATTTGATAGTGAACAAGAGAAATTACTATTACCCGCTGCTAATTTCCATAACATAACCAGCTCAATATCATTGACATTAAAAGCGCGTTTTAACGTATTTAAACGAATAATATCGGTATCTGCTGTTGCATTTTCCAAATTAAGGGAATGGTTATCATCAACAAAAAGAATATCATTAAGTGGTGGGCTATTAAATAATTGATCAAATTGAGATAAAGTATTATCTAAAGATGTTTTAGAAATTAATCCACCATTAAGCACAATCGCTTGTTCTATGGTTATCGGGTAATTATTGATAATTACTTGCAAATGGAAAATACTACTTAATGTTTCTTTATTTATGTTTAATTCAGTACTTTTAGACTGGATCGCTGTAATCACTGCTAATAGCGACATTCCTGTAGCTTTATACAATCTAATAATTTTATTTAAATTCAATAGCTCTTTATTAGTCAGTGATTCTTTTTTATTAAACATATTTAAAACAAATCTGGCCTCTTTAATCTCAATGTTATAATAGTCAGCGATAAAACGAGAGCCACTTAATAATATTCGATTAATATTACCAAAGTTTTTCTTAAATAATTCATCTGTATTTGTATTTACATCTTCCACTAAAATATTATAAAGTTCAGGAGAAATATCTGCTTGAATAGAAGCTAATAGTGCTGAATCTAAGGTCTTAGTCACATCTGTTGCTGACATTAAACCTTCAAGATTTTTATCTTGAAGCATAATAGCTTGGCGAATAATTTCATAAGGTTGGTGATAAGGAGTACTACCGGTTAAACGGTTTGTGGCTAATTCACGATATAGATCTTTATTACTGCCTAATTTATTTTGTAACGTGGTAGTTAGAATTTGATTAGATAAAGAAAGTGTGGAAACTTCTTTATCCATGTTTTCTTGAGAAAGCACTAGTTGTGCTAAATCAGGGCGGCGTTTATCAAGATGATAAATTGAACTTTCAGCATGTAATGCTTTTGCTTCACGATAAAGTTCTGTTAAATAACTTGCTGGTGAAAACATAGAGGCCACAGATTTGCCATCAGCAAATATCTTTCCCCTTTCAGGAACCCAATCACCTAACGCACGACTTTGTGCTGATTGTGGTTGAATACCTAACGCGACCGCATTTTGTACTTGAGGATTATTACGTGCTAAATAATGAGCTTCATTAAGCTTATTAACTTTTTCGGCTTTTTGTGCCTGTGTATATAATGTTTTTGCTTCATCCCACGTTAATTTTTCATCACTTAATACACGTATTTCATGCAGTGATAATGGTGCTAATTCCTTTAATGTAATTGTTTCTGAAGTGGAAGATTTCATTTTTGTTAAAAGCGTATTAATGTTTTTCATTAAATATTTCCTAATATAAGTTAATTAAAATAGAGATAATTAAACCTTCTTTTCATCTCGATAATTAAAATATCAAGAAAGCCAAAAATGAAAATTGAGTTTTTTATAATGTGATATTGAGTTTTTTTATGCTTTATAGGTTGATTGCGATCTTTAATAAAAAAACACATCAAGAAAGTAGACATAAGTAATAAATAAAATATAGTAACAATAAAAAATCAATCATTTGATTTTGTTATTTATAAAAAACACTATTACTTATTATAAATTTTAGTCGCCAATGTTATTTTTTTAATTTATCCTCGATAATTTTTCACTTTTAGTCGCTCTAAAAATATTATTGACAAATATCAATGTAAAAATCTCATTCAAGCAGATTATTAATTTCAATTAATATGTCTCTGTGGAGAACACCTGCATGTTTTTCTCACGAAAAATAAATCAATTCTTTGCTGTCGCGACTTACCAAAGTCTAGTAAAAGCAGCAGAAAAAATTAATATCACCCCATCTGCGTTACGTCATGGTATTAATGAACTTGAAAACCAAATAGGTAAGTCATTGATTAAACGCTCAAAAAATGGAATGGAACTTACTCCGGCAGGAAAAACACTGTATGAACGACTATATCCCTATTATAAAAAAATTAGAAAAATTGAAACTCAGATCTTCGATTTAAATGAAGATAAGACATTGCTTTCAATTAAGTTAGATGGGCTTTATTATCCTGATTTGAAAACAAAACTATTGGAAATAAGACAAAAAAATGATCAATACAAGTTGTCTTTAGAAGATGGTTATATTGATGATATTAATGAAGAACTTTTTGATAAAGAGTTTGATCTTGTTATTTCCTCTCTTGAATTTGACTATTCTCATAAAAACATTAATGCGATTAATTTATGCACACAAAAAGTCGGCTTATTAGTAAATAAAAAACTCTTTGAAAAATATTCAGATACCAAAACATTCTTTGCTAAAGAAACGTTAATACAAAGGAACAGTTCTTTGCATAACCCGATATTTTCAACAATCTTAGATAGATTAAAAAAACAAGGTTACCAATATCATACTTTAGGTTTAACAGAAATGGCTGATGTATTGCAATGTATTGATGAAGGAGCTGGTTATTGCTTTATGCCTGAAAATATTCATTATATTTCAACGATCACAAATGATGAGGTGCAATTTATTCGCTCACCATTTCCTTTTGATATTTTCTTACATCAAAAAGTCTATTTTAAAAAGAATAATGATAAAAAATTAGCTGATATCGCAATGACACTACGCTAATCAATTAAAACAGCGCATTGATATAATCAGAGGTAAAGCCGCGATATTGCAGATAACGGATTTGTTTCGCTTTCTCTTTATAGTCCTTAGGATTGTCTGTACCAAATTTTTTCTCTTTGACCTCTTGGCAAAGTGCGTACCAATCAGTGTCTGTTTCTTCTAATACACGTTCAATAATTTCGCTGGGAAATCCTTTTAGGCGTAATTCTTGGCGAATACGTAACGGCCCATAGGATTTATTTAAATAACTACGAAAAAAACTATAAATAGTTCGATTGTCATCAAGGTACTGACTTTCAAGTAAGCGTTCGATTACTTGAGGCAAACATTCAGGGGCAGTCGGTGAATCCTTCTCAGTTTCGCGAATTCGACGTTCGATTCGACGTTGTAGTTCTCTTGTACTGTAATCACGACGAGACAGCATAAAAATTGCGTATTGATAAAGCTCTTGATAGGTCATAACGTTCCTTTATTAAAAAAGTCCATATAAAACGACCATTATCATAACGCGTTATCACCGAAATAGCTTATTTTGCTGTTAATTTCATCAATAATAGGGAAATTAATATATTAGTAATAATTAAAAGAAGAATTATCATTCTCTTTTATAATTGAAATCGACTACTTTTATTAAGGTTAGCTTAGAAAAAATAGGGTTTTTTATTTAATAAACCCTTAATAATCCTTTAAAAACGCAAAATATAAGCATCTATTACTATATATCGCACTTATAGCTGGTGACCACCAATTAGAAAAAGATTAAAATTTCCGGCTACTCTTTTACTACTTACTTTTTTAATTTTTTGTGGGTTATGTATGAACTTTTCCAATTTAAATAAGGTGGTATTAACCGCCTCTCTTCTTGCGACTGGCTTTTCTTACGCGGATAGCGATCGCCCACTGCTTTCTTTAAGTGTTAGCCAATCCGGTGGTACTGCTTTAAATAATGAAGGTTCATTAGATACCCGTACCCCAGCAAGCCAATCTCGTGTTTTACCAATTTGGGGCGATGAAGCCCGTGCCCGCGGTTATGATATTGCAGAGCCTTTTGGTGCCAGCTATAGCTATATGAATCTACGCCAAGATATTATTGTGGATAAGATTGGGTTTCATATAGATGATCCTTTAAAAAACCAATTGCTCGGGATTATTAAAGTTGATGCTGGTCACACTCGAGAAAAAAGTGAAACTCATATGTTAAAACTCGATAGCTGGGTATTTCCATTTTTAAATGTTTATGGACTCTATGGTAGAACTAAAGGTAAATCCAAAACTAACATTAATGCTGTTTATATAGCAGGCACACCTAATTATGAAAATACGCCTTTTACCTTAGATTTTAAAGGTAATACTTATGGTGCCGGTTTTACTTTAGCGGGTGGTTATAACCAATTCTTTGGTACTTTTGACTTAAACTATACCAAAACAAATCTAGATATCTTAGACGGTGATATTAAAGCATTAGTGATTTCACCTCGTGTGGGTTATGAATTTGTTTTTGAGCCATTAATTGCGGGTCAAGGTAATACTAAACTGCAAGTCTGGACTGGTGCGATGTATCAAGATATTACCCAACGCTTTAAAGGTGATGTTAGTAAACTCAATATGCCTGATGAATTTACTGATTTAATGGGTATGTTTGGTTTTGACGGAATGAAATTTGACGTTGAACAACATCTTGCTCATAAATGGAACCAAACTGTGGGTGCTCGTTTAGAAGTGACTCGTAATTTTAATGTGATCACTGAGCTTGGTTTTAATAATCGTAATAGCTTCTTTGTTTCAGGTGAGTTCCGTTTTTAATGGTTAAATACCCTTTTATTTTTGGGCTGGCATTTGCCAGCCTATTTATTTCGCATACAGCACAAGCACAACTCTTCCCCGATAGACAACAAATAGACCAATGGCTAGTTGAATTAGGGGGAGAAAATAACTTCGATCGCAGTAAAACTATCGACTGGGGTGTATTACCGGGCCCATTTTATACGCCAGAGCTAGAATTGGGTGTAGGCATTGCGCTTGTTGGTCTTTATCAAGCGGATAGTCGTCCTGATAGTAAAATCTCGTCTCTCTCGTTAAGCGGTTTTGGCTCATCAACCGGTGCTTTTGGTATGACCTTTAGCAACTACACTTACCTAATGGATGATACGTGGCGCTTTTATCTCACAGGAACATTAAATAATGTTCCTACCAATTATTGGGGAGAGGGTTATCACGAAGGACGTGTAAAAGATCATTTCGGCGAATTTCGCTCTCAAGAATTGCGTCTAACGCCCACGTTACTGCGTCAAATTACCAAAAACACTTATATAGGATTAGGGTGGGATTATTCTAATCTACAAGCTGCTGCCCCTGATAATCCCTTTAAAGCCTATATGAATGCACGTGATTTACCTTTGCGTTCAACTAGCTCAGGAATAACTGCTCGCTTTACTTACGATAGTCGCGATTTTTTACCAAACGCTTATCGAGGGCAGGCTTTTGATATCAGTTATACCCATTATTCATCGGATACTGGCAGTAATAACCGCTTTAATGCGACACAGATACAATATAACTACTATTATCCCTTAAGTGATACTGCGGTATTGGCATTTGATAATTATGCCCGTTTCACATCGGGTGATGTGCCTTGGAGCCAATTGTCTAAATTGAGCAATGGGCACCAAATGCGAGGCTATTATGAAGGGCGATATCAAGATAATCATGTCTTTTCAACCCAAGTAGAGTACCGTCAAAAGCTCAATTGGCGACATGGCATTGCTCTTTGGATGGGCGGTGGTACGTTAAGCGACCAAGCACGTGATTTAGGCAAAAGCCATTGGCTACCTAGTGTTGGTGTGGGTTATCGTTTTGAATTTAAACCACGTATGAATGTACGTCTCGATTTTGGCATAGGTAAAGAAAGTACAGGATTCTATTTTCAAGTAGGTGAAGCATTTTGATGTTTAAGCGGTTTCTTTTTATCAACACCATTGTCTTCTTCTTATTTATTGCAGGTTGCACTCAAGTCACCCCTGTAAAATCTCTGCATGCCAATCTTGATAGTGTTACCCATGAAGAAGCAACACAGCTTTGGCAAATACCTGAACCGCTAACAGCACCTAATGGCTTAAGGCCTTGTTGTGCTTTTGGTTATAACTTAAAAGTCAAAGCGTTTGAAATACCCGTTCCTTTTTATCGTATTGATAATGTAGCTGAAGCTTCGACACTAGGTAACCATCGTTATAACGATAGCTTTTGGCTGGGTGCAGCGGCCGTATTAGGTTTAGGAAGTGAAAAATCAGGTTTAATTTACTCTCATAAAGGAGGATTCCTTGATATCGCCCATATTCGTGATACCGCAGATTACACTTACTACCTCTTTAGCCATATCTATCCAAAGTTAGGTCAAGAGTGGACGCTAACGCTAAGCAATGAACTGGCACAACGTAAAATACACTTTAATGCTTTTACCCCACCTAAAGATGAAACAGAACGCTATACCTTAAGTGCTTATCTTGCTGCACACCTCGGTTATCGCCTTGCGGTATGGCATGAAATTGCACAATGGTATGGTTTTCGTTCTGTGCCGGGATTCTCTGAAGGTATCTCTGCATTTTCACCTGAAGATCTCTATTCCAATTTAATTGGAGCAAGGCTTTCTCTTACACTTATTTTAAAGGGTCATGCCACCAGCCTTGAGCAATATAATCAATCGATGCAGGGCATTATTCCTTCCGCACTCTACCAATTAGAAGCTCAACCTCGTCAATTAACACAGCAGTGGTTTGATGTGATTGATGGACAATGGTGGGATAGTCAACAACGTGTTCCTGACAAATTTTTAGTTTTAATGCGTGATTATCACATCTCGGATAAGCGGTATCCGGTGTTACCTTTTGAGGAAACAGCGTCTCCACATTACCTCACATTACCTAGTGCTTATTCTGGTTACGTTTTAGAACAATTAGCAGAATTTCAGCTTTGGCCGACAACGAAAATGGCAGATTTACCTCATCCAAAAACCTATTGGCATGAGGCGGATTTTACTGATTTAACAGAAAAAGCGCGTGAAATTGATAATAAAATTAGACCAAAAACAACAAAAACTGACTAAATAATAAACAAAATTAACACATTAAAAACCCTTATTTTTACTAAATTTGGGTTAAGTCATGGCTTTTTACATAAGATAAATTTAAGCTTACATCAAAAAAGCATTTTTTGTTAAAGAAGAAAAGCGATTATAAAACGTGGCCTTCCAGTAAACCTTATACATTTATTTAACAAATCACTCGTAGTTATCCTAATGTGAGGTGATATTTTGTAGCTATGAAAAAAGTAATTTGCTAGTATTCGTTCGATTTTTATCCAGTTAAACGAGGAGAAGCAATGCCCTCTCAATTGATGAGGACAAGTGCCGTCTTCGCTTTCTTGATTTCACTACTATTTACTGGTGTAAGTTTTGCTTCAACCAGTACCAGCAGTTCCCAGATACTGCAGGCGTATTCTTTTAAAAGCACGTCAACACCGTTGCCAGATTTGAAAAGATACCCTTCGGGAACACAGCGTAAGAAAGCGTTTTTAAATGTCATAGTTCCTATTATTGACAATGTTAATAATAAGATAATGAGAGATCGTGAGTGGTTAACTGCTCAACGTAAAGCCCAGCACTGGGGCAGCGCAGATTTAAAAAAACTGCGTGAAATCTGTCAATACTATGGCGTCACATGTACCAGCCCTAAAAAAGTAAATTGGGATTCGTTACTGACTCGCGTTGATATTATTCCGACACACTTTGTCGCAACGCAAGCCGCTACAGAATCTGGCTGGGGAACATCAAAGTTGGCACAACAAAATAACAATCTATTCGGTATGCGATGTGGGAGTCAGTCTTGCAATAACGTTCCAGGGAAAACCAAAGGCTATGCAGCCTACCCTGATATTGAAGGCTCAGTGATTGCTTATATGCGTAATCTCAATACGCACCGCGCCTATAATTCATTGCGCTCCTCAAGAGCACAGCAAAGAATGACGCAGCAACAACTCGACTCTCGCCAGTTAATCACTGACTTGAAAGGTTACTCAGAATTGGGTTCAAGTTATAACGATTATCTGACCGAAATGTTCGACTCAAATAAAAAACTGATCACTCAAGTTCAGTTGCAGTCGAAACAAGATAGTTAAGCCTTAACAGGCTTTCATCTGGCAAAAAGCCACTTTTCTTTCTAGAGAAAAGTGGCTTTTATTTATCACAAGATAATCTTTTGATTGAAAGCCAGCTTAGAATTCATAATATATGGGGTAACACGTTTGGTATGACTTTTAAATCACACCCTTAGAGCCATTTATGAATTTTTTTTCATTCGAGTTTCTCGGAGCCTTTGTTAGCTTTTTTATTCTATACTGGCTCTTCCAAAAGCACGTTAAGATCCAAAATATTCTACTGATTACAGTTAGTTATGCTTTTCTCTTTAATGTAGATTATCGCCCTGCGATTATCTTATTAAGCTATACACTGTTTATTTATTTACTAGCAAATATATTAACCAAGTACACCTCTTCTAAAGTCATATATTGGCTATTAGGGTTATTGGTGTGTGTCTACTTTACTGCCTTTAAATATTACTCATTTTTCCAAGAAACGCTGACACAAGCATTCCAACAATGGGGACTCAGCATTGAGTTACCGCTGATTGAATTACTTGCGCCATTAGGGCTTTCATTCTATATATTCCACTCGGTCAGTTATGTGGTTTCTGTTTGTCGAAAAGAGATCCCCAAAGCGCCGTTTTTGGATGTGGTGCTTTATCTATGCTTTTTCCCAAGCATCGTAGCTGGCCCAATTAATCGTGCTAAAGAATTTCTTCCGCAAATTCAGGCTCCAACCCGAAAAATCATTGATTACAAAGGGGCGATCATGCTGATTGTGTTGGCTATCGCAAAACTCTTTTGGTTGAGTGGTTGGTTTTCAACAAACTATGTTGATCCGGTCTTTAATGCACCCGATTTAGCGCAAAGCGGACAAGTGCTGACGGCAGTTTATGCCTACGCATGGCATATCTATTTCAATTTCTCAGGTTACACCAATCTTGTCACGGGTATTGCGTTATTACTGGGCTTTGTCGTGCCTCGTAACTTTAATGCCCCTTATTTAGCGATAAACTTAGCCGATTTCTGGCGTCGCTGGCACATCAGTTTATCTACCTTTATTCGTGATTACGTCTATATTCCTTTAGGGGGTAATCGTAAAGGCGTGATTAGGCAGAACTTTAATGCCTTTGCCGCGATGGTGATTTCTGGATTATGGCACGGCGCTGCCATGACCTTCATTATTTGGGGTGCTATTCATGGGATTGGTGTGGTGCTATTAAATATTAAACACCGCCTCTTTCCTGTGAAGAAAAATGCCCCACCGAGCGCGTTATCGTCATTAAATATGTTGTTGTCATGGATAATCACTTTCCACTTTGTTTGCTTTGCGTGGATATTTTTCCGCAGTCAAACCGTAGGTGATGCGTTTGTGTTAATACAACAACTCTTTAGTACAGGCGCTTGGGCATCATTACAAGCTGAAGGTTTAACGCTCTTTATGTTCTGGGGACTGTTCTTGCTTTATCCTTGCTTTGTGACCTTAAGAGATATAGTGGCTCGTCTTGAGAAAAGAGTGCCGTGGTATGTTTATCCTCTACCACTTGCGTTGATCCTCACAATTATTTTTATGTTGTCTCCAGATGGGGTGCCAGGATTTATTTATGCCAGCTTTTGATTTCTGCTCAAACCTAAAAAAGACAGCAAAAGTTACCTTAATGGTGCTGTTGAGTACCCTTTTGCTGATTTGGCTAAACCAAACATCACTAGAGCGCTTTTGGCAACAACAATATCATCGTCCTGCACCTTGGTCGGGGCTTTCTCATTATTACGCTTGGGAAGTGGGGGGACAACTGCGTGATGGTGTATTTGTTGCAATAGCAAGCTATGGCGATTATCTACAGGTTCACCATCCTGATAATCAGGCAAAACCTATTGTACAAACCTCCACACCAGAGCAACTTCCTGAAGGTTTTGCCGTTGGCTTGCACTTCTTTAATGGATATACGCGACCTGCATCTCAACTAACGCAACGCTTTCCGCAATTATTAGAGCGTAAGCAAACAATGGGAGGATTACCTTACCATTCTGTTACTGACGTCTCTGATGCGGCATTAGAAGCCTTAAAACCTATCGTTCAAAAAACAGAAATTATCTTATCACCAAAAGATAAAGTCCTATTTGCAGGTGATTCAATGATGCAAGGTGTCGCACCGTTACTTAAACGTCAACTGCAAACGGATTACAACATCAGCAGTATTGATTTAAGTAAACAAAGTACAGGGCTTGCTTATCCGCGCTTTTTCAATTGGCCACAAACTATCGCCACACGTTTAGCCAGTGATGACAGCATTAAATTACTAGTGGTCTTTTTAGGCCCTAACGATCCTTGGGATATGCCACCTGATGGTGGTGGGCGTTACTTAAAATTTGCTAGTGAAGCATGGGAAGCAACTTATCGAGCGCGCATTGCAGGTATTATAGAAAACGCCAGACAGAATAATGTCACGGTTATTTGGGTTGGGCCACCCAATATGCGCAAGCAGAAGTTATCTGAAGGTATGGCATACCTTGATAAACTTTACCGAGAAGAAGCTGAGAAAATGGGTGAAATTTACCTTTCCGTCAATGATATGTTTAAATATGAGAAAGATATTTATTCTGATTATATGGGTGATGGTAGCAGCCGTGTTAAGTTAAGAGCTGGTGATGGTATTCATTTTAGCTTAAAAGGTCAGCAAATTATTGCTCAACAGGTATTTTCACGTATTCATCTTCAAGAAGAAACAAAAGAAGATAATGCAGTCGATGATGTAAAAGATAAAAACACGGTTATTGTAAATGAAACAATTAACGCACATCCTTGAGCGTAAAACTTTAGTCAGTAGCTCAATTATACTGGCTTTGGTTTCACTCTTAGTTGCTTGTAACCAAGACACTGAAAAAACAGTGAAGTTACCTACCCCCACAGTATTACCGGCTGATGGTTCAAGACAGCTCTACAACTACCACGATCCTCACTTTTCAAGCTTTGTTAAAAAGTTACAACAAGGCCGTCAAACAGTGCACATTGTTCAGTTAGGGGATTCTCATACTGCGGCTGATTTTTTCAGTGGTAAGTTGCGTGAACGTTTTCAAGCCGATTACGGTAATGGCGGTATTGGTTTTATTCCTCCGACTAATATCGCAGGGCAACGTATTGCAAACGTACAATACCAAAGTGATAAAAAAGCATGGACACTGCTTTCAAGCAGAAAAGATAGCGATCCTGATTTCCCATTAGGTGGGTTTATTAGTGAACCACAAGCTAAATGGGCTAAATTACAGTTATCTGAAAACCCAGTAACTCAACAACGTTATCAGTTACAGGCGCTCTATAAAACGCCAACTACAGCACAAGTAAATGTACAGTCATCGACAAGCAAAGTCCTTTCATTATCGCAAACACAAGGTAAATGGCAGTTTTCAAATCCAACAACGATAACTTTTCCAGTCAGTATAACGGTTAGTAAAAGCCAGCCAGTTAAATTAGGGGGTTGGCTGATCACCAACCAACAACCTGGTGTCATGCTCTCCTCATTAGGTATTAATGGTGCCACAATCAATATGATGGATAGATGGGGTACGCAATGGACAGAAACATTGGGCCAGCTAAATCCCGATATGGTCATTTTAGCTTATGGTACCAATGAAGCCTTTAATGATACCTTCGATTTGAATGCCTATCGCCAACAACTGACAGATAAAATTCGTCAAATTCGCCAACAAGCACCGAATAGCGCTATCTTATTAATTGGGCCGTCTGATTCAGTTAAAAATAAAGAAGCTCCTGACTGCCGTTCACAACAGCCTCAATGGCTCAGCGATATTGTCAGGATACAAAAAGAAGTGGCTCAACAAGAGAAAACACTATTTTGGGATTGGCGTGACTATATGGGGGGAGAATGCTCGATAAAAGCTTGGGCGTTGTATGATTTAGCAAGGCCTGATGGTGTGCATCTTTCTCGTGAAGGGTATGAGAGCAGTGCTAATACACTGTATAGTCAATTGAATACCTTAATGAACAAAAGCTAATTCAGTCTTTCAAGATACCAAAAGGAGCTTATTGCTCCTTTTTACTTTTCTTATTGAGTGGATTAATCACTCATCAATGAGATGTAATAAAGCATCCACATACTTGATAACATCAACACTGGCTTGTTCCATATGTTCGATATACCGAGTTACCGCCTCTTGATTGCCCTCTATATTGGCGCTCAGCGCTAAACGACCACATTCATGCACTAACTTATGGGGTTCTTCTAGGCGACGAAAAGCCTCAGTATTTGCGAATTTCCGACCATCTCCTTGATAATACCATTTTCCTAATCGGCACTCTGTATGCTGATTAACACTGTTTTCATCATCATTATTAAGTAAGTGAATATAGATAGCTTCTTTCCATAAAACATGATCCAGTTTGATGGTATTAAAAAACTGCTCCATCGCAATAAACGTAAAAAGATGTTTTAGGTCACCCGCTTGTTCTGATAATGACACCAAGTTCTGGTGGCCTTCTACAACCAATTGTTTAACTTGTTGTACATGCTCTCGGTTTTTTTCTGTGACTTCTTTAATAAGAGTAAAGCGAGCACCTAAATTATTATTAATGGTGGCAATAGAAGAGGCTTGTTGCTGAATTTCTAAGGATAACTTTTTCATCTCTTGAGCTAATACGGCAAAACCAGCACCTTCACGGCCGATATGACCAGCTTCAATCGCTGAATTTATTGATAAAATATTAGCCTGATTTGAAAGTCTATCAATATTGCAGGCGCTATCTTTGATTTTTTTTAACCAGCCTGAAAAATTGTCTATCTCTTCTCTACTATGTGTAAAATGCGCATCAATTTCATTTAAAAATTGAGCTAATGACTGGGAATTATCTAACATTTCACTAAAGAGATGTTCCATTTCCTCAAGCAAATTAAGCTTATCTTGTAGCTTATTGCTGGATACTAAGATGGAATTTCGAATAAGCGTGATTGTGTGAATATTGCAATCAGTGTGTTTAATAAAAAGCGAATTATAGTCAACCATAATATGACAACCCTAGTGTGCCCACCGAATAAAGAAGCCTATAGGTTAATGAGAAATTTGGTATTTTCTGTCACATTTGATAGTCATTTATTGTAATGAAAAAAAAGCGCGTCAAAAGACGCGCTAAATAATGTGAAAATAAAGATTAGATATTAAAGAAAAGCGAAGAAGATCATGCCTATAACTGCACCTGTTGTGCCAAGAATAGTCTCCATTAAAGACCATGTTTTTAAGGTTTGTGCTTCTGTCGCACCAGTAAATTTACCAAATAACCAGAAACCTGAGTCATTAACGTGGCTAAGAATAATAGAGCCACCAGCGATACACACTGATAATGCCGCCATTTGAGCGCCACTGTAACCCAACTCATTGATAACGGGTAAAACTAAACCAACTGCGGTTAAACAAGCAACCGTTGCAGAGCCTTGAATAACACGCACAGCACCAGCAAGAATAAAACACGCCACTGCAATTGGCATACCTGCGCCAATTAAAGCATTCCCTAACGCCGGACCAACCCCCGAATCCACTAGCACTTGTTTAAAGACACCACCCGCGCCAGTAACTAGTAAGATGATCCCCGCAGGTTGGATTGCTGCAGAACAAATTTCCATTACTTTTTCTTTGCTCATACCACGACGGATCGCAAGACCGTAAATAGCCACTAAACAAGCCACAAGAATTGCAATAAATGGATGACCAACGAATTCAAGAATATTATATAGTTGAGAACCTTCCTCAACGAAACGTGCACCAATGGTTTTGCATCCCACTAACACTAAAGGCAATAACACAAGAGCAAGGCTAAAACCAAAAGAAGGCATTTTGTTTTGACCTAAACTTGGTTCAGTTAAATCTTTTGGTAATTCTAAGGTAACGTAACGGCTAATAAAGTTACCGAAGATAGGGCCAGCGAGTAACATGCCCGGAATAGCCGCACACAGACCAATTAAGATCATCCAACCAAAATCTGCATTCATTTGGTCAGCTAATAACATTGGTGTTGGCCCTGGTAATAAGAAGGCGGCAGCACCTGCAACACCCGCAAATAGAGGGATCGCCATTTTCACCACATTGCCACCAGTACGACGAGCAACAGCAAAGACAACACCAATTAATAAGACAACGGCAACATCAAAAAACAGGGGCAATGCACAAATTAAGCCAGCAATACCCAATGCGTAGTTAGCTCGTTTCTCACCAAAATATTTTAATAATCGAACTGCGATTTGGTCTAATGCCCCAGTTTCGTGTAGCACTTTACCGAACATTGCACCCAGTGCGACCACGATAGAAAGGAAACCTAATGTTCCGCCCATTCCGTTTTGCATAGTTTGCGTGATTTTTTCAAGTGGCATTCCAGAGAAAATACCTGCGCCGATAGCAACAATCATCAATGCAATAAATGCATGCAAACGCGCATACATAACGAAAAAGAGTAATAATAGAACCGAGCCAACCGCAGTTAGCACAAGCGTTAATGTACTCATACTGTTTCCCCTTCAAAAGCCCCTTGTGTCACTGAATTTATTTTATTGATTACACTTTCAATTACATCATCAAGTGGCATTGAAATATCAATTTCATACACATCATTTTCAGCGTTGGTTGGCTCTTCTAAGGTTTCAAATTGAGTCACTAACATTTGAGGTTTAAAGAAGTGCCCTTTACGTGCTTTTAAGCGGCTTTCAATCAGCTCATAGTCACCTTTTAAATATAAAAAGTGCAGGCATTGATTGCCGTCTCTTAACATATCACGATACTGTTTTTTCAATGCAGAACAGACAATTAGCGATACGCTATTAGTTCTTTGCATCGCAAAAGCAGCATCATTGAGTGCTTGTAACCAAGGTTTGCGATCTTCATCATTTAAAGCATGGCCTGATGCCATTTTTGTAATATTTGAGCGAGGGTGTAGGAAATCACCGTCTAAAAATGCGGCACCTGTACGTTGTGCCACACCACTTGCGACCGCAGATTTACCACTGCCTGATACCCCCATTAAGATGAAAACATGGTGTAGGGATTGGGTATCGTTCATAGAATGCTCCTTTAAGGCAGATATTAAGTCTTTTTTGTAATGTTACCCGTAACTGTTACGGGTAACATATCCGAAGTGGTAAGGTAAATACAACAACGAAAATCAACTAAGAAGTGAAAATGTGAGGCGACTCTCAAATGAAAGTAAGATGATCTACAAACTGACAACAAAATATTGGAGAAGCAACTCGATATTTATTTAAGGCTCAATAAAAAACCCTACTGTTAATTATTTCATAACAATAGGGTTATTAAATGATAAATCTAAATATTATCAATAAGTTAAATTATTATATGCTTTCACCTGTAATAATGCGAAAACCAACATCAATAACTTGTCCTCGAGCAATTTTGCCTTTCATACGCTTAAGTAATAAATCTGCCGCTTGTTGTCCCATTTCATCACGCGGAGTAAAGATACTCGCCAGACGAGGAGTCATTACTTGCCCTACGTCATGTCCATGAAAACCAGAGATGGCGATATCATTAGGTACTGAAATACCTAAGCGCTGGCACTCAAAAACAGCACCAATAGCGATATCATCATTGGTACAATAAAGCCCGTCTAAATCAGGATATTGTTTACGTGCTGCATGTAATAATTCAGCACCTAAAGAATACGACGAACTTTTCGGTGTCATTACACTGCCTGTCGGTAAGCCTGCATTTTGCATCGCTTTCTCGTACCCGTTTAAACGCATTAGAGTACGCTCATCCTGTCTTGCACCAAGATAAATAACACGCTTACAACCGCGCTTGATCATTTCACTGACCATCTGTTGTGATGCATCAATGTTGTCTAATCCCACGGCAGAGTCAAAACAAGGTGAAACGCTATCCATGATTTCCACCACAGGAATACCTGCTGTTTCTAGCATTTTTATTGTTTTTGGCGTGTGTGTTCTTTCTGCAAGAATAAGCCCATCAATATTATAAGAGAGCAATGAAAGTAGGCGTTCTTCTTCTTTTTCAGCACGATATCCGTAGTGCGCTAACATAGTTTGATAACCGTATTTATCGGTCACTGATTCAATACCACGAATAACTTCAGCAAAAACTTGGTTAGTTAAAGAAGGTAGCAATACCCCAATCGCATGACTGGTAGAATTAGATAAAATATCAGGGGCGCGATTAGGAATATAATTAAGACTATCTAACTCGCGCGCAATTTTTTCTCGTAAAGCTTCAGAGACCTGTTCTGGGTTACGCAAAAAACGACTAACCGTCATTTTGGTGACACCAACACGTGAAGCTACATCCTGTAATGAGGGGCGTTTTTTCTTCATTTTATATCGCAACTATCCAAAAACATTCGTATTAATACGCGCTTTATTTTTCCAAGAACGCTGATTATAGCCTTACGTTATACACTATTTCGAATAAAGTTTTTCAGATGTGTGCTCAGATTTGATTTTGACTGACTATCCCTTGACTTAAGCCAAAGGAAATATAGTATTCTTCGCTGTATAATAAATGAAACAACGATACCAATATAAAACAATAAACAGTGTGAACTTATGGCGATCCACAGACGACAATTTCTAACTTATCTCACAACAATTGCGACATTATCTGCACTCCCACATTCGGTAAGAGCCGCAATAACCTCGCGTATTGCAGCACAATTTGGTCATATTCCTGCATCAACAGCAATCCATCGCGTGATCAGTGCTGGGCCTCCGACCGATCAATTATTGCTCGCATTAGCCCCTGAAAAACTATTAGGTTTTTCATCCCTTAACTTAGAGAAAAGCCCTTTATTTTCAGAGGATTTACGTAAATTACCTCGTTTAGGGCGTTTGTCAGGACGAGGAAGTACCCTCTCTTTAGAAGCCTTACTAACGCTAGAGCCAGATATCATTATTGATAGTGGAAATGTAGATGAAACCTATCGCTCATTAGCGAAACGCGTTTCCGATCAAACGGGTGTGCCTTATGTGTTAATTGATGGCACATTAAAAGATAGTCCTGCCCAATTGCGTCAAACAGGTGCTTTATTAGGGGTTACAGAAAGAGCAGAAACATTAGCGCTAATAGCAGAGCAATACCTTAGTGATGCAGCCCTATTTGCTTCTGAACAAAAAGCGCACCCGCGTTTTTATCTTGCTCGTGGTGCAAAAGGATTACAAACGGGCGCAAGGCACTCAATTCATACAGAAGCCATTGAGGCATTAGGTTTTGAAAACGTCGTCGATGTTCCTGATTTTACTGGGTTAACGGATGTATCACCAGAACAACTATTAATGTGGGACCCTGAAATTATCATCACACAAGATGAAAATGCCTATCAGCAAATAATGCAAGACTCTGTATGGAAAAGCATCCAAGCCGTTAAAAACAACAAAGTATTACTATTTAAAGGTTTACCATTTGGTTGGTTAGATGGCCCTCCAGGTATCAATCGTTTAATGGGAATACGTCGCCTACAGAGCCATTTCGATCCTCGAATCGAAAAACAAGTAGCTTACGATCTGCAAAATTATTTTGCTCATTTTTACCATACGCAATTAAGTGCTGAACAATGTCAGCAATTACTGGGGTATTCATGAGTCAATCGGCACGCATTACGCTTCTTTTTGCGTTATTTTCCATTGTCGCGTTAATTGCGATCACAAGTGGTAAGTATTCACTTACTACCAATGAGCTGTGGACTCTAGTGAGTAATAAATTAACTGGCAATGTGGAATACAGTCGAACTGAAACTGTCTTTTGGCAAATAAGGTTTCCTCGCGTTCTGGCGGCAATCTTAATTGGTGGAGGATTGGCGATCGCTGGTGCGGCTTATCAAGGTATGTTTCGTAACCCTTTAGTATCACCTGATATTCTTGGTGTTTCGTCCGGCGCTGGCGTTGGTGCGGTTTTAGGTATTTTTCTTGGGCAATCCATGTTGTCGATTCAACTTTTCGCTTTTGCGGGCGGTTTAGCAACGGTTGCTCTAGTCTACTTTATTGCGAGACTTGCGAAACAACATGACCCGGTACTTTCGCTTGTATTAGTCGGTATTGCTATCAGTGCATTATGTGGCTCCGCAATCTCATTAATGAAGATCCTCGCTGATCCTTATACTCAATTACCTTCAATTACCTTTTGGCTCTTAGGTGGTCTTTCGACTATTACCGCTTCTGATTTACTTTCTGTCGCACCTTTAATGTTAGTGGGCTTTATTCCGTTAATTTTACTGCGCTGGCGTATGAATATACTCAGTTTATCTGATGAAGAAGCCCGAGCATTAGGTTTAAATGTCGATGTCACACGACTTGTCTTTATTTTGTCTGCGACATTAATAACTGCAAGTGCAGTTTCTATTGCGGGTATTATTGGTTGGTTAGGTTTAATTGTGCCTCATATTGCAAGATTGTTAGTGGGTGCTAACTTTAGCCAGCAACTCCCTGTTTCCTTACTTGTTGGCGCTATTATATTATTAATCACTGACACATTAGCCCGCACAATCGCCAATATTGAACTTCCATTAGGTATTTTAACCTCTGCCATTGGTGCGCCATTCTTCTTAATGTTGTTACTAAGAACGAGGAAGGGCTGATGATTATTGCTAACGCCAATCGACTCTCTATTGGTTACAAAGGTAAACCCTTAATTAAAGATCTCTCCTTTCATATCGAACAAGGGCAAATAATTTGCTTATTAGGCGCTAATGGTTGTGGTAAAACGACGCTAATGCGAACGCTATTGGGTCTGATACCTTGTATTGACGGTGAGATTAATATTGCGGGTAAAACACTAAGTGAGTGGTCACCAACAGAACTTGCCAAAGTCGTGGCATATGTACCTCAAGCAACACATATCCCCTTTTCTTTCAATGTTATTGATATGGTTGTAATGGGACGAGGTGCGCATCTCTCCTTTTTTTCGATGCCTAGCTCACAAGATAAAACGATGGCAATGGAAACCTTAGAAATGCTCTCGCTTTCTCATCTTGCTCACCGAACTTTTGATACCTTAAGTGGCGGTGAAAAACAGATGGTATTAATTGCACGCGCTTTAGTGCAACAACCCAAATTGTTGATTATGGATGAACCCGCAGCAAGCCTTGATTTTGGTAATCAAATCAAACTGCTTACCCAAGTTAAAGCATTAAAAGCATTAGGGATCAGTGTTTTTATGTCTACACATCACCCTCAACATGCCGCTTCTTTGGCAGATGATGTCATTTTGCTGACACCTCATGTGCCCGTTTTGCAAGATAGACCTGACATTTTGCTGACACCCGATAATTTAGCGCACCTTTATGGTGTACAACCAACAGATATTCAGGCGCATTTTCACGCCTACTCTGATAATAAAAATGACCATAGGCAAGAATATGAACACAATTGAAACCACAGATTTTGCTGAACTTTATAAAAACCATATGGTACAGGCAGAAAGAACCAAAAAAGAGCCGGAACACTGGGATAAACGTGCTGAAAAAATGGCAGAAACCTGTGCCAATCCTAACGATCCCTATTTAATAAAATTTCGTGAAATGATGGATTTTACCGGTGCTGAAACCCTATTAGATGTAGGTTGTGGCCCTGGCTCTATCAGTATTCATGTTGCAGATAAATTCAAAAAAACGATTGGTATCGATTACAGTACAGGGATGTTAGCAGTCGCTAAACGCAGAGCCGAACAAGCAGGCATCAACCACGCAGAATTTATAACGTGTTCATGGGAAGATAGCTGGGATGAGCTTCCTCGTTGTGATATTGCTGTCGCTTCACGTTCAACATTGGTCATGGATTTACAAGCCGCGCTGTTAAAACTAAATCACCAAGCTAAATTACGTGTTTATACCACTCACACTGTTTCGCCAACCTTTGTTGACCAACGCATTATTCGCTTACTAGGTCGTGAGGTTCCTACGCTTCCAACGTACATTTATGCTGTGAATATGCTAAACCAAATGGGTATTCACCCTAAAGTGGATTACATTCGTAGCCGTAATTGCCAAAGTAATTTCAATAGCCTTGAGCAATTTATTGAGGGTATTAACTTCTCTGTAGGGCCTTTAAGCGAAGACGAAATTGTACGCCTAACAAATTACTATCATGAAAGTATTGAAAAAGGTGTTTCACTGATTTCGCCAACTCGTGATTGGGCAATGGTTTCTTGGGATGTCGTTCCTGAAAGTGAGCTGAACCTATGATTTATTATCCTGATGCCTTTCTTGATAATTTGTTGATGGAAGATATCCAATATGGCGACCTCACCAGCCGAGCGCTGAATATTGGTGATCAACTAGGCACCATGACCTTTACACGCCGTGAAGCGGGTTGCGTCAGTGGGATCACTTTAGGTTGTCGCTTATTGGAAAAATTAGGATTAATAGCAATCGCACATCAACAAGATGGCGATTTTGCTAATGCAGGTGATTGCTTAATCACGGCAGAAGGCCGTGCTGATGCACTACATCAAGGCTGGAAAGTGGTACAAAACGTCCTTGAGTGGAGTTGTGGCGTGAGTGATTATATGGCAAGAATGCTAGATATTTATCACCGCTATCAACCTAAAGGGCAAATTGCGTGTACACGTAAAAATATCCCTAATACTAAATTACTGGCGACCCAAGCTGTACTAGCGGGCGGTGGTGTCATTCATCGCCAAGGTTGCTCCGAAACTATTTTGCTCTTTGCTAACCATCGTCGATTTTTATCAGAGCCAGATAATTGGGCACTACATGTTAAACAGTTACGCCAAGCTGCACCTGAAAAATGCATTGTTGTAGAAGCTGATGATATTGAACAAGCAAGAGAAGCGTTAAAAGCACAACCTGATATTTTACAGCTCGATAAGTTCTCTATTGAAGATATCGCACAGCTACAACAAGAAGTACCTCACATTGCACCTCATTGCCATCTTTCCTTGGCAGGTGGTATTAACTTAAACACAATTGAAAAATATGCACAGACAGGCATCAATTTACTGGTGACATCTGCGCCTTATTATGCACCACCGACGGATATTAAAGTTCGTCTTTACCCCAAAAGATTAAATTAAAATAACAACTTATAAGTAAGTGAGTATTTACATATTTAATCAATAATAAATAAAGACAACATCTACTGAATGTAAAAGAAGTTATAACAAGGAAATGGTTGTAATGGCATAGAGGAACATCTTTGCTGAGCTTCTTTTATATGAATTTGTTGCTTTATTTTATAAAAAACCGAGCGCTAACAGATGTCAGTGCTCTTTTTGTTCATTTATTTTTACGCATATCGTTATATAAAAAATTATATATAGATTGTGAACTGAGATTGGAATGATGAAATTAAAACCTCTATGCTGCTGTTTATCTCTTGCTCTATTACCCAGTATTGCTCTTGCTGACACCAATTATGGACAATCTACTCCCGATTTATTAACCGTATGGAGTAGCCCAATTGCAGCAAACCCAGATATATTAACGCAAGAACAAATGCTTGAACAAAATAAGGTCAATGCGGCGCAAGCCATTGCAACATTACCTGGTGTTGTAATGCAAAAATCGGGTAACCGTAATGAGTACACCATTAAAGTACGTGGTTTTGATAGCCGTCAAGTGCCTGTATTCTTTGATGGTATCCCGACTTATGTTCCTTATGATGGCAACTTAGACTTGGCTCGTTTTACCACAAACGATCTGGCAAGCATTGAAGTCAACAAAGGCTATACCTCATTACTGCAAGGCCCTAACTTAATGGGTGGTGCAATTAATATCACTACTGCGACGCCGAAAAAGCCATTAGAAGGAAGCATTGCTTATTCTCAAGGTTTTGCTCGTGGTGCTGATTATGCACACAATATGAGTGCACGCTTAGGTGCGCGTAATGATTTAGGCTTTATTCAAATCAGTGGTAGCCAATTAAAACAACGTTTTACTCCAATTCCTGGTGCTGATGAAAATAATGCAGCTGCGGGTACTCATGGACGTCGTGATAATTCAGCAACAGATGATAAACGTGGCATGATCAAAGTGGGTTGGACACCACGTGCGTCTGACGAATATACCCTAACTTATGTAAAACAAGACGGTGAAAAAAACAGCCCGCCATCAACATTAGGTAAAGGTAAATTTAAATATTGGGCATGGCCGGATTACAACAAAGAAAGCTATTACTATAGCGGTATTACTCAAATTACTGATGGTATCAAATTACAAAGCCGTGCTTATCACGATAAATTTGAAAATACCCTTTATATGTACCCTAAAAAAGGTGATACACCTGATTACAGTCACTATGACGACTACAGTACAGGTGCCGCATTACAATTAGGTATCGATACCCGTGAAAATGATCTGCTCTCGTTCGCTGCTCACTGGAAAGATGACGTTCACCGTTCTCAAAAAGAGAAAAATGGTGATTGGATGCGTTATAAAGACAGAACATGGTCTTTAGCAACTGAATATCAATGGGCTGCCACTAATGATCTCGATTTAGTGGGTGCAATTAGCTATGACTGGCGAGATAGCGTTGAGACTGACAAAGGCGCTGATGATAACAAACAAACAGCCTTTAACTGGGAAATGATGGCAAAATATTCATTAGCCAATGATGATGCTGTACGTTTCTCTGTGTCTGATCGTAGCCGCTTCCCTACACAAAAAGAACGTTACACAAGTGAAAAACCCAAAGATGGCTCTAAAGGGATCATCAATCCAGATTTAGATCCTGAACGCGCATTATCTTTCGACTTAACTTATGAAGGACATATTACGGATAAATGGGGTTACCAAACCAGCATTTACTATAACCGTGTCAGTGATGCAATTATGGCACACACCGTTTATCGTGGTGGCAACGCATTCTTCCAAAACCAAAATAGTGGGCGTGTTGACTATGTTGGGCTTGATTTAGGTACTAAAGGTAATGTGACAGATTGGTTAGAGCTAGGCTTAAATTATAGCTATATCCATAGCGATCCTAAACAAGTAGCACATGTTGAAGGTTTACCAAAACATAAAGCCTATATGTGGATGACATTTATTCCTGTTGAACAGGTTCGCTTTACCATTATGGAAGAAGCACAAAGTTGGGCCTATAACCGCATTGATGAAAATGACAAACTGGCAGGTTATGCAAAAACTGACCTTCGTTTAGATTATGATTTTGGGTATGGAGTTTCTGCTAATGCTTCTGTAAATAACCTTTTTGATAAGTCTTATGAATATACTCAAGGTTATATGGAAGATGGCCGTAATTACTGGTTAGGTATTGAATATAAATTTTAATTTAAATTATTATTTATAAAAAAAAGAGCTGATATCTATCATATATCAGCTCTCTTTTATTCGTAAAAAATCTTATCTTCCATAATATTACTCAATATAACCTTAGAAACGTAGAAATCCTTTTGCCATTTCTAGTAATGTATTCATTGTACTACTAACTATTTTAACAAAATTATCATAATTACTATTTGCAGTGCTGTATTTTTTAGAAAACTCATCAAGATTGTTATTTAGTTTTTTCTCAAATGAATCTAACATCTTTTTTAATAGATCAAACTCTGTCTGTAAAATATCTTGTGATCCTAATCCTTTATCTTTTAAAGATTTTAATAAGCTTTCAAGATCAGTAAAATCAATTTGTACATTGAACCAAAACTCAAGATAAGGATCAAAATAATGGTCACTACCTTCTCCATCACCTTTAATCACTTTCACACCTTTTATTCCATCCAACAAATTTCCTAAGGCCTTCATTGCTCTGTTAATATCATCTTTATTATTATAGAAAATTTTCTCTCCTTTTATTTCACGATAGTAACGCCCTTCCTTATCTTTCTTAAAAAATAAATCTAGGCTTAATAGTGGCTTACCACTATACTTATTTTTTAAATCTTGTAGTTCATTATAGAAATCGTCAAGATGAATGTTAATACGGCCTTCTTTTTTAGCGGCTTTAGTCGCTTCACTCAATTTAGATAATAACGTTCTTATTGCACTCACAAAATCCATATAATTCGAAAAAAGATCTTTTAATACATCTAAATAATCTGCCTTACCTGTATTAATAGTCGATTTAATATCATCAAAAAGATCACTTAATGAATCAATAAATTTATCTTTATCATTATTACCTAAGTCTTCTGCTGTTTCTATTTTAGATATAGATGATAAAATACCTTTACTTTCTAATCTACTAGAATGATATTTTTGATTTTCAACATATTTAGATAAACTATAAGCAATTTTTTTTGAATTTGGATTATCAACGAATGATACATCAAAATCTTTGATTAATTTTTTGTTCGCTAAATAATCCTCATTACGTTCAATATTTTTTACTATATTATCAAGTTGATCTTTATCCACTTTTTTTTTAGTTAAATAATGAGAATAAATATTCTCTTCATTAGGTAAATGATAAGATCTCAAATTATTAATCATAATTAACCTTTTAAATTTGAACCTATTGTAGACGCGACATCTTGTGTTGCACGAATAATGGTTTCGATACCTTGTAAAAGTGCTTTGATAATATCAGCTTCATTTCGCTGTAGTTCATTATTATTGTTAACTAATTGTCCTGCAACGGAAGTTGCAGCATCATTTCCTTTTACTTCAGCTTCAATACGGATTGCCTCAGCTTGCATAGGTTGCTCCGCTATCCCACTCAATGAAGGTGCAATATTCGTTAACGTATTTCCTTTTAATATTGTCTGGTTAGTATTTCCAGCGACTAATCCTTTTCCCATACCAAAAATAGACATAGACGCACCACCAATATTTAAGCCTAATGAAAGCCCTGCACCAGTTACTGAAGCTGCTACAACCATATCTGCTTTTTTATTTAAAATATTTTTTGAACTATCGGCTAATATTATCTCTATACTCATTAACATATTTCCAAGCTCTCTAGATCTTTCGAACTTTTCAATCATTGCTTTGTAATAATTAATAAAAAGATTAATTAAATCCATCATATCATCTGATAAAAAATTAAACTCACCTACTTTTATAATCGTATTTTCTCTTAAATTAGACTTTGATAACTCCAATTCATCCAAAAATGATTTCATTTTACTGTGATTATATTCCGGCCCTTTTAATAAAGGCTTATTTTCATTTGTTCTTATGTTATCTTTGCTAAAGCTAATTCTGATGAGATGTTCTGAAGATGTTTTATTGGGTGTTTTTAGACCTTCAACATTCTCTATTTCATTTTCATTGCTAACATTTGATACATCTTTATTAAAAAGAGTATTGAAAAAGTTATGATTATCAATTTTCATATCCATTTTATATTCCTTTTTATTAAGCAGAAATTCTTTTCGCTATGTTAGATTTAACTTTACTACTTATAGAGTAGCTATCACTCATATTTTTTAATATTTCCGTAATTGTATCCATATTATCACTATATTCTTCCATGATTTTATCCATAAACTTCTGAATTAAAACTAGAATTGCATTTAACTTTTTACTATCAGCAACTGATCTCATAATATCGGCTGATATTATATTGCTATAAATATTAATAGTATTGGATGTAACTGAATTTAATAATTTAGCACTTACAGCTATTCGATGAATTGTATTGACCGCTTTTTCTGACATATCTTCTGTTATCATATGGCTAACTTTATTTAATATAGTAGTTATTTTTTGCAACAATACATTGTCGGTAATTTTTGTAATCGCTTTATTTATTGCTTTCAATATTTCTTCCATTGCCTGCATAATAATTTCTTTAATCATATTACCAAGCATTTTCTCAAGACAATCATTTAATACTTTTTTTAAAGTCTGTTTAATTTGCTCATTGAATATTTTTTTCGCTGCATTGGTTATGCCATTAATTGCTGGCCCCGCAATAAATGTTAATGCTATAGCAGCAACAAATAAAATAATGGTAATAAAAATTTTTAGTGCCATTTTCATTTTGTCATATATTTCTTTTTTAATATCATCAATTTTATCGACAAGACCTAAATCTTTAAGCGTGTCTAAAAAAACTTCAAACATACCCATTAATGCATCAACCATTTTATCAATCACTTTCATAATGGCTTCTGAAACAGGTGCCATTATTTCATCCATAAAAGATTCACCATGAATGGCCTGATAAATCTCATCAGCAACTGTTAATGCTACATCTGCAACTAAAAGTGTTACGGCCACGGCCATTAATGCTAAAGAGGCGCCAGCTGTAAAAACAGCCGCAATACCGGCAAAAATAGCGAGAAGACCACCTAAAATCTTTAAACTAATTCCTGCCCAAAATTGAATTTCTTCTTGTTTTTTAATTTTTACCTTTTGATCATCAGCCTTATCTCTCAATGATTTTTCTGTTACTTTTTGCATTTCTTCAAAAAGCTTTTGCTCATTTTCAGAACGTTGTAGCATCACTTTCATCGTTAGCTCTCTAACTTTAGCAAGTAAAAAAGTAAGTAATGCCAAACCTGATAAAGAGCGAGAGGCTATTTCAAGTTCTATATGACTCTGGGTCAGAGTCAGGTCAATATAAGCCTTTTTTGCACTTTGCATTTTCTTAGTAAGAAGATCATCACTCTTATTATCAATAATATTCTTAAGATGATTAAAATTTGTTGAGATTGATTTTAATTTTTCATCACTCATCGAGACATGGGGAGCTATATTTGATATTTCCTTAAAAAAATCCAATATATCACTATGTAAATCATCAAGATCATATAGCTTATTTTTGGATATATCATTGGGAAGATTTAAAGCAGGATATTTTCCTATTAAATAATCTTCCATTTCAGATTTATTATTAAATTTTTTATGAATAAGATCATTAACAATCTCTTTTGGAATATTTTTATTATTTAAATATTTGCATACCTCACTTTCTGTTTTTAACCCTTTTTCTTGTATAGAGTTATATACTGCCATCCAATAATCAACATTGGCATCTTGGTATTTTTTTACATCACCTAAAATAGATTTATAATCCTCAACCAACCCTGCTGTTTTCTTTTCTAAATAATCAAACTGATGTAAAAAATCTTCGAATTTATCTATGTCTTTAATAGAGCTTAAAATACCATCATTAATTATTCCTTGATACTTTAATTGTAAATCCAAATAATTATTTTCTTTTTTTTTCTCTTGACCATTCCTTTCTATTCTTCTTGATTTATTTTGAGATAAATCACCTACTTCAGGTTTTATATCTATATTAGAATTTACATTTTCCTGCTCTTCAGGTGGCCTTAATATAGGTGCTGAAATGCTTTCATTTTTTTTTATAAAATATGAAGAAATAATTTTCTTGTTACTGTCATTGACTGTATTTTCTTTTTTCGTCAAATTCTCAACAATCTGATCCTTTTCGTCCATTTTTAATGAGACTAAACGATTAGATATTATACCATTAACAATAGTATCACTCATCTTCATCTCCTTTATTTTCATTAATGACGATCAAAGGGATATCTTTTAAAGATGTTAAATAAATCTCTGCTTTTTCTTTTATGACAGGATCTTTTATATTTAACGATACTTGATGAAAACAATATTTTGCTTTCTCTTTTTCGCCTAAAGATAAATTACATTGCCCAGCATAAAACATAGGCCTATAATCATTATTTGCATTTAAATAAGCTAAAGCATAAAGATCTATGGCAGCTTGATACTGTTTTTTTAATTGCTTAACTGCAGCAAGCCCCATGATATAATCAACATTATAAAAATCATAAAGACATAAAAATTTGAAAATAGCTTCGGCTTCATCCAATTTTCCTTTTTGGTAGAAATCGTAAGCAAATGAATAAATTCCTTCCATAAATCCTTCTGGAATTGTACCTTCATCTTTAATAGTTTTACCATTTTGGACAATGGAAACAATGTAACTTGCTAATTGATCAAGTTCTTTTTCTGACATCTTTTCATATAGTGACATGATGTTAATCCTTTCATCAAGGATGAATAATTAACAAAATCATAAAATAATGGTTATAAAATAGCTTTAATAAAACAAACGTTATTATTTATAAAAATAAATACTATTTATTTAAATAAGATAAATGTATTTTTCTATCTATAGTCCATTTCTTCTCTTAATCTACCATCTAATTCAACTCTTTTTAACCAAATTAGGAGATCCATAATATCAAGAAGATCAGTATCGATCATAACATCAAAAAGATGATATTTATGATATAGCTTTCGAGCCAATTCTGGATATCGAACTATTGGTGTGCCTACTTTTTTCGCATATGTTTTTACAGCCAGTGCTTTTGCATTTTCACACTTCAACGAAACTAATGGCATAATATTATTATCAGGATCAAAGTAAATTCCCACAGCAATATGAGTAGGATTAACAATTACAGCAGAAGAATCTCTAATCACTTTTTTCATTGGCTCATCAAGTAACTCTTGGTGTAAATATTTGCGTTTTGATTTTATTTCAGGATCTCCTTCCATATTCTTATTTTCTTGTTTTATTTCATGTTTTTCCATCATCATATCTTTCATGAAAAGGAAGAAATCAGCAATAATATTTAAAGTAAGAAGTGGTAATGAAAGAATAAAGAAAATAAAAACAAAATCGACAACAACAGAGCTCCATTTTTCTACTACAATATTTAAATTAGAACGATAAAGTAAAAATATCTCTTGGCTATTTATTACCATAAAAACAAAACAAACCACTAAAAAAACGACAATAAAAAGTAATGTTTTTATGAAATCCTTTATTGTTCTTAAACTAAATATCTTCTTAAAACCAGAGATCGGATTGATATGATTTAAATCTATTTTTAATGCTTCAGTTGCTATTTTAAATCGAGACTTAAACAATGAAATAGTAATACCCACGAAAGCAGTAATAATCAATACAGGTATGATAATATTAAAAAACAGCTTTGATATTATTTTAATATAACTTTCTAAATTAATATGTGTTGGATTTAATAAAATAGATTGGTAAAATTCAACAAATTCTGTAAAATTAACTCGGTGAAAAAGATAGATAATGCCAATAATATAAACCACACCTGAAGTTAATTCTTTATTTTTAAATGTTTGCCCTTTTTTAGCTGAATCATCTAATTTCTTTTGTGTCGGTTTTTCTGTTTTTTCAGCCATAATAAAAACTCATAAAGAGAGTATGGAAATACTGATAATTAAAAAAACCCGATAATTCATTTGTCATTGCTGAAGTAAAAAAAAGCAGAAGTGCAGAAAAAGCAATAATGCCCTTAATACATAAAGAGAGTGAAAATGCATTCAGCTGAGGACAGAAAAGGGAATAAACACCTAATGCTACTTCACTAAGAAACATCAAAACTAATACAGGTGAAACCAAAACAATAGCCACTCGTACTATATCGGTCAACCATTTTCCTATTAGTGAATAGCCAATATTTTGATTAAAATAGCCAACAGGAAAAACACTATAACTATCTTTTAAGACTGTCATTAATGTTACTAAACCACCAAACTGCAGAAAATAAGCAACACAAAATAATCCCGTTAGCGAAGCAAACTCTGAAGATTCAATACCTGTTGTAGGATTAATAGTATCACCAATACTAGCCCCTCGTTGATTATCTACAAATTCACCAAATGCCGAGGCTATCCAAAATGGCGTTGCAAGTAACAATCCGATAAAAAGGCCAATAATAATTTCACTAATTAGAATAATAATCCCGTTATCTCTAATATCATCTGAAATGGGAATACTGACTTTTATACCCAATGCAACATAGAAAATAATAACATATTTTAAAAATTGGCTATTAAGAATTCTACTATTTAAAAAAGGAATAAACATAAATGCAGGAAGTAAACGTGCCATAAGAAGAAAGATATCAATAAGATAAACTTTAAAATATTCGAATATTATTAACATATTTTATCCAGCAAATCCTATCGCTAACATTTCTTTTGCGTAGACCAATAATTTTTCCCCCATCCATCCCATTGTCATTAATAAACAAACAAAAACACACACTAACTTAATTCCAAAAGGTAATGTTTGTTCTTGTATTTGTGTAATTGTCTGTAATAATCCAATAATTAATCCAACAAAAGTGGCAACAGCAATAGGTGCTGCTGATAATAAAATAATGAGATAGATTGCCTTATTAGCAGCATAAACCATATCCATTATTTTACCACCATCAAATCAAGGTATTGATTTATAAGTCCCTTTGATAATAATGTCCAACCATCCATTGCAATAAATAAAATTAACTTCAAAGGGACAGAAAGTGTAATCGGGCTCATCATCATCATTCCTAATGCCAGTAAAATACAAGAAACGATCAAATCAATCACAATAAAAGGTAGATAAAGATAAAATCCAATAATAAATGCCGATTTTATCTCGCTTAATGCATAAGCAGGTAATAAAGAAAATAGTGAGCTTTCAATTTGTTCATCGTCGTCTATGCTGTCTGGTCGATACCCTTGAGCTTTATCAAAGAAATCTAATAATTCTGGTTCTGAATATCGGTATAAATAATGCTTATATTCACCTAATGCTTCATCAGAAAAACGTTCTAATGATCCTGGCTCTCCTAAATTAATAGGATTATTCACAAGATATTGATAGCTATTTTTAGCCATTGGCGTCATAACAAATAATGCCATCATTAACGCAACTGCATTTAGAACCATATTAGAAGGTACCTGTTGTACACCCAAAGCATTACGCGTCATAACAAGCACTATCGAAAATTTAAGATAACACGTACCTGCGGCAATAATAAAAGGCGCAAGTGTTGCCAAGGCAAGCGTTAGTATCAATGTTGTAGAGCTTTCCATTATTTACTCGTTATGTGAAAAAGAACGTTGGATCTCAACAGCTAAACGATCACCGACCCTAATCAATTCTCCTTGAGCAACAGAAAGGCCATTTACTTTTAAAATAATTTGTTGATGTGCTTCTTCAGGCAGCATGATATGTTGCCCTGGTTTAAGATTTTCTATTTCTTCAATTAATAATTTTTTACTGGCTAAAATAAAAGAAACAGTGACAGGGATATTACCGATGGGGGCTAATCTTTTCTCTTCATCAGTAATAAAAGGTTGACTCTCTATTTCATGTGCTGATTTGTTTTGTTCATTACTGTCTAATACTTTTGATTCATTCTCATTTAATAGTTGCACACTATTTTCCCCATTCCACTCAAATTTAATCCACTTTTTCTCACCTAAAAATAAATTAGATGATATTTTTTCTATAAGTAATACATCACCAAGTAATATATTTTTTAATAATGAAAGAGAAAGCTGGCTCGTTCCTAAACAAAAATCGCCTATAACTCCTAACTTATTATTAGATAGCGCTATCCATTGGAAATGCCCTTTTATTTCACGAATAAAAACATCACCAAGATCACTGCTAATTTTGGGATAAGCGCCATTTACTGATTGACCTAAATAAATATCCTCTACACGCAATAAAAAAGGTATTGATGAAAATGAAAGTAAAATCTGAGTATAATTTTGAATAAAAAGAGAGCACAAATAAGAGGAAGGAACCAATTCCCAATCAATCTTTTTTTCAGGATAAAGCCTATCCATAACGCAATTAACAGACATTAATCCGTTAAAGAAACCAAGTGAATTTTCCCCATAGATAGAAAAATAATAATCTCTTTTATCTACTGAATATGATTGAAATGAGGCAGAAAAACATCGCATGGTGTTATCATCATCATTATCTTTTATACATGCTAATAATGATGTATTCATAAATCACCATCCTCCTTTTTAGGATCTGCATCAATTGAAGTAATATAGTCATATTCATTTTCTGAACTATTTTCTAACGACAATATTGCTCTGCCTTGATATTGATTTAAATTATCCAGAGAAGTTTGGTAAACACGTCCTGTAGAGGCAATAAATTGCATCTGATGTTTCATAAAAAAAAGAATTTTTATTTGATGATGTTCGTTTCCCCACTGCTTAAAAACATAAGTAATATCATTTTTTTCGGTGGATTGTTTTGTATGTAATATTCGCCAACAAGGCACTTCAAGTGGCGATTTATTCACCGTTTTGACCTCTATTTGAGGTTGTTGTACAAATTCTACTTTTTCAGATAATTGTGCAGAATTAGTGTTATTTTCTGTATCAACTTTATGTGTATTATTTATTTCACTATTAAATACATCGTTTATCTCATTTTTTTTACTGACATTATCTTTAATGTTATTTTTTTTATTTAAAAAATCATCATTAATGATGATATTCTTTACTTCAAGATTTTGTTTTTTAATTTCACTTGCTCTTATAATCAATTCTTTAATAATTGATTTATCAGATGTTTTTTCTTCTATTTTATTGGAAAGAAAAAATAATATATTTCTATTCATCAGGAATAGTCCTTCACTATCTTCTCTCTCTTCAATATCTGATAATATTTCTAAATCCTTATTTTTTTCATTTAAAAACACATTAGCTTTATTTAATTTTAGAAATGTTTCTAATCTCATTTCTAATTTCTGTTTATCTTTAGGAAAAAATTTTTGACATTGATATAAAACCATTTCATCAAAAGCACATTCATCACTAGAAATTATGTTGTTTATTTTTACATTATTAGATAATATCGTTGTCATACAAAGCGATCTCCTGTATATCATATTGTTCTAAACGTTCTAGATATACCTGTAATTCTTTCTGCTTTCTATCAAAATAGCGTTGCATTTTCTTCTGTTTTTTTATTGTTATAATATATTCTTTTTCAAGTTCTTTTTTTTCTTCTTTCAATTTTTCTTGTTGAATAATTATTTCTTTAAGCTGAGTTTGACATAAATTCAATGAAGATAAGACAATCGCTTTCTTTCTTCTTTGATGATAAAAAGAAATAATGGAATAAATACCTATTTTTTCATAATTAGGTATTTCATTTTTCAATAATTCCATTAATTTCTTTTGTTCTTGTCTTTTGTTTTCCGCCTCAACTAATAGTCTTTCATATTGATACTGTTTTTTTTCAATTTTTCTTTGTCGCTTAACTAATAAATCAATGATGGCTTGTTGTTTAATTGGCAATCTCATACAATTTTTCTAATGTTTGTTGAAATTCTGCTTTTTCTTTAAATGACTGTATTAAAAATTTTTCAATTTTAGATTGTTTATTCACGGCTTCATCATTTAATGCACTATCCCCAATACGGTATTCACCAAATTCTTGTAACAATTTAATATCCTGCAATCGCATTAAAATTTGTCTTATTTTTAATCCTGCCTGTTGTTGTCGTTCATCTGTAATTTGCTGAAAAAGGCGACTCACACTCGCTAAAATATCGATAGCAGGATAATGACCTGATGCGGCTATTTTTCGTGAAAGATAAATATGACCATCAACGATAGAGCGAACCTCTTCACCTATTGCATCAGGTTCATCATCACTTTCTAATAAGACGGTGTAAAATGCAGTAATAGACCCTCGTTTTGTCACACCAGGTCTTTCTAGAATGGCGGGCAATGTATCAAAAACTGAAGCGGGATAGCCTTTACGGACAGGTAATTCGCCTGCTGTTAACGCGACATCTCGTAACGCCCTGCAATAGCGTGTTATTGAATCAATAAATAAAACAACATGTTTACCTTGTTCACGAAAATATTCAGCAACTGTAGTCGCCACTAATGCCGCATTACAACGATCAACCGCTGGTTTTTCTGAGGTTGAACAAATCAATACGACCTTATTACACCGACTATCTTGTTTTAACTCTTCGACAAATTCGGTAACTTCTCGGCCTCGTTCACCAATTAATCCGATGACAAATACATCTGCTTGAGAAAAACGAATAATCATATTCAGCAACATTGTTTTTCCTGTTCCTGCACTGGCAAATATTCCCATTCGTTGTCCTAAACCACAACTTAATAATCCATCTATTGCACGAACTCCTGATTGAAATAATGTTGTGATAGGTAATCGTTCATGATATGCGGGAGGCTGCGTATGAACAGGGTATAATTTAGAAGGTAAATCTTCTGATAAGTCTTTACCGTCAAATCGTAATAAACAATGCCCTTTAATATCAATCATGCTACCTAATACACGATGATTTAGAGCAACAGAGAAAGCCTCACCTGTTGGCTCTACGATAATTTGCAAAGAATAGCCTTGAGAGTTGCCCATCATACTCAATATTGTTATTCCGTGGCGAAATCCAATAACAATAGCTTCACCAATTGGCATGCTATTTTCTATGCTTTTTCTAATTTGGCAAATTTCACCAATAAAAACATTACGCAACATCACCTCAAGAATATTACCTTGTATCCGAATTGGGTGTGCTGCATAACGAAAAGGAGAAAACGCGTTAGCCATAACTAATTAATAAATTGCTGATTAATTCGATTCATGGCTTGAAAAAATTCATCTATCGCTTTTGCCATTGTTTCGCCATTTTGCAAAGCTATTGGCATAAAAGAGGCGCGTAGCTCTAAATCATTTTCAACTTTAACTAACGCTGGTTGGCCTGGATAAAAACTTTCTGTTTCTGAGTTCACATGGCTTAATATAATTTCTGAACTATTTTGTTTTAATTGATTTTCATCATATTCACGTAATACCGACCAAATCATAGGAACATTATCAACAATTAATAAATTAATATCAGGCATATCGCCTAAGCTAATCGTAATAGTTGAATGGTTATCAATAGAATGCCCTCCAGAAAAAAGGTCTGTTCGACCAATAACGTTCATAGCATCTATAAGTAATTGTGCAAGATCAAATGACATATTATTCCTCTAAATAGTTTGTAAAACATTTATTTCAATATCTGATGATATTTCATCGTATGATAAAACAGATAGTTGTGAGAACTGTGTTTCTAGTAATTTTCTTACAAATCGTCTTATATCAATTGCAGTTAATAAAACATAATTTTGAATATATTTTATTTCATCAAGTGCAATGGTTATTTTTTCTAAAATAACATCAAGCTCCGCTGGTTCTAAATTTAAAAATGTCCCTGATGATGTTTGCCTAATTCCATCACGAATAATTACTTCAATTTCATTAGATAATATAACAACATTGAGCTGACTATTTTTAGAAAAAAAACCACTTATATAACGAGAGAGTAATGTTCGAATATGTTCAGTGAGCAAAATAGGATCTTTTTCTTTTCCACCCCATTGTACTAATCCACCAATAATCGTTTTAATATTTCTTATTGGTATTTTTTCTTGCACTAATCTCTGTAAAACCTCATTGATCCTTTGAATAGAAATTTGCCGATAGCATTCTTTCATTAATTCTGGTGATTTTCCTTCTACTTTATCTAGTATATCTTTTGTTTCTTGTATACCTAAAAACTCCACAATATTTGCTGTAATTAAATTAGAAAATTTTTGATAAAAATAATCTTCTGAACTTATAAGTTCAAAATTAAGTTTCATTAATAATGATTTATTATCTTCATCAGTCCAATAAGTTTTTACTCCCTTACATTCTAACTCAATATATTTTAACCCTAAAGAAAAGAATTCATCTGTCGGTGCTTCTATATTAATAAGAGGGAAAGAACAATAAAACTCATCCGCTTTAACTTCATTAATTAAAATGATGACTTTATCTTTATCAATAGTATCTGAATAATAAATTAAGATATCGGGAAGTAATACCCCATATTGTAATATAAATTCTTTCTTTAGCCATTTATCAAAGACCTTTTTTGTTAGATAACTTTTCTTTTTCACTGAAAGCGTTACGATTAGTGGCTGTGTTTCTGCTTGCGATAAAGAAATTGTTTCTGTTGCTAATTGATTTTCTTCTTCTTGTTCTTTTTTTCCAGAAAAAAGATTAGACATAATACCTTTTTTCTCATCACCTTCTTCATGATGAGGAGCATCACTATTCTCAGAAGTTTTCTTTTTTTTATCCCAAATGTTTTTTTTGAAAAAATAACATCCAATAATCGTAGATAAAATAATAAAGACCGGCGTTGGAAAGCCAGGTAAAAAACCAATAGCAAAAGCAAGCAATGCAGTGATTAAGAGTGCGAAGTCTTGAGATAACAACTCATTCATAATACTTGAGCCTAAGTTTTTATTTTCATCTCCGACTCGTGTCACAATAAATCCGGCACTAATTGAAATTAATAAAGCGGGAATTTGTGCCACTAAACCATCACCAATGGTTAATAATGTATAAGTTTGCAACGCTTGAGAAAGTGACATCCCCATTTGCGCCATACCAACAGACATTCCACCAATTAAATTAACAAAAATAATCACAATGCCTGCAATAGCATCGCCTTTAATAAATTTCATTGCACCATCAAATGATCCATAAAGCTGACTTTCTTGCCCTAATTCCTTCCGCCTAATTTTAACTTCATCATTATTAATGATGCCTGATTTCAAATCCGCATCAATGCTCATTTGTTTACCCGGCATACCATCAAGAGAAAAACGTGCAGCGACTTCGGCAACTCGTTCAGAACCTTTTGTAATAACAAGAAATTGTACTACCGTCACGATAGAGAAGACCACAAAACCAACAACTAAATTTTCTCCAATAACGAACTCACCAAAAGAGGTAATAATTTCTCCAGCATCGGCATCCAATAAGATAAGTCGGCTAGTACTAATTGATAGAGCTAAACGAAACAACGTTGTAATCAAAAGTAATGCGGGAAACGTCATAAAGTTTAATATTCGAGTGACATAAAAAGAACTCATCAATATCAATAATGCAATCGTGATATTAAGACCTATAAGAAAATCAACCAAATAGGTAGGCAATGGCATAATTAACATTAAAATAACTAAAATTATCACTGACAACACAATAAGTTCTGGACGATTTCTTATCGAGAAAAGAAATTTATATATCATTATTAATATCCATAAAAAATAACTATTTTTTTTTCTTAATTCGAATTTTTCCATATGAATATACTTATCCATAATAGTTTGTATTATTTTTTGGCAAGAGGCTCTATTTTCATTAGATAAATACAAGCATTCTGGATATCTATTAAATAGTGTTCTTATTATTTGTAAAAATCGCATCTTTACCGTTATTAATAAACTTGAGCATTCTTTGGATAATAAACTCAACAAATAGATATTCATTTCATCGGGTATTGTCATACCATGATAGAACAATTGATAAAGCTGTTTTTCTGATAATATATGCTGTAACTCTTTTTCTTTAAAAAGATCCATTCCTAATAAAATAAAACTATATATTGCTCTTAATTTATTGACTCTTTCTAACAGCAAACCAAACTCTGAACTTTGTGAGCAACTCGGCATCAAAGATTGCATATCATATAACAAACTTTGTGCCAAAAAGGTAAAAATAGCCGTACATCGTTCAATATCATATTCTTCTATTAAAAACTGAAAGAAATAAATTGGCTCTAAATCTAAATCAAGATAGCTACGATAAAGATCTCGTAATACAGAGGGATTAAGTAATAATAATTTACCAAATATTTTTGCTTTTAAAGCGACATTAATCCCCGCACGAATATTTTTTGCATTTTCTCCTTCAAGCATACGCACAATTTCATTTTCTATCTCAGCATCTAATTGTGCACCTAATTTTTTCTTTCTAATTAATTCCCGTAAAACCATAATCAAATCACTATCGTCAGGAAACATCTGTCGTAAATAAGCCAATAAGTCCTGTAAGCTTTGATCTGATTTTTTAAACATTTTTAATACTTTATCTAATTTTTGATCTGCACCTTCTTCTGTAATATATAAAGTATTATTTCCTCGTTCTGCTTTTTTATCTAATCCTTTTCCATAACGTTGTGAAAATTGCGAGGCAACCATCGACATATCATCAGCAATTTCCATCAATTGGTTTTGATAGTTCTGTCTCTCTGAAATTTTAGGCTGCTTATATTCGTTATCACTTTTATTTTCATGATTAACTTTATTTTCTTTTATTGCAATTTGAATTGGGATCGTCGATTTAATTGGCGTAACCATGGCATTATCTCATAAAATTCTGAAGTTGTTGCAATGCCTGTGTCGTTTTTTTATTCATCGGTTGAAAAGGATCATCACTTAATGATTGTGAGATATCACTGTCAGTGCTTCCCAATAAACGTGGCTGTAACATAAAAATACGAACCATCTTTTTATTGTTATCTGATTTATATGTAAATAGTTTGCCCAATAATGGGATTGCACTGAGGACTGGAATTTTAGATTCCGCATTTACATTATCTTCTCGTGTATATCCACCAATAAGCAAACTTCCACCTTCTGAAACTCTTGCTACGGTACTAATATTAGTACGATTAATCGTAGGTAGACGTTCATTATCTTTACTTGAATCTTCTTTTTTTTCTGCGCCATCTTCTAAGTTGATGATCATTTCAATCTCTTTATTAGAGCTACCAATACGAGGCAATACACTCATCATTGTGCCAAATGTTGTAGATTCTAATGTTGCAACCCTTTCCCCCTTAATTTGAGTATAAAAAGTCGTATTATTATCAAAAATTGCAGGGGTATTTTCCTGAGTTAACAAGATGGGTCTTGATACCATTTTTGCATCACCATCATCACTTAATGCTTTAATTTTACTGAGAAAACTAAAACCCGATGCTGGCGTTAAACTTGATGTATTAAATGAAAAGGCGTGATTGCCGGAGTCAAAACGCGCACTCCAATCAATCCCTAAGCTATCTGCCTTACTTTTTGAAATATCTATGATCCATAGTGAAAGCTCAACTTGCCTTTTAGGCTTATCAAGCTGAGTAATTAATGAATGGACTAATGCTAAACCTTCCCGACTAGTTTTAACTAATAAGCTATTTGATGCTGGCAACGGTACTAACTCAACATGATATTGTCCCATTTGAGTGACAATAGGTGTTGTCGAATAAGACGTCTCTTCACTTTCGCCATTACTACTATTCGTATTTAAAGATGCGGAATATGTATTCTGTTGCTCTCTATTTCGCGACGCTCCATTCATTTCTTGTGTTTGGGAATGAAATAGCTGCTGTAATACTGTCGTAATACCTGGTAGTACAATTTTTTCATCACGTAATGAATAGCTACGATCTTGAACAAAGGTATTTTTTAGTGCAAATATCTGCACAAATTCCTCTCCATAACGAGAACTCCCCGTGGGAACTTGATTATTCATTGTTTGTTGCTGTTTTTCTGCCGCAACATTATCAAGATAATCTGCAGCGGCTCTCGCTAACTTAAGATAGATAGGTGGCCCAGATAAATAAAAAGTACGTTTATCTTTTCCTGCTCGTAATGGAAAACGTGGGTCGTACAAACCAACATCTTGCAGATATTCCTTGAGCTCATAAATACTAATATTTCTTACTTGAAATAATGCTTGCTCAATTTCAGTATTGTCATACACATAAATTGCTTCACCATCATTAAAATAAAGTAATGACATACGGCGAACCATCGACTCAAATGCCTCTTGAGGCGAAGCCAATGAAAAATTACCGGTGATCCTTTTTTTCTTAACAGCCTGACTTAAAATAAAGGGTTTATTGAATTTATCTGATAAAACAAAGAAAAACTGCTCGATACGGGTATCAACAGCAATAAACATATCGGGTTTTTTACTTTGATGTGTATAAATAATTTGCTCTTCTTCTGCTTTGGCAGATAAAGGCAAACTACAACAAAGAAGTATCCCAATAATAAAACAGACTTTATTTTTTATATTCATAAAGAAAACGACCAATTCGGCGAAATTCCGTTGGAGTAATACCAAATAATGTTTTAATTTCATTAGAGAAATGTGATGCAGAACTAAATCCATTATCAACGGCGATTTGTGTTAATGATTCATCCGTTGAAAGCGTTGTTAAAATCGATGAAGCAGCACGCCATGAACGTAATTGGCTTTTACCGCAGTTCCCCAAATAGCGTTTGCATAAACGCCTAAAATGCGTACCAGATACGCCATAGCGTTCCCCTATTTGTGCAATGTTACTTTTTTTCTCATCTAAATAACTAATAAGATGCAAAATAAGCCAATAGCTTTCACTGTGTCTTATCGTCACAAAAAGTGGTTCTAATTGGCTATTCTCTTTTAATGCTTCACTAATTAAAATATGCTCTAGTGTTCCTTCGCTATTTTCTATATGAAAAATCTTCTGATTAATATCAAATTCAGTTCCAATAGCTGTCATTTTTGAAAAATCACGCGCATAATCAATAAAAGCCAATAATCGAGCACATATAAAGAAAGAACGTTTTTCTATTTTCCAAGTATGCGGTTCAGATTGAAAAACAATATTCTCATTTTTCGCATTATAAATAAATGCCTTACCTTGTACTATCTTTACGATTTTATTTTCATATATTTTTATCGGCGAATCATCACTCAAAGGAATACAATAGAATAAAGAATCACCCATCAATATATCATTGTCACCATTTATCTTTATATCATTTATTAACATAATAGAACCTTAAAAATTATAAAAAAACAAAAATAACGGTAATAACATTAATACCGAAATATTATTTATGCATTATGATTTACAGCACTTTAGATATAATAACATTAATAATTAGTGATAAATATGTACAATCATCCAGATTAGTTTAAATTTTACAAGATATTTTTATTAAAAAACACTTAAACTGTAAAATAATAAACCTTATTTTAAAAATAAATAAGATTAATTAAATTATTATCCAAACCTATTCACGTGAAATATTAATAAACAAAGTTATTTATGAGCAATTATATTTTTTATTATCTTTATATTTTAAACGGGCCATTAAAAGGCACAAAAACATCACTTTCATCTCATCACTATTCCATTTTGTTATATAACGGTGAAAATAGAAGAAATAGTGAACATAAAAATAAAATCAATTTATACATTCCTTTTGATGATGATTTCTCAAATGTAAATATTGATATTAAACTTGATCAAAAAAATGATAATGATAACTTTTTTATTATAAATAACAATAAGTTAGGAAAAACAAAAACAGAAAAATTAACATTAGATAATCCCATTTATTTAAATGATATTCCAATCTTATTGATTAGCAAATCAGATAATATAAACATTAACGAATTGAATTTTAGTTTAAATAAAATGAAAGTAAAAACTTACTCTACTGTTTCTATTTTCATTTTTACTTTAATACTCACTTTATTTATTTTATATTACTTATTAAAAGATAATAAATTTATTGATGAAACAGTTGATATACCGATTCAGTTATCGCCTCTTAATTACAAGGGAGAAAACAATCATCTCTGCCTCTATGATGATTCAGTACCAGAATGGATAAAAACAGAAAATAGAGAGGGTGAATATATTTATGTTGATATTAATAAAGTTAAAAATTCACTAATATCCAGACAGCATAAAATCAATCACTTGATTTTATCAGATAAAGAAAAACCAAAAGTAATATTTATCTATCAAAATGAAATTGAAAAAGAAAAGGAGATAAATGCCATTCAACATCAATTTCCAGATAATTGTTACCCTGAGATCATTTCAATTTCCATGAATAATTTAATCAATGAAATCAACAAAATTTCTTTTATTCAAAAATCCGACTATGAAATAAAGAAAGATAAAAATAGGCTTGTATTAATATTTAATAGCAACTTATCTTATCAAGATAAATCAACGCTAAATCAATTTATAAAAAAACAAACATCCTTTTTTGGTAGAAAATTTATATTTTACCAAGAGAATATAGGTAAATCTGAATTACAAAATAAAACCATGCTACAAGAAAGTAAAGGCTATATCTTTATTGATAATAAACATCTTTATTTTCCCAATGGATAAAAATCTCACTTTTGAAAATGACACTTTAATACTTTAAGAGAACGATATTATGTCAACTAGCCCAACAGGGAATGCGAATACTGAAGATGCAAGCTCAATTCAAAATATTGATGACTATTTTCAAAACCCCGTAAAAAACCAAAGCGAGGCTTTAAAGAAAGCCTTAGAGGCATTAAAAATGGATACGTCTAATGCAGCGGCATTAGCAGATTATCAGGCCAAACTTGCGGAATATAATATAACGCGAAATGCTCAATCAACATCTATTAAAGTCGTAAAAGATCTTGCCATGAGCATTATTGGTAATATGCGCTAACCTTTTATTTATGGAGTACGTATGGCAATTACGCCCATCACATCTATTAATTTATCCACTTTATCTGATACATCTGATGAATTAAGCCACAATACATTGGCGTCCATAACGACAAAAAGTATTGCGGATAGTTTGCGATATGAACAACAGATACAAGAAAAACTTTCTACACTCAGTCAATTGATGGATGTTCAAAGTTATACCCAACTTCAAACAACGCTCAATGATTACACCATTACGATGAATCTCGCCAGCACATTGGTCAGAAAATCATTAAATGTTGTCGAAACATTATTAAAGGCACAATAGTAATGAGAGCTAATTCTTTATTATGCGCGCTATTATTTTGTCTATTTCCATTGCTTTCGGGTTGTAAAGACCAATCACTTTTGACGGGTCTTAATCAACGCCAAACAACACAAGTACAGGCGGTATTACAAAAACATCACATTAAGACAACCCAAATCGCGCTGGGTAAAGGTTTATTCGATATTACAGTTAAAAAAGAAGATTTTGCCATTGCAGTACAAATTTTAGAACAGTATCAACTACCAACCAATGCACGTATTGAAGTGACACAAATATTTCCTTCTGATGCATTGGTATCCTCACCTCAGGCAGAAAAAGCACGGCTGATTTCTGCACTTGAGCAACGCTTGGAACAATCCTTAATCACAATTGACCATATTATTGATGCAAGGGTTCATATCAGTTATCCCCTTTCATTATCAGAACGGGGAATTCCTGCTCCTCATGCCTCTGTGTTAATTTTTTATGAGGAAAAGACATTGGATAGTGACCAACTTAGTGAAGATATCCGTGCTTTTATTAACAACGCATTTAGTGATATGAGCATAAATAATATTACTGTGTTACTTTACTCAAGAAATATAAATAAACTCACGAAGCCCAACTTAGTTATTCCCGATGAAAATCATTCAATTTTCTTTCAATATGGCTGGTTAATTGCGCTGATATCAATCAGTATCATTATTATTTCCGTTGTACTGCTAATAAAGCATCGTCGAGAAAAAACAACATTGCGAGAGGAAAAGCAAAACCATGCTCACTCTTCAGCAATTTGAGCGGATATCTATCGTGATGTATGAACCATTACAATATATCCATCAAGATTATTATCAATTAGCAACACCCAATGACGATCTCATTTGGCAAAAGCTTTCAAACCGTCAACTTATTCAACAATACAATCTCAAAACCGAAATCGATTTTGATCTTGAGAATGATCCTGTAGCAAACAAACTGGTTACGCAATGGTCACACTTGCCTCAATGTGCGCTTTTTTTAGGATATCTTTTCTCATCATCAGCTCTTTTACAGGTTGATAATTACTATCAATTATCCCCTACATTACGTGCATTTCTTTCTCTAAAACCGATTTTATTTGCTGAAGAAAAAATAGATGACACACACGGAGAGCCTCAATATATCGGCTATCAACTCTTATTAGATTTTATTTCTTCGATATCCAATGCGTTAGCACAACGCTTTGTACTCTGCTTTCCCAAAGAAAAAAAGCGAATTACGTTGCCTGCAAAACTGCATTTATCACATTCTATTTTCCTTTTGGTACTGAATTATGTTGCGATCCCTGCCTGAAACTCTTTTGAGTTATACCTGTGAGGGTGTGCTTATCCGTTCTCGCTATCTACGACAATTAGACAATATTCATAGAATAGAGCAAATAACACATAAAAAGATGAAGAAACGGCTGATTGAACTTGAGAAAAAACAAGAATTACAATTTGTTGAAAATAAAAAACAGGCTTACGCTGAAGGGTTACAGGTATTATTAGGCGATATCCTGACGCTATGTACACAATATCACACCGAATTATGTCGTCATGAAATACAACAAAGAGAATTAATTGTTCAAGAAATTGCCCACTATTTTCAATCACCACAAATGCAAATAGAACTAACAAAACATCTGATCACCACAGTACCAACAGATACTAAATTAATATTAGAGATCCCGAAAACACTGCGTTCTTATGTGGAAGAATTACTTAATGGCCAAGACGTTGAATTGATCTTTCATAATGAATCTACACTTTCTATCAATTCAGGATCACACGTTGTTTTTTTTGATCCCCCTTTATTCACTCAAGATCTGAAAAAACAGTTCCATCAATACTATTGCGAGAAAAATCATATGCTGTTTTCTCAAGAAGTGAAAATGCGATTATTGGCTTATATACAAGAGTTTGATGAAAACACAGTAGATGAAGGTACTCACGATGAAAATTGATCCTCAATATGTTGCTTATCAAATTAATAATGCAAAAGCGACATCTCATAGTCCATCATCAGCATTAATGACAAAAAAAGAGGACCCCTTACAAGCCTTTCTTAACCAAGATTTTTATCAACGGTTGCAAAATCTCAATCTTAACAATGCAAAAGATATTCTTCATTTTTTAGTACAGTATGAAGTTAAAAATAGAGGTAACCAAACAATTAAAGAAAATCGCCAACGAGCCATCTTAATGTATGCACGTCAACAAAGTGCTTTAGAACACACAGAAAACCAAGATGAAATTAATCAGGCCTTGGTTTCATTTCTCTCTTATCAAGGTTTTTATCATCAGATTACCCTCGAATTATTGGGAATGACAGACAACCAAGATACTTATGAAGGATTTTTCAAACCAGATAGTACATCGTTTTCATTTTGATTATAGGATCTGAGGCCCCGCACCCTTTTCACCTAAAATATCATCAGGATTGCGCAACGGACAATCACTCAATGATAGACAACCACAGCCAATACAGTGGTCAAGCCCGTTACGTAATCGTTTAAGACGACGAATGCGTTCATCTAGTCGCACTTTCCAATCCGTTGATATTTCGTGCCATTGTTCTGCTGTTAATTTACTATTTGGCGGATATTTTCCCAATATTTCTTGAATTTCTTTTAACGGAATTCCCGTACTTTGAGCCGCCTTGATAATTGCTACATAACGCAATACAACCGGTGGGTAACGTCGCTGATTACCTGCACTTCGATAACTTTCAATTAACCCTTTTTCTTCATAAAAATGAAGCGTTGAAATAGCAACACCACTACGTTTTGCCACTTCACCTACTGTAAGTGCTCTATTGAAATCTATTTTCTCTTTTTCCATCTTTTCCTCTTGACCTCAACTTAACTTGAGGTTTTATAGTCCTCTCCTCAGATTAAGTCAAGCCTGTGGGATGCTGGCTTTTGTTTTTTTAAGATTGTTGAGGTCAGATGAATGCCAAGTTCAATTGCACGTATTCTCGAAAGTCATTCTTTATGGTTTATCGCTAGATTACTTATTCTTGTTTTATTTCTTTCTTCTGGCTTTGCCAAAGTCTTTGATTACGAGAATAGTTTGGCGGAAATGCGTGCTGCGGGATTGGAACCTGATTGGTTTTTTAATATTGCCACTGCGATCATCTTATTTTGTGGCTCACTTTTAGTGCTTTTCGATCGCTATCTATGGCTAGGTGCTGGCGCTTTAGCTGTCTTTTTATTTTTAACTATTGTGATTGTTCATACCTTTTGGGATATGACGGGAGATAAAGCCATGCTGTCGATGTTTTTTGCAATAGAGCATCTAGCCGTTATTGGTGGATTAATGACCACAGCAATGGCTAGTCATTTCAGAGCGTTATGGAAAAAAGCTAACGCATAAAACCATAAAAAATAGAAAAACAGTCACTATGAGATCAACAATAATATGAATAAGAAACTTACTCTTACTGTATGTGCTTCACTTTTTTTACTCAGTGCAGGTGCAGCGGTTTATGCAACAACATCATCTGATGAAGATGCATCACAGCAATTTGCTTACCCACCCACTAAAGTGGCATTAGCAACCGTACAATCATCAAAATTACCTAACAATATGCAAGGTGTTGGAGAACTAGAAGCGGCACGCCAAGTCTACTTAGCCGCAGAAACTAATGGCCGTATTGCCGTGATTAATTTTGAGTCAGGACAAACGGTTAAAGCCGGTCAAGTTTTAGCTAAATTAAATGATGAACCTGAACAAGCGGAATTATTGCGTTTACAAGCACAATTAACTAATGCGGATAAACTCTACTCCCGCACAAAACAGCTTTATAGTAAAAATGTCGCAGCCGCTGCGCAATTAGACAGTACATTATCTGAGCGCGATATGATCGTCGCATCCATTCGTGAAGTAAAAGCGCGAATTGCACAGAAAGCAATAAAAGCACCTTTTGATGGCATTGTTGGAATAAAACTTGTTCATGAAGGACAGTATCTCAATGCGGGTGAACGTGTTGCATCTTTAGTCGATGCGAGTCATTTAAAACTGAATTTCTCACTTGATGAGCAAGCAGCTCCCAAAATTTCCGCAAAACAGCCCATCAATATTGAGGTCGATGCTTATCCAGAGATGGTATTTACAGGCTCTATTAATGCCGTCGATCCTCTTATTGGTCCATCTCGTACTGTACAAGTACAAGCTGTTTTACCTAATACCGATAACAAATTAAAAGCGGGCATGTTTGCTCGTGTACAAGTTACTTCTCCAGATAGTCCTATGGTATTAACCGTACCAGAAACGGCAGTTACTTATACTGCCTATGGAGATACCGTGTTTGTAGCGCAATCTGACAATCAAAAAAACCTTATCGCTAAGCGTGTCTCTGTGAAAGTTGGATTGCGCTACAACGGCATGATTGAGATAAAAGAAGGCTTATCCCTTGGTGATCAAATTGTCTCATCTGGCCAAATTAAATTAAGTGATGGCATCTCAATTGAACCTATTGAGCAAGATACATTAGCACTCGCTCAATCAGCGACAACAAAACCATAACGGGAGTTAATAATGAAGTTTACCGATATTTTTGTTCGGCGACCTGTTTTGGCATTAGTTGTTAGCACATTGATCCTGTTACTGGGCGCATTTGCGTTCAGTAAACTGCCAGTTCGCCAATACCCTATGTTACAAAACTCAACAATTACGATTGCAACAGATTATCCTGGTGCTTCGTCTGAATTGATGCAGGGATTTGTTACCCAACCAATTACACAAGCGGTTTCCTCTGTTGAGGGAGTTGATTATATTTCTTCATCTTCAGTACAAGGTAAAAGCTTAGTTACCGTCAGAATGGAGTTAAACCGCGATCCAACTCAAGCTTTGACGCAAGTAATGGCGAAGGTAAATCAAGTTCGTTATAAGCTGCCAGAACAAGCTTATGATCCAGTGATCGAACTTTCATCAGGAGAATCTACAGCCGTAGCTTATGTGGGTTTCTCAAGTGAACAGCTTTCTATTCCCGAACTCACAGACTACCTTTCTCGCGTTGTTGAGCCGATGTTTTCATCCATTAATGGCGTTGCTAAAGTGCAAGTATTTGGTGGTCAACAATTGGCCATGCGTTTATGGTTAGATGCAGATAAATTAGCAGGCCGTAACTTAACAGCGAGTGATGTAGCAGAGGCTGTTCGCCGTAATAACTATCAAGCAGCACCAGGTAAAGTAGAAGGCGAGTTTGTAATTGCCAACGTTTATGTCAATACCGATCTCACTAATGTCGAAGAATTTAAAGACATGGTTATCATTAATGATGGTAATAATCTTGTCCGCTTACGTGATATTGGTACTGTCGAACTAGGTGCCGCGGCCACTGAAACTAGCGGTATTATGAATGGTAAAAAAGCGGTATTTTTGGGTTTATTCCCGACTCCAACAGGTAACCCACTTGTGATTGTTGATGGCATTCGCGAGCATCTTGTTGATATTCAAAAAACCTTACCGCCAAGCGTCGATGTAGAACTGGCATTTGAAACTTCACGTTTTATCAAAGCCTCTATTAATCAAGTAGTACAAACCTTAATTGAAGCGATTTTAATCGTTATCGCGGTTATTTATCTCTGTTTGGGATCGTTCCGTTCTGTTCTTATTCCTGTACTTGCCATTCCGTTATCGATGCTAGGTGCTGCTGGATTAATGCTTGCCTTTGGCTTTAGTATTAACTTGCTCACCTTGCTAGCAATGGTTTTAGCCATTGGACTTGTCGTAGATGATGCAATAGTCGTTGTTGAAAATGTGCATCGCCATATTGAAGAGGGTTTATCACCTGTTCAAGCCGCTTTAGTGGGGGCGAGAGAAGTTGCTGGTCCTGTTATTGCAATGACAATCACTTTAGCCGCTGTTTATGCTCCGATTGGTTTAATGGCTGGATTAACAGGCGCATTATTTAAAGAATTTGCCATAACGCTGGCAGGTAGTGTGATTGTATCCGGTATTGTGGCATTAACTTTATCTCCCGTGATGAGCTCATTAATGCTAAAACCAAAAGAAAATGAAGGCAAAATGGCTAAAATGGCTGAGTTTGTTTTCGATAAACTGGCTCATTATTATGGTTACGTGCTTAATTTTTCTTTAGCTAATCGCTGGTTAACCGTTGTTTTTGCCATCGCTGTGTTCGTCAGCTTACCGTTTTTATATAGCCAGACAAAACAAGAGCTGGCACCTTCTGAAGATCAGGCGAGCGTTTTAACTGCTGTAAAAGCGCCACAACATGCAAATCTTGCCTATGCTGAGCGTTTTAATCAGAAACTAGATGAAATTTATATGAGTCTGCCTGAAACTGACAGCACATGGATAATTAATGGTACTGATGGCCCATCAGCGAGCTTTGGTGGTATTAACTTTGATGGCTGGGATTTACGTGATCGCAACGCAGATCAAATCCAAGCTGATTTACAAAATCGCGTCAACAATGTGGAAGGTACCAGTATTTTTGCTTTCCAATTAGCCTCTCTACCTGGCTCAGTGGGTGGATTACCTGTACAAATGGTGCTACGTAGCCCATTAGGTTACCCCGTTTTGTTTGAAACAATGGAACAAATAAAACAACAAGCAAGAGAAAGCGGTTTGTTTATCGTGGTAGATAGCGATTTAGATTACAACAATCCCGTTGTTCAAGTTGCCATAGATCGAGCTAAAGCCAATAGTTTAGGCATTCGTATGCAAGATATTGGTGAATCACTCTCACTATTAGTGGGTGAACACTATATTAATCGTTTTGGTATGGATGGTCGCTCTTATGATGTGATCCCACAAAGTGTACGCCATCAACGCTTAACACCTGCGGCTCTTGCCGGACACTATATTCGTACTCAAGATAATGTGTTAATTCCATTATCGACTGTTGTAAATATTACAACTCAAGTTGAACCTAATAAACTGACACAGTTTAATCAACAAAACGCAGCTATTTTCCAAGCGATCCCTGCACCCGGCGTCACGATGGGACAAGCGGTCGCTTTTCTTGAAACAGTGGCAGATTCATTACCCGCAGGTTTTAGTCATGATTGGCAATCTGACTCTCGCCAATTTACCCAAGAAGGAAATACATTAGTCTTTGCCTTTATTGCCGCACTTATCATTATTTACTTAGTGTTAGCTGCACAATATGAAAGCTTGGTCGATCCTTTGATTATCTTAATTACTGTACCGCTATCAATTTGTGGTGCATTAGTCCCTCTCGCTTTAGGGATGGTGACGCTAAATATCTACACTCAAATTGGTTTAGTCACACTAATAGGGCTTATCAGTAAGCACGGTATTTTAATGGTGGAATTCGCTAATGAATTGCAAGTTCATAAAAATCTAAACCGTCGGGATGCCATTATTGAAGCAGCAAAAATCCGCTTACGTCCTGTCTTAATGACCACAGCAGCAATGGTTATTGGGCTTATTCCTCTTTTATTTGCCAGTGGTGCTGGGGCGAATAGTCGCTATGGATTAGGGCTGATTATTGTGTCAGGCATGTTAGTCGGCACACTGTTTACCCTGTTTGTGTTACCAACGATGTATAGTTTCTTGGCTCGAAACCATCAAATCAGCGCTCAAACTGAGCGTCAAAAGCAGTTACAGCAAGTCAGTGAGCAATAAAACTAAAAATAACAAAAAGTAATATCGTAAAACCAATCCCCATTGTGAATACAATGGGGATTTTATTTATTAATGGGAGTTATTTTTTAATAATGAAATACCGTTTGCTAAAGCAAATGCTGTTAATTCTGCAAGTTGTCTAATTTCATATAGTGCTAATGGTGTTCTTTTTTCTCTTATCTCATGCACCATTTCTTCTAAACTTGTTTTGTTTTTTTCATCAGGTGACATATTCATCATTCTTTCAACGAGAAGCATTTCTATCGTTCTTCCAATACCACCAAGACAGTGAACTAAACTATTTGAATTAGCAGACGGCTTTATTTCTTTTTTTATAGAAGAAAGTGTCATTTCTAATTGAGTTGCATCTACTTCAGTATGATCTTTCCAATTAGGAATATGAACAAAATTGATTTTTTGAGTTCCCTGCGAGGAGTTTACTATCTTAGGATAAATTGTATAGTTCAATATATAGTCTTCATCTTTAACGATTATATTCTCTTTAGAGGTCTGACTTTTTACATTTACATCATTATAACTACTGTTACTCTCGAAATATTTTACATTTTTAATTTTATTTTTAATATCATCATCTGATGCAAGAATATAAACAGTCTCAATTTTATTTTCTATTAGAGAATTTAAATAATTAGCCATATTTTTTACATCATTTTTAGGGTATTGAGAAGCAACCCTTAAAGAATTATCTTGAGTGCCACTAATTATATTAGCAGGTAGTTTTTCATTATTATATTTTAATAGATTTTCATTACATAAATTCATCCCAAACCTAGAATTATCTATTTTTTCATATCGAGAAGATAAATAATTATTTGAAATTAAATTATTAAATAATATCTTACACGTATTTAAAATATTCATTATATCTGGGGCATCACTTTTTAGTTTACTGTTTACAGCCGTTAAAAAATCCGAAGAATTCGCTATGTTACGATTACCTTTCTCATCAAAAATATAAGCTGTAGGTTTTAAGATACTGAATGATTTTGTCTGAATAGGTACTTGTGTACTCAAACCCTGTGTAGTATTTCTTAATTCTCTAGGCGGTAAGTTTGGCGGATTATTCGCTTTAACGCCCTTAGGCGGTAAAGCAGGCAGATTATCAATACTACTTGGTTGATTATATATTTGTTGAATTTTAGTAGTGTTATTTGATTTAGGAGATCCCCCTATCATCGTTCTTGGTGCTAAATTAGGTGTATGCAACTTTTGGTTGGTGTTCCTAATATGACTAATACTATTATGAGCAACATTCTCTTTCTTAACATACTTCGTTTCTAAATCTCTATTTATTTTCTCAACATTTGGACGGCTAAAAAAATTTACGATTGAAAACATATTTGACCCTTTTATTATTTACATTTAAATAAAAACCTCCAAATGTTATATTCACTTAAATTTTTAAATATAAAAAAAACATCTTTTTATAGCTAATGTTCATTTTAAGAAATACAAAAAACATAAAAATGCCGATACAGTTTAATAACATATCGGCATTTAAGTTAAAAAGGTAAAATCACTATCTAATTGATAAAGTTAGCTTACATTGTAGAAAATGTATTCATAATTATCCCACCAGAGATAATCAATGCCATCGAGAATATAGCTGGTAAATCTGGTTTTTGTTTATATAAAACCATCGCAACTAACGTCACACCCACAATACCAAAACCACACCACAATGAATACGCTACACCCACAGGGATATATCCCATTGCACGTGTCAAGGCAAAATAACAAATACAGTAAGCAGCAATAACTAAAACAGAAGGCGCTAATTTACTAAAGCCATTTGTTTTTTTGATCATAGACGTGCCTGTGATTTCAGAACCGATAGACAGCGCCAGCCATAAGAATCCGGTAAACATAATTGTTATCCTTATTTATTTCAATAAACACTTATTTATCAAAAAATAGTTTTATTAAAAAATAGATTTATTAAAAAATAGATTTATTTATTAACTGGCGATGCAGTCTGTTTAATATTAGGAGTTTCAGTTGTTTCTTCTTCCTCTTCTTCTGATCCCATTTTGGAGAAGAGATTCATAATCACAATACCACTGGCAATAACAGCCATACCTATCATTGCCGCAGTATCAGGATGTTGACCATAAAACAACATACCTAAAGAAGAAACCACTAATATACCTGTACCAGACCATGTTGCATAAGCTAAACCAACTGGAATATTTTTCACTGCACGCGATAATGAGTAATAACAAATAACATAAAGAACAACAATTAAGCCTAATAATAATGTTTTAGTTGTACCTTCACTATTATCAAACATTTTTAAGGTAGAGGTTGCTGAGGTTTCTGAAATAATAACCGCCAGCATCCAAAGCCATGATTTAGCTTTTGGTGACATAATAAGACTCCTGAGTTATCAGATATAGTTTAATATTAATTTTTTAAGCTTTTTAAATATTCAATAGCAGAATCTGTCAATTTATCTTGTGATAAACAGTATTCTCCAGGCTTATTCATTACTTCATTTAAAGTAATATAGCGATTATTATTTTCTTTTTTGATTTCAGGGTAATATTCAGTTTCTTTATTATGATTATTATCAATCAAGTGAGTTTCTATTTCATTGATGGAATAAAAAGAAACACCTAATAACTTTAATCTATTAATATTTTCCTGAATAAGCAGGTTGTACTCTTTATTTTTATTTAAACCTAAAATCTCATTTAATTCACTTTCTGGTTGGCAAAAATAAGGTAATGCAATGACAGGAATATTTTGAGCAAGTGCAGAATGAATTAGCTTTCCTTCTTCACTTATAAATAACCCGTTAATAATTTCACCCACCAGCTTTTTATCAAAATAAGGAACAAACAGTGCATGGTAAGTCGATAACTGCTGGCAATCGAACTCACTCGCATTATGTATTTCCCCTAGATGACGCCATTTCGACAAATCATGACTGACTTGTGCCTGTGTTGTGACAAAAAGAGAAAATCGAATATCAGAAAAAGTGTTGATACGTTGACAGATTTCATCTTGGTATCCCGGTGCAGGGGTAAGTGCTAACAATACCGACTTTTTCATTCTTTTTTCTATTTCAGCAATAATCCTTTCAATTAACTGATTGTCCATTACGTCACCTCATTGTCTTAGCTGACAATAAATACGCTATCGTTGTTACGAAGCCCAGCAGCATTAGCTTCATCAGTATCTATATGAAACTCAAGGGTAAACTTTTCACTAACACGAACAACGACTTCATCAAAAATCAGGCTACGCTCACCTTCTGTTTTTACATGTACCTTTTGTCCATTGATGACGTTTAACATTCTGGCGTCAATTTCGCTCATATGAATATGGCGTTGTGCGCAAATGACTTGTTCTTTTAATTCAACATGACCCGCTGGCCCCATTAAAATAGCATTGCCAGAACCAACTAAATCACCCGATTCACGTACTGGTGCTTTTATACCTAATGCAAAACAGTCAGCTTTTGAAATTTCTAATTGGCTTTGCGGACGAACTGGTCCTAAAACACGAACTTTACTGATCGAGCCTTTAGATCCCACAACAATCACACACTCTTTTGCTGCAAACTGACCCGGTTGTTTAAGATCTTTAAACGGAGTGAGTTGATAACCATTGCCAAATAATGCTTCAACATCTTGTTGTGAAAGATGCACATGTCGATTAGAAATACCAACAGGGATTGCCATTCCTTGAGTCTCTCCCGACACCACACCATGTGCAGGCAAACGAGAGAGGATTTTTCCCATGAGTTGTTGATTAATCATTATTTTTTACCTTTACGGCCTTCTGGTTTGATCTCTTTCTTACTGCTTTGTACTTTATCTGTCGTAGCTTTAGTTTCAGCGGCAATATTTTGAGCTTGTAAATCTGCAACGGCTTTTGTGGCCTCTAGCTTCTCAACTTCGTTTTTAACCGGGGTTTCAACGACTGTTTCAAGAGCAATTTCTGGCTTTTTTTCAGTAACAACCGGTGCTTTTTTCTTACTTTTTATGGTTAGTAATTTGGTGATAACACTTGGTTCTGGCCTTGCAATAACTAATGAACCAATCACCAGCTCTTTTTGGCTAACCACATCAACACCATGATCAATCGCAGTTCTTACTGCACTGATCTCGCCTTGAAAACAAATTGATACCAACCCAGATCCTACTTTTCGGTATCCTATAATTTCCACGTTTGCCGCTTTACAAGCCGCATCTGCCGCTTGAATGGCTGCGGTTAATCCTCGTGTTTCAATCACACCTAAACTGTTCATCTTTCTCTCCTACTTAGTGACGGACAAGACGGATATCGAAATCAAATTTCTTAAAGAAGGCTTCTAAACTGTCTAACTCTTCTGGTGTATAACTAGGATCGGTTTTTATTGGGTAGATCATTTCCAATTTTTCGTATTTATTACGCCCAAATTGATGATACGGAAGAATATCAATACGCTGAATATTGCCGCGTTTTGATAGCTCCATCGCGTAATTAATTGCTCCTGTAATTGCATCATAAGAGTCGTTATAACCTCTAACTAATGGCATACGAATAACCACATTGGCACCGAGATCCATTAAACGTTCTAAATTACGGCGGACATTTTCATTACCAACGCCAAACAACGCTTTATGCTGAGTAGTATCAATGTGTTTGATATCAATCAGAAATTGATCAACAACTTCCGCTAATTTTTCATAATTCGCCACGTTAGTGGTCGCTTGCGTCTCCACTGCGGTATTGATCATCATCTTTTTACATTCTCGTAAAAGCGCAACCGCGAAATCAGTTTGTAGACTCATTTCACCGCCACCGATTGTGACACCCCCCCCTGAAGAGATGTAAAAGTCATAATCTTGCATGATGATTTTCATTAGTTCAGAAACAGAAACATCTTTTCCCATAATATCAAGAGCATCTGAAATACAGACCTCTTCACATTTACGGCAGCCGATGCAATCAACGCCACGATCAACACGGTGAACTTGCTTACCATTTTCATTGGTTGTCATGTAATGCACACCCGCAGGACAAACATCGACGCATTTACCGCAATCCACACACTTGTCGTGAGAGTACATCACTTGAAATTGACTGCTGAGACCTTCTGGATTGGAACACCAAGGGCAGCGGATATTACAGCCTTTTAAGAAAACGAGAGTACGAATACCATCACCATCATAAATAGAGTATTTTTGGATATTAAATATCCGCCCTCTTATTTCTGCTGCCGTCTCCATCTTTACGCCTCCAAATCTGCATCAAACATCCCTGTTCGATAAATTTAAATCTTGTCTTGTCGATTAAAAGGGATAGCCTGCGCCATCCCTATGGCTGTAATTAGAACTTCTCAATCACAGTACGACTGATAATTTCATCCTGAACTTCTTTACATAATTCAACGAAGTAAGCACTGTAGCCAGCAACACGGACAATTAAGTCACGGTATTTTTCAGGCTCTAATTGCGCTTTTTTCAGTACTTCATTATCGACATAGCTAAATTGCATCTGGCCATTACCTAAAATGGAAGCCGTTCTTAATAAGGTAATTAAGCCTTGGCGACCTTCATTGGTATCTAACAATCCTTTCAGGAATTTGAAGTTATGAACCATACCGATATTCATGGTTTCAACATTCATTTTACTGATTGATTTAATAATCGCTGTTGGGCCATGTTTATCAGCACCTTGGGTTGGGCTGATACCATCTGATAATGGTTTCCATGCCAAACGACCATTTGGTGTAGCTGCGGTTAATTCACCAATTGGCGTATTGTTAGAGATAGACAACGTGCCATGACTGAATGTGGAGTAGAGCATCTTATATTTACGACATTCACGCTCAGTCCATTCCGTTATATCCAACGCATATTGGTCAACAACATCATCATCGTTACCAAATTTCGGTGCGTTCAAGCAATCACGTAATAACTCTTCTTGGCCTTCAAAATTCGCCAATAGACCGTCACGAATTTGTTCTAACGTGTATTTTTTATCTTCATAAACTAATTTACGAATAGCGGCCATTGAGTCCACATAAGTCGCTAAACCAGAGAAGATCAGACCTGGACCATGGTTCACCATTGCACCACCTGCGGTCACATCTTTACCTTGTTCCATACAGCCTTCAACCAGTAAAGACATTAATGGTTTTGGTGCAATATCACGGTGAACACGTTGGCTGATCACAGTACCAATTGCCGATAAACGAACGATATGCGCTACTTGCTCTTTTACAGCGCGATCGAAATCTTCATAAGTACGCAGGTCACGTAAGTCACCTGTATCTAGACCTTGATAGCTATCAAACAGCACCATACGACCACGGTTTAATACAAACTCAATCGCGATAGGCCATTGGGTATAACCTGTTGATGTCCATTGATAAATACGGCCTGATTTTTGTGGTTCAACACACCCCATCAAGCAGTAGTCACGAGCATCTTCAAAATCAAAGCCTTTACGCAACATCATCTTGATATGAGAATCATCGAAGTGACATGCAGGGAAGCCCATACCGGCTTTAACCACATCAACAATTTTTTCCATGTATTGCTGTGGTGATTGGTTATGAATACGACATGCTAATGATGGTTGATACACTTTTACAAAACGTACAGCATCCATAATTAGGTACGTTAAATCATTACACGCATCGCCACCTGTACGTTTTTGTCCACCGATGGTTAAGTTGATAAATGGTTGATAACCAGCAAAATATTTCGCACCTAACTCACTCGACATCCACATTAATTCAGCACATTTGATGATAAAGGCTTGCATCATTTCCAGTGCTTGCTCACGAGTTAAACGCCCTGATTTGATGTCGTTTTCGTACATTGGGAAGCAGTATTGGTCTAAGCGACCTAAAGAAAGACCCGTTTGGTTTTCTTCAACTTCAAACAATGACTCGACTGTCCAAATACTTTGCAAGGCTTCTTGCAGTGTTTTTGGTGGATTTGCGGGTACATTTTCGTTGACTTGAGCAATCGTCAGTAGCTCTTCACGACGTTGAGGATTGCTCTCTTTTGATGCTAATTCACGTGCATGTTCTGCAATGCGATGAGCATAAGCAATCACACCTTCACAGCTTTCAATAGAGGCTTTATAGAAGTAGATACGGTCAATATCAGCTGGATTTTCCATGCTTAATTCAGCTAATTTAGCTTGCGCATCGGCTTTAATACCGTTCATACCTTTGGTGAATAACAGAACGTCATAACCTGGGCAAGTATCGCCACCACCATTGATTTGGTGATAAGAAAGATCACTCACAAAGGTTTCACCACTAAATTCCCACACACCTGCTTCGCGATATTGAGCTTCACAGATCTCATCCAGAGAGCGCCCTTCCCAGAATGGAACAATCTCTTCACGAATAACTTTTTTGTCTTCTTCTGAAATTTGGAATGGATCTTGTGGACGCGTGCTCATAGTATCGAGTTCATCACGAACCCAACGCCATGCAATATCAGGAGAGAAAGCGCCAGCACGCGGTTTTCCACAAGGGTGCCCAACAATTAGCTCTTCATCTTGAATTAAAATAGGTGCGGTTTCACAAGCACGACGGAATGCTTTTGCACGTAGTAAAATCGGTGGTAAACCTGGATTATTACGAGCAATCTCAGTAAATGCTAATGCTCTGTAGATAGAAACGCTTGGACGTGCTTCTAAATAGCGGTTACGTAAACGTTGTAAGCGAGGTGTTAAACCTTCCATCACTTTGAATTCGCTCGCGTCTGCCGTTGGTGCAACAACACTTGCTGAGGGTGCAGCATATTGTGGCTGTGAATTCATACGGCCGTTGTATAAACGCACTTGCAGTGAACTGTGTAATGTTGACAAATTCGCGCGCGCTGATAGCAACATTTCTGATAATTCGTTGATGCTTACTCGTGGATCGTTAATATCAACACCCTGAGTCATGGCATCAAACATTGGATAGCCATCAATTTCTTTGGTCGCACGTACTTCAGAAAGTTCTGCTAATTTCAGCCAAACACTTTCAACGATTTCATAAGCCTGTGCTTGTGTTAAACGACCTTGGTCGAGATCACGTTGATAGAATGGATAAAGTGCTTTATCAAATCCCATTGGATTGATGGCATAACTGCCATTTTCCAGATGTAAGACTAATTGCAGTAAATAGAAAACTTGAACTGCTTCTTTAAAGGTTTCTGCTGGTTTTGCTGGTACTTTACGTAATACCGCAGCGCTATCTAATAATTCTGCTTTACGGTATGGGTTACCTTCCATTGCAGCTAAATTCTCTGCTTTTGCAGATAGAATTTGTGCAAAATATAGTGCTGCATCACATGCATAAATAGCTGATTTACAGTAATTAGCTTCATCCATACTGCTACGATTTACGGCACTGCCAATGCTTCTAATTCTGTCTTCAAGCTGAGCTTTAATTGCTAAGAAACCTTGGTTTACCACCAGCATGTAATCAGGTGATGCAACGCTATTGTTAATACTTAAGAAACGGTAGATAGAGTCGCTACGCACTTCTTCTTCAGTGTGGAAAATCGCACCACGTGGTGTTGATGATTGACTGCCGATAATCAATTCATCTTGTGCAATGTAGCTTGGAAAATGACGAATAAATTCATAAAAACGTTGTGCAGGTTTAATCGCTTGAGGCACACCTGCAATGCTGTTGTCTAATGAATCAAAAATGGTTGCACGCTCTGTGCTAATGGAGCTATTACGTGAAACTAAACGTTCTGCCAGCATTTTTACGCGTGGCGTCAAAGAATATTTGGCCATGTGAGGCTCTCCTGATGTTCTTTACTTGACCTAATCGGTATTAATTCGGTTGAGCATTAACTGTGTGATACACCGGCAAATGCCTGACGATACAATGTTTCTAATTGGTGTGTGTTTACGTCACGCGGATTTGTCGGCGTACAGCTATCTCGTAAAGCCTGTCCGACCATTTCCGTTAAACGGGCATAAAAGTCCGCTTCACTGACACCGGTATCGCGAATACTCTTCGGCATACCCATTTCATCTTTCAATACATTAATAGCGATGATTAAACTGGTGACCCCTTCTCTTACCGTATTAGCCGGAAGTCCTAGGCTTTGAGCAAGATAGGCGTAACGTTTGGCTGCTTCGCTATTACAATCACCATGAAAATTCGCATTAAAAGCAATAACATGCGTCATCAATAACGCATTTGCTCGACCGTGAGGAACATGGAATACACCGCCTAATGCGTGAGCAAGACTGTGTGTAATACCCAGCGAGGCGTTAGTAAATGCCATTCCTGCAATGCAAGATGCGTTATGCATTTTTTCACGGGCAAGTAAGTTGTCGCCTTGATGATGGCAATCAATAAGATGGCTAAACACTAACTTGACGGCTTTTTCTGCCATTGCATCAGAAAAATCAGAAGCAGCTTTAGAAACATATGCTTCTAGTGCATGGCAAAGCACATCCATTCCCGTATCAGCAGTAATTGCTGGCGGTACAGACTTCACCAACTCAGGATCGAGAATGGCGACATCAGGCAACATAAACTCATCAACCAAGACCAATTTTTCACTGCGTGACTTAATCACTGAAAATGAGGTCACTTCCGAACCTGTACCACTGGTGGTTGGGATCGCAATAAATTGTGGTTTTGTTCTGTTGCTCTCTTTACGGGTATGCCAGAGGGAGTACATAACGGCTTTCGCGACATCAATCACCGACCCACCACCGAGTGCGATAACCAAATCTGGATAATGGGCATCCATGATTTTCATACCACTCACAATGGCTGAAATATCAGGATCTGACGCAACATCATCGTAAACTTGGAACTCGATACCCCGTTGCAATAATTTATCGGTAACTTTATTTGCAAAGCCAAACTTCACCATTGCTTTATCTGTCACCACAAATGCGCGGCGGGCAGTTAACCCAGAGAGAAAATTCAGTGCATTGGTGCCAAACTGAATTTTGGGTTTTATCAGAAACTCACTCATGTCGTTATTACTCCTTACTGTCCCGATAAACCTTCTCAACAATGGCAACCACTGACATCGCTTTGTAACGTTCTTTGTTCAGTGCAAAGTATTCTTCAGCCAACACAACATCGTTGATACCTGCACCTACACTATCCACTGCCACATAAGTTTTGTTTTTCAGTGGCTTAAGCTCATCATCTAAAGTGGCAATCATTAATAAATTGCTGCCTTTAAGTTCTGGGCTTTTTTGTGTCGCTACTACGTGTCCGATTACCTTTGCGAGGATCATGGTTTATATCGCCTTATATCAATGAGTTACTTACTCAGACGTCCGAGAACTTCCTTGATAATGCGTTCCACGTTTTCTTCAGTAATATCACCTTGTTCAATCACTTGTTGCGCGCAAGCACTTACCGTTGTTGCATAAGGAGACGCACCAAAGCGATCATCACCTTCAGTTTGACGTTGTGCAGTTGCACACTCAGCATGAACAGGCGTTAAAGAAGGTGAACGAAAACGATCATCATCAAGAATGCTGGTCTGGTGATTTGCACTGGAAACAGAGCAAGCAGAAACAGCAGGTTGAGCAGCTTCTTGTGCTAAAGGACAAGGTTGTTTTAACTCTTCGACGGTACGCACGCCATAACCCACTTTACGAATATTCAGTAAATTCATTGGGCCGACATTGTCAGAGCTAGAACCGCCACCTACAGCCCCACAGCCTAAGGTTAACGCTGGAGTAATATTAGTAGTTGCACCGATGCCACCTAATGCCGCTGGGGTATTAATCAGAATACGGTTAACCGGTTTTTCTAGAGAAAACTGACGAATAACATCTTCATTTTTAGTATGAATAACTAAGGTATGACCTAAACCTTCATTAGTCAGTAATTGCACCACGCGATCGCACGCTGATTTCCAATCTTCTTCGATATACATTCCTAAGATTGGGCATAATTTTTCGCGTGAATACGGATTTTTAGGTGAAACGGTATCTTGTAATGCGATTAATACACGCGTATTTGCTGGCACACTAAAACCTGCACGCTGGCTTAAATAAATCGCATCTTTACCCACGACAGCAGGATTAATTGTGCCGTTAGCACGCAGTAACATTGAAGCCACTTTGGTTGCTTCTTCGTCATTCATAAAGTAAGCACCTTGTGCTAATAGCTCACGGTGAACTTCGTTATAAATGCAACGTTCAACGATAATGGATTGCTCTGATGCACAGATAACTCCATTGTCGAATGTTTTACTGGTGATGATATCGCTCACTGCTTTTTTGATATCTGCACTGCGTTCAATAAAGGCAGGGCCATTACCTGGGCCACCACTGATGGTTGGCGTACCTGATGCATAAGCAGCACGCACCATACCTTCGCCACCAGTAGCTAAAATTAATGACACATCTTTGCTGTGCATTAATTCTTTTGTCGCTTCCAGCGTCAGTAATGTCACACCATCAACAATACCTGCTGGTGCTCCAGCTTCTAAAGCGGCTTTTTTAACAATTTCTAACGCACGGAAACTGCACTGTTTTGCATTTGGATGCGGAGAGAAAATAATCGCATTACCCGCTTTCAGTGCAATTAGGGTTTTATAGATAATGGTTGATGTTGGGTTAGTTGAAGGCACTAACGCCGTGATAACACCTAAAGGCACGCCAACATCCATGACTTTTTTCACTTTATCGTCATTGATAATGCCAACGGTCTTCATGTCTTTCATATGTTCATACACACGCAATGACGCGAAGGTATTTTTCAGAACTTTGTCTTCCCACTTACCAAAGCCTGTCTCTTCGTTTGCCATTTTTGCCAGCTCTTCTGCGTGACGAGCTGCTTCAAACGCAATGTGTTTTACAATGCTGTCGATTTTTTCCTGCGAAAATTTAGCATAAACAAGTTGTGCATTTTTCGCGTTACGAACTAGCTCACGAGCCAGTTGTCTGGATTGCAAATCTTTATCTAATGCAACCATGTCTTCCCCCATACAGGAGTTAAAAAATTTAGCTGAATAACTTATTTCTTTGCTTTACAGCACGCCTGAATAATTAGGCTTTATGCTGTTGTGCGATTTTCTCGATATCGTTATGCGGTCTTGCAATAACACGAGAAGTCACCACGGTGCCGATACGTTTTGCCGCTTCAACACCTGACTCAACCGCTGCATTTACTGCACCGACATCGCCTTTCACCATTGCTGTCACTAAACCTGAACCGACGTTTTCATAACCAATCAGTTCAACATTGGCTGCTTTGCACATTGCATCAGCAGCTTCAATGCAAGCGACAAGACCTTTGGTTTCAACTAGACCTAGTGCTTCTTTCATATTTATTTCCTTCGTTATTCAGTCACTTTGTACTGGGCAACGATTTTTTGAATATCGTTATGTGGACGAGCGATGACTAATGAAGTCACAACAGTACCAACACGTTGAGCAGCTTCTAAGCCAGATTCCACAGCGGCTTTAACGGCACCTACATCACCTTTCACCATTGCAGTCACTAAGCCTGAACCCACATTTTCGTAGCCGATTAACTCAACATTTGCTGCTTTACACATCGCGTCTGCAGCTTCAATACAAGCCACCAGCCCTTGAGTTTCAATAAGTCCTAATGCATCACCCATACGTTCTCCTAAGGCAAAAACTATGCCTTGTGTTTGATAACAATCTTGTTGATGTCATTGTGAGGACGAGCAATCACGAGCGATGTAACAACTTCACCCACGCGTTGTGCTGACTCCACACCTGAATCCACAGCAGCTTTCACTGCGCCTACGTCGCCTTTCACCATCGCAGTCACGAGACCTGAACCCACATTTTCATAGCCAATAAGTTCAACGTTCGCGGCTTTACACATAGCGTCAGCGGCTTCAATACATGCCACCAGACCTTTGGTTTCAATCAGACCTAATGCATCACCCATTTTCATTTCCTCCGAGAAGCCGTTTAACGGTTTACGTTTGCCCATTGTGTCTGCGTGGTGATTTTTTAAACGCAGACTTTGGTTTCAAAATCACTATAACGCGCAAAAAACAAAACAAAATATAAATCCACAGTGGTGATATATATAGAATTTAACTCTGATATTTAGTGTTTTTTATCTCTCTATTTATTTAATCATGCTGTTTATTTACTTTTTTTATCGTTATAAATTTATTAATTTCCACAAAAAATAGATTAAAAAGCAGACAAATAAACTTTGTTAGGAGGATGTTTAAAAGGTGCAAAAAGCCAGTACATATCGATGGGAAAGATGTGCGGAATATCACTGATAATTCAACGTAAGATCAATAATTGAAAAAGGCTAAATCAAGTCTATATACAAATCGTGCTATTTTTTTATTGATAATGTATTTATTTAATCTAAACCCTTACAACAGTTATAAAAAAGTGGAAAGGATCACGTTTTATCTAATACCTATACACAAGGCCTACACGAATAATAAAATCAGAAAAGTACCGTTTACTAGAAAAGTACAAACCTACGACTGAGCATTTATGCTTGTTTAAGGGAAGTTTTCAGTCTGTACAACAAAGGAAGGTAAAAGAGGGAAAGTAATCACACAATAACAGTGAATATACGAAAAAGAATGGAGCGTAATAAATTAGCTCTTAGAATACAGAAAAGGTGGAAACAGATGTACCACCTTATAATAAAAACAAGATCAGATAATTAGGATCAGTTAATCAAATTTACTACCTGGTTTTAAGGTACAAATATAGAGGGGTGAATTAAGCGAACTTAATAGTAAGGTTTTCTCATTAAGCTTTTGTGCATTAATAAATAGCCCATCATGACTATCTGACATTTCGCGCATAAAATAATCAAAAATAACATCTGGGGATTCATCAATTGATGATGCACTAGCATCCCATTGGCTAACAAAATAGTGACGTTCTGTCGGTGAAACACGCTTGGTCGTATAATCAAATTTCACATAACGTTGTAAATACAACCATCCTGGTTTTGAGGTGGTATAGCCTTCAACAACAATCGATCCTTTACCATTGGCACCAAATGAAAAATGAATATTACCATTTACATTTTCATCTTCCATATTTTCAAAACGCATAATGCCTTTGGTTGAGCAAACCATGATACCTTCATTTTTAATCGTTAATAATCTTGTTGCTGCATAAGTGGCGACCAAGATAAAAATCAGGGCCGATAAAAAACATAAAAGTTTCCCTGAGATTTTCATTAGTATTTCCAAGAATAGTAAAAGTAATTATCGCAATAACTAAATGGGTTATCTTCGTTCTTTGCACAATGTGCTAAAAATACCCGCCCTAATCCATTTGTTTGTAATTTATCACCATAAAAGAAAACAAATCGCTCACCTTTTACACACTGTAAATTAAGCTTCTTTCTTACCGCATCAAAATTGCGAACATAATTATCACTTACCGCAGTATTAATCATCGCTTCATTAGAAAGTAATTCACAATCATTGTGTGTTAATGGTGTTAGTGAAATAGGCTTTGATTGATGTTGGTTAAAAAAGATGATCACAGCAAGAAATACCGCACCGAATAAAAAACCAATGCTAGCTAAATACCAACAAATTTCTGTTTTTTGTTTTTTTTGTGTTACTTCTGTTTGTGTTATATTTAATGGTGTTTGATCGGCTACTGAAGATAAAGGCGTTGTTTCCTCTGCTGTTTTATTTTCATCTTCAGCTAAAGAAAGCGCTTTTTCATTTATTTGAGTTAAAGGCAATAGCGTCGAGTCATCAATTAACTCAACAGAAATATCTGGATTAAACTCTAATCGTCCTTTCGCAATGGTAACAATGATATTTTCAATACCATAATGACGAAATGTCTTTCGTAATAAACTCAAATATTGGTTTAAATTACTGTTTGATGAAACTAACCCATTATCATCCCAAACACGTTTTAATACTTCATCGCGATTAACTACTCCAGGGTGCTGAATAAAATAAAAAAGTAACGCATTTGCGGTAATAGAAAGATGTGTATCAACACTGTCTTTTTCTAATGATATCGCGCCATCCGTTGCGTCGTAATAAATTAAGGCATTTATTTTGTATTTCATTGTGCCCTCATTCATCCTGATTAAAATTACTGATTTGCTGTGTTTGCCATATAGTCAAATGTCATTTCAGATAATCTTTCGACTAATGCGCTACGCTCCTCTTGTGAGATAGTAGGGCCTTCTGTTAATTCAGATAACCAAAGACCATCTGCGGCATAACGAATTAAAGTACCTAAATAACTATTATCTAATTTATCGCCTTTGGCTAAATGGTCTAGCATCCAATCTCGCCAGCATTTACGCATAATAGGCTCGTTTGGCATAGCTAAAGACAGTATGGCTAATTGACGGCTTTCGTCTGACTGTTTTAAATCAGAAATATAAGTTAAATATGCGCGAGAAAAACGCCCTGCTTCAATAGGATCATTTTCCATAATAACTGCAATTCTGCTATCCATAATTCCTAATAACCGCTTAAACACTGCCTGCACTAATTCTAATTTCCCAGGGAAATGATGAAGTAACCCACCTTTACTTACACCCGCTTCTTTTGCTACGGCATTTAAAGAAAGAGAGGCTATTCCCTCATTAGCCACAATAACACTTGCCGCTTCCAATAATTGCTCTTGAACTCGGATAGGGTCTTTTTTTCGGTGATGTGCAGTCGTATTCATGCATAGGATAATACCGACCAGTCGGTATGTTCCTTATTGATCAAAATCAATCTGATTTCGACTGAAGCTTATTATATGTAAATAATGCAGTTGACTTCACATTCCTTTATTTTCAATTAAAATTGATTTAAAAAATTAAAATTATTTTATAAAATTGATCTAAATAATAAATTGAAAAAAACAAAATAATATAAGTTTGATTTTTATCAAAAAACAAATGCGGATCTAGTTTTTTATTAAAAATGATAGCTTAGACAAAAATAAAGAAATCAATATTTATTAATTTCTTTATTTTAATAAGAAACTATTTTATCGAAGAAAAATTAGTTTTTATTTCTTCAATTGTCTGATTAATTATTTTATCCAATAAGATCCTTTGCTTTTAAAATCTATTTTAGCATAAATATGCTCTTTCTTTTCTTCACTCTGAGTAGTCGTATCACTTGTTTTTTTGTCTCTAACGCCATTATCAATAAAACTATTATTAACCTCTTCATATTTAGGTTCATCTTTGTTACATTTATTATCTGTTGCTGATTTTTTTTCATTCTGAACATTAAGAAAACTTTCTCTTAGAATTTCATATTCTAAATAATTTGGATCATTAAAGATACTATTACAAATATGACGTACTACAACAGGATAGCGGTATTCAACATTGTTATTAAATAATCCTGTTATACTCGAACTAAAGTAATAAAAAAAATCCGTAATTTTATTTTTTAAATCTAGATTATCTATTGTTGCTTTTATTTGTGAAAATGACGTTCTAACAGAATCGATAATACTCATTAAATACTCCCTATGAACTAATAAAGTTAATTTTTAGAATGAGTATTATTAATAAACATTATATTTTAAATATAAAAAAACCACCGTCATTTAACAGTGGTTTCTTATTAATAAAAATCAATTAAATGCTGGCTTTTAATGCCTGTTCTAAATCTGCAAGAATATCGTCTATATGTTCAATACCAATGGATAAACGAATCAAATCTCGTGAAACACCTGCTCGTTCTAATTCTTCATCGTTTAATTGGCGATGTGTGGTTGATGCTGGATGACATGCTAATGATTTTGCATCACCAATATTTACAAGGCGAACAATTAGTTGTAATGCATCAATAAATCTAGCGCCAGCTTCTGCACCACCTTTGATCCCAAAAGAGAGAATACCTGCTGGTTTACCCGTCATATAACGTACCGCTAAATCATGTTCAGGATGATTGCTTAAACCTGCGTATTTAACCCATACCACTTGAGGATGATTTTGCAGATATTCTGCCACTTTCTGCGCATTTTCAGTATGACGATCCATACGCAGTGCCAGCGTTTCTAAGCCTTGTAAGATCAAAAATGCATTAAAGGGGGATAGTGCTGCCCCCGTTCCACGCAAAGGAGCAACACGACAACGAGCAATATAGGCAGCCGCACCAAAATGCTCAACATAATTTACTCCGTGATAAGAAACATCTGGCGTATTTAATATTTCAAAACGTGTTTTGTGTTCTGCCCAAGGGAATTTACCAGAGTCAACAACAATACCACCAATTGAATTACCGTGACCGCCAATATATTTAGTTAACGAGTGAATAATAATATCTGCGCCATGTTCAAAAGGACGACACAAATAAGGTGTTGCAACCGTATTATCAACGATTAAAGGTACACCATGACGGTGAGCAACATCAGCCAATGCTTGAATATCTACAATATTTCCACTTGGATTTGTGATGGTTTCACAAAATACCGCTTTTGTTTTATCGTCAATTAATGCTTCTAATGCAGCAATATCATCATGGGGAGCAAAGCGCGCTTCAATACCAATACGAGGGAAAGTGTGCGCCATTAAATTATAAGTACCACCATAAAGTTTAGCGACAGAAACAATATTGTCACCCACTTGGGCAATGGTTTGAATAGCGTAAGTAATAGCAGCCATACCCGATGCTACTGCCACTGCTGCGATCCCGCCTTCTAATGCTGCAACTCGTTTTTCTAATACGTCGTTGGTTGGATTCATTATGCGGGTATAAATATTACCAGGTACTTTTAAGTCGAAGAGATCCGCACCATGCTGTGTATCATCAAATGCGTAAGATGTGGTTTGGTAAATAGGTACAGCTACCGCTTTTGTAGTTGGATCAGGTGAATAACCGGCGTGAACAGAAAGTGTCTCAAGTTTCATAGCAATCCCTTTTTGTTGCATTTGTTCTTATCGTATTACTTATATTTTAAATAACTTAAATCAAAGTAAGCATTCTTAGTATATAAGTCATATAAATAAGCGCATATCGTCTCTGTCGTATAGTGAAAAAATTTCAACTTAGATTAATACGCCCAAAGTACCATACCGCCAATAATGCAAAACGCCGCTTTTCACTGTGATATTTGAGTTAAGGATCTTGTTTTTCTCTCTATTTTATCGTTTTGAGTACTTTTATCTTTTTTTGACGAGTCGCTAACCAGCAAATTAAAGAGCCACCAGTTACCATCATTACACCCTGCCAAAATGAGAAGGAAAGTGCGGTAGACAATAATATTGAGGAAAATGCAGTAGAAATAACAGGGGTAAAATAGGAAAGTGTAGCTAATAAAGTCACATTGCCTCTGATCATACCGATTGTCCATGCTGCATTAGCAAGCCCAATTGCTGCACCTGTGATTAATAAAAGCGTGATGCTTTTTGTATTAATAATCCATTCAACTGGCGTTGAAAATAGGTATTGCCCCCATAACGCAAGTGACGTTAATAAGAAAAAAGGCACAATACCATTATTCCCACCAGAAATAAGACGAGTTAAATTGCTATAAAACGCCCATAAAATGGCACCGGAAAACGCCAATATATAGCTTAATGGATTGCTTTGGATATTTTTCCATAAGCCTTCGATAGTTAGAGGATTATCCCCACTAACAACCCAGACTAATCCACTAAATGAACATAATAATCCTACGATCAGTAAAATAGAGAATCGCTGTTTATTGACTATGACAGCAAGCGCTAAGGTAAAACTAGGCCATAAATAATTCACCATTCCTAGCTCTATGGCTTGTGTTCTATCTGTTGCAAATCCTAATGCCAAGGATAAACACACTTCATAAGTAACAAATAATAGCGCTCCCCAAAAAAGATAACGTTTAGGAAAAAGTGATAGTTTAGGTACACCTAAGATCAAAATAAGAAACACGGTTCCTGTGGTATAAATCAGTGCGGCACCTCCAACAGGGCCAAAATATTCACTGATATTACGAATTAAACCAACAATAGTGCTCCAAAGAAAAATAGCAACGATGCCATATAACGTCCCTTTTGATGCGCTAGATATCATTTTGTGCCTTCAATTAAGTTTATTAACCCACTAATAAAAAGTGTTAATTACCTTTACGCTTTCAACAAATAAATTCAACTTATATCCTTAAATAAAAATGCGTTTTTTTCACCATAAAAAAAGCCACCTTAAAGGTGGCTCAGAACTATACTCAAACGCGATTAGCGTCCAGCTTTTAATTTTTGGTAATAGCTTTCGTATAATACGGTTGCATCACCAACATCATTTTGCCATTCACCTTTGTTAATAATCTCTTCTGTTGGATAAAGAGAATTATCTTTAGTGATCACATTTGGCAGTAATTTTTGTGCGGCTAGATTTGGTGTCGGATAACCAATATTTTCCGCCACTTTGGCTGCTATTTCTGGGCGTAATAAGAAATCGATAAGTTTATGAGCTCCTTCGACATTCTTAGCATTAGCAGGAATAGCTAAGCTATCCATCCAGAAAATACCACCCTCTTTTGGCCACACCATTTCAATCGGTGCGCCAGCATCACGAGCAATAAATGCAGAGCCATTCCAAATCATCCCTAAATTAACTTCCCCTTGCATATAAGGGTTAGCTGGGTTATCTGAGTTGAAAGCCAACACATTTGGCATCAGCTTTTGTAGCTCTTTGTAGGCTTCTTCTATCTCTTTAGGATCGGTCGTGTTGCCTGAATAACCTAGTTTTAATAATGCCATTTGGAAAACTTCACGAGCATCATCAGTTAATAACAAACTATCTTTATATTCAGGTTTCCATAAATCTGCCCATGAAGTAATGCTACTCACATCAACTTCATCACTATTAATACCAATAGCGGTCGCACCCCAAATATAAGGGATGGAATAATCATTTTCTGGGTCGAATGACTTATGTAATAAGCTAGGATCGAGATTATCAAAATGCGTTAATTTTGATTTGTCGATTTTTTGCAGCATTCCTTCATGGCTCATTTTAGAAATAAAATAAGTGGAAGGAACCACCAAATCATAAGCACCTTCTTTATAGGTCTTTAACTTGGTATACATGCTCTCATTGGATTCATAGGTGGAATAAATCACCTTAATCCCAGTTTCTTTCGTAAACTGTTCGAGCAAACCAGGCGGCACATACTCCGTCCAGTTGTAGAAATATAATGTCTTACCATCATCAGCCGATGCTGTGCCGATACTTAATGCCATTACGCTGGCAGCAAGTACAGAGGACCACTTTTTCATTTATGTTTCCTTCAGTGGTTGATGCGTTAATATCAAATAGGCAGCTAGCCTACCTCCAACAGATTGGTCATCAAGACCCCAAAAAGTGCGAGAAACTCGCACTAATACATGTCATTATGCTTTGCCAGTTCGGTCTCTTAAGATCAACTGACTAATTAACACTAATACTAAGGATAGACCTAAAAGGATGGTTGCAAGCGCATTCACCTCAGGTGAAACCCCAACTTTCACCATTGAGTATATTTTCAATGGTAAAATCTCATAGCTTGGTCCCGTCACAAAAGAAGAAACCACCACGTCATCCATGGATAACGTAAAGCTTAATAACCAACCTGAAGCCACTGCTGGCATGGCTAATGGCATAATGATTTTACGTAAAATAGTAAATTCACCCGCGCCTAAATCTTTGGCAGCCTCCAACATTTTCACATCAAATCCACTTAATCGTGAGTACACCGTTACTACAACAAAAGGTAAGCAAAATGTAATATGTGAAAATAAAAGCGACCAAAATCCCAATGAAACACCAAGGATCATAAACAGCACAAGTAATGAAATTGCCATTACAATATCAGGTGACATCATGACAACAAACAACATACCACCGACAAATTTTTTGCCACGAAAACGGTAGCGATAGAGTGCAACCGCCGCTAATGAGCCAATCAATGTCGCAAATGTTGCAGAAGTGACCGCCATCGTTAATGAATGCCCAGCCGCTTGAAGCAGGCTGTCATTATTAAATAGAATGGCGTACCAATCTGTGGTAAATCCTTTCCAATTAATCCCGAAACGCGATGAGTTAAAAGAGTTAACTATCAGAATGATAATCGGGATATAAAGATACGCGTAAATAATGGACATAAATCCACCACGCAATAACCGTCCTATCATTCTATTTCTACCTTCTTATGCAGTAGCTTCACGGCTCGGTAATACACAAACAGCATTAATCCCATCACCAATGTTAAGCAAATACTAGTTGCCGCACCGAAAGGCCAATCACGAATATTTAAGAATTGGCTTTTTATTACGTTACCAATTAATAAATTCTTCGCCCCACCCATTAAATCAGCAACAAAGAATAAGCCCATGGCAGGTAACATTACGAGCAAACAACCCGCAATAATGCCCGGCATCGTTAATGGAATAATAATACGGATAAAGGTCTGAAATTTATTAGCACCCAAATCGCGCGCTGCTTCTAAGCAAGGTTTATCTAACTTTTCAATGCTGGAATATAACGGTAGTACCATAAAAGGTAATAAAATATAAACCAGTCCCAGTACAACGGCCTCTGGGGTATAAATAATCCTGAGTGGTTTATCAATAATCCCAATCCACAACAGAAACTCGTTAAAATAACCTTTAGTACTTAGGAATATCTTTAATCCATAAATACGAATAAGCGAGTTTGTCCAAAAAGGTACAATCAATAAAAACAACATTAATGGCTGTATTTTCTTAGGCATTTTTGCAAGGAAATAAGCAAAAGGATAACCTAATAATAAACAAGCTAATGTTGCTACCACCGCCATATTGATTGAATGCAATAATACTTCTGCATACATAGGATCAAATAAGCGATAGTAGTTATCGAGTGTAAAGACCATCTCGACAAGGTTAGCATCATCACGCGTTAAAAAACTGGTCGCAATGATCATGATATTCGGCAAGAAGACGAACACCATCAACCAACCCACAACACCGGTAATTACGATGTTTTGAAATAGTTTACGTGTTTTCTTCATCTGCCAGCACGACCTCCCAGCTTTCAACCCAAGTCACTGCAATTTTTTGGTCTAACGAGTGATCAACATCTGGATCATCTTCATTAAAGAACTCACTGACCATCACTACCTTGCCATTTTCCATTTCAACAACAGAATCTAGCGTCATGCCTTTATAGTTACGTTCACGAACATAACCAATCAGACCAGGAAGGTTTTCAAGATCATGAATTTCTTCAACACGAAGATCTTCAGGTCGAAGCAATACTTTGAGTTGCTGATTTTGAGTTACAGGCAATGAGGTATAAATATCACATTCATGACCTTCAACATCAGCACGAATACGCGCCTCATCAATACGATGAAGAACACGCGCATCAAAGATATTAATTTCACCTATAAATTGCGCAACAAACAGGTTTGTTGGCTCTTCATAAATTTCTCGTGGTGTCCCATCTTGCTCAATACGCCCTTCACGCATCACCACGATCCGGTCTGACATAGTCAGCGCCTCTTCTTGGTCATGAGTCACGAAAATAAAGGTTATTCCTAATTTACGTTGTAAGGCTTTTAATTCATTTTGCATCTGTTTACGTAATTTGTAATCCAGTGCAGATAATGATTCATCAAGCAATAAGACCTTTGGTTTATTCACAACAGCACGCGCAATCGCAACACGTTGTTGTTGTCCACCAGAAAGGTGTGCAGGACGACGTTGGGCGAAATCTTCAAGTTGCACCATACGCAAGGCTTCTTCAACGCGAACATTGATCTCTTCAGCAGGCGTTTTTTGCATGCGTAGACCAAATGCGACGTTTTCAAAAACAGTCATATGAGGGAAAAGTGCGTAACTTTGGAAAACCGTATTTACAAAACGTTGTTCCGCTGGGATATCCGTAATATCTTGCCCATCAAGAATTATTTGCCCATCGTCAACGTCTTCTAAACCCGCAATTAAACGCAAAACCGTCGTCTTACCACAGCCCGAAGGACCAAGGATGGTTAAAAACTCGCCATGGTTGATAGTGAGATCGAGGCGGGAAATAATTTGTTTTCCGTCGAAACCTTTACTTAAGGATTTTAATTCGACAACTGGTGTCAGAGATGTTTTCTCAGTCATTTAAGGTAATACTCTATCCCGAAGAATAATGCAGATAGAACCGCCACTGGAAAAGACTGTGTGAGCTGCCGGAGCATTATGCTCCACAGAAGCCCAAAACCAGCGACGCCGTATGTATAGTACAAGCGGAAAATGATAAACGCAGTGGCGCGAAATTGAAAGCAAAAAGGCGCATAAACAGTGAAAAACTATTCATATTTAAGTTTTTCCTCATAAATCAGGCTTTTTTGTTTTCTAATAAAAAGTTAATAAAATCAGAATGCTACTTATCTAGATAAATATTATAAATCGACTAAGTTTATGATTAAATAATTTTTCTATTATAAGTCAGCTAATTGGCCTATTTTTCTATAAAAACAGAAAAGGATATTGACTGGTTCAATGCTTTTTTTCGACAACTAAAGCATGATAACGGCTCTAAAACCCACGTAATTCTAATAAAAGTTTTATTAATCATTATGATATTTATTAGAAAACACCTCCCAAACAGTAGAAGGTGTTTTGTCGATAACTGTTTTTTCAATGATATTTTATTAATTTTTTTAAGTATAAAATTGCATTATTTACATTGGGTAATGGACCAATCTTGTCCTTTAATAGTGGGAAAGTACCTGTTCTAATTAATAAATCACGCATTTGTACGGGTGTTAACACCCTATTTGTATTGCCTTTATACCAGGATTGGATCATGGCAGCAGCCCCCGCCACCAATGCACTGGCAGACGAAGTTCCACTAAAACTGGCGGTATAAGTATGATTATCATCACTTCGAAAGAGATCACCATAACCTGCTGTTGCAACATCTTCACCCCATGCTTGTACATGAATGGGTGAACCATGCGTTGAAAAAGGTAAGCGATTTAATGTATAAGGTGAACCAGCGCCAACACGTATTGAATTGTTGTCATGGCGTTGGCGGTAACTTTCATAAGCAGGTAAATCAAGATCAACACCACCATTACCAGCAGCCATAATCACAATAATACCTGCATCTGTTAGTGCGCGTGTCGCTTCCCAAATATGCATTTCATAGTCAGCGGGGACATAAGCTTGGTGCTCACAAATGGTTTGCATTTCATATAAAACGATATCGCCCGCATGTAATATGCGTTTACTAGCAACAATCGCATCAATGCGCCCACAGGTTAATTCAGAGATGGCATAAAACATATCGAGTTTATACGCTAGTCCGGTGATCCCTTTACCATCTTTTTTTCCCATTATTAATCCTGCAACCGCAGTACCGTGATCTGCCTGACTCGTTTTTTCATTAAAAGGGAGTAATGGTGTAATATTATCAGTTGATAAATCATGATGAGATAGATTGAAATCCCATTCAATATCGGCAACTTGTATACCTTGACCATATGCTTCTTGTTTCCATGCACCTAAAATCCCCAATCCTATAATCTTATTAATATTAGCTGTTCTTTCTGGATCATCTAAATATTGCTGATACTGAGTAAAATCAGGTGTAATATTAGGAGGTTCAATGGGTTGTATCGGTACAGATTGCACATATTCAATATCAGGATGCTGTTTTAATATTTTGATGACATTCTCTAATGAATATTGATTATTATCTGGTAATTTAATGTAATAGTATTTATTTAAGTCATTAAAGCTTATTGAAATAGAATTAATATTATTTTTAGGAGGTAATTGATGGATAGAAGAAATAACAGGAACCAAGGATATATCAGATAATAAAGAACTATGCTTTTCATGGAAAGTAGGACATGACAGATTTTTATTATCATAATCAGGATTTTTAAATTTTATAAGGATTTTTCTTTTAATGTTCATATTCAATGCTCCTCTTTTTACTTTTGCTTTATAGCGTAAAATATTGAGCAGTGACTATTTCCATTTTTAATAGAGATAATATAAATAGAGTGTTTTATAACAAAATATTAAGCCTATCTTCTAATAAAAATAGACTTAATATTATTTGAATGATATTTATTAACTAAAATCAATATGTAGACGTAACTTTTCACAACAACAACATTTAAATAAATAACCTTGGCATCCACCATCATCCCATAAACGCTCTGATAAATCAGAAAGTTCAAAACCAACGTCTTGAATATCTTGTTCTAAAGAAGCAAATTGTTCTAATTTATCTTTGATATCGTCCCATTCTACATAATCAATAAAGGCACAAGGTTCATCGCAATGTACTAACCAATATTCTTGTTGCCAACCATGATAACCAGGCGTTCGTTTTGTTAATTCATCGAGTTTGTTTTTATCTATAGTAGGTAAAGTAGAACCACAATACTCCCCTTCTTCGTCATAGAGAACTTTTCCGCCTTCAATGCTTGCAATATCTTGAAATTCACCATCAAACTTTTCACTTGCAGAACCATCAGCAATACACCACGGGCATAGTGCATCAATATCTCCTTCTGAGTAGAAAGGGCTACCATAATAGATATCTGTTTCCTTTCCACAACAATCACATATAACGGTATCATCTGTAATAAAAGCACCTGTTTTTATCGGTTCAGGATGATATTTGAAATAAGGTAATGCTCTTTTTTCTATTGGCATTATGTTTTCCTATTTTGTTTTTTGGCTATTCATCTTCGATTTGGTAAAATTCTTTTTTATCTAACTAATTAACTGATAATATTGTTATTTATAATACGTTATAGAATATTACTCAATTATTTTATAAATAATATTTTTGATTTATATAATTAATATTATATGATATTTCTATGAAGTATTATTGTTTTATTGACGGTTATCCCGAATTGTCATTCTACTTTACAGCCAATTATAATATCTCGGTAGAAAGTTGATAGTTTTCTACTCTTTCCTATAAGTAAGGGCTTACATATGAGCACTTCAAATGAAGAAAACATCCTACAGCTGATTGAGACCGGTAATGAAATCAAAGGTCATCCTGTTGATAGCCCAATCAAAGCTGAAATAAAAGAAAATATAAAAAGAGCCTTTGCAAATGCACGAGATAGACAAAAGTGTCTTGAAACGAAAAATATCATAGGCAGAGATTCATGAGTTATTTATAGATATCAGTGATAATTTTGGCTACACCGCAGAAAATTATACTGATGAACTCACTGATCTAATACAGTTATGGATAGAACAAGGGTATGTTGAAATCTATACAAAAGATGAAGATAGGCTATATGGGCGAGTTAAAGATTCATCTTTAGGTCAAGGAGCTATTCCTTTATAACTGGGGCTTTTTCATGCCAGATTAATTGATGGCGATAATGATCCTTTAGTTGTGTTAGTTTTTGAAGAAAGAATCAATCATAAGAATAAAGAAATTTCTCGCATTGCTTCCCTGCGATTCATGCTTGGTCATGATGATATTTTTGGTTCTCATGAGTCTGGTGAGAAATATAACTCTCACTTAATGAAAGCGTTACGTAAAAGGGTTGATGATTTTATTCAGCAAGGTAACCAAGAATAGCTAAATAAGATAGAGACAATTATTTCTTTCTTTATATAATTAAGCTAATTCAAAGAAGATTAACTAAATAGAAATCCTCTCTAATTCATAATAGAGCCTCCCAAATATGATGTGCTCTAACCCTATCTTGTTAAAAAAATAGATTAAAACGGCTAAAAATGCATCAAAACACACCAGACAATAAAATACCAAATACAGAGAAAACTCAAAGCAATTACCCACTTAACCGCTTCTCTGTTGCGCCGATGCTCGACTGGACTGATCGTCATTGTCGTTATTTCTTTCGTCAATTAAGTAAAAATACGTTGCTCTATACTGAAATGGTCACAACAGGTGCCATTATTCATGGTAAAGGTGACTATCTAAAATACAGTGAAGAAGAACATCCAGTCTCTTTACAGTTAGGTGGAAGCGATCCTCAAGCGTTAGCGCAATGTGCAAAATTGGCACAAGAGCGTGGCTATGATGAAATTAATTTAAATGTGGGTTGTCCTTCAGATCGCGTACAAAATGGGCGCTTTGGTGCTTGTTTAATGGGAGATGCACAACTCGTCTCTGACTGTGTGAAAGCCATGCGCGATGTCGTTGATATTCCTGTTACAGTAAAAACACGTATCGGGATCGACGACCAAGATAGCTATGAATTTTTATGTGACTTTATTGATACTGTTAGTCGCGATAATAATTGCGATACTTTTATAATTCATGCGCGTAAAGCATGGCTATCAGGTTTAAGCCCAAAGGAAAACCGTGAAGTTCCTCCTTTAGATTATCCCCGTGTTTATCAATTAAAACGTGATTTCTCGCATCTTACCATGGCAATTAATGGTGGCATTAAGTCATTAGAAGAAGCGAAGGAACACTTAAAATATATGGATGGTGTTATGGTTGGTCGTGAGGCTTATCAAAACCCGTCAATCTTAGCGCATGTTGATCATGAACTTTTTGATAATCAATTGCCTATTGCTGATGCAGTTGCTGCCGTAAAAGCAATGTATCCTTATATTGAAAAAGAACTCTCACAAGGTACTTATTTAGGACATGTGACTCGTCATATGTTGGGTATTTTCCAAGGAATTCCAGGCGCTAGACAATGGCGTCGTCATTTAAGTGAAAATGCTCATAAGCAAGGTGCTGATTTATCTGTATTAGAAAATGCCCTTAAATTTGTGACTGAAAAATAATTGATACATAAGTATTTAAAACCTGTTTAATGGATTTCAAACAGGTTTTAAATCTTACAAACAATAATTAAGGAATAAGTAGGCTTGAACCTTGAGATTGTCGGCTTTCAAGATAACAATGTGCTTCTTTTGCATCCGCTAACGCAAATTTCTGATTATCTGGCACACTGACATCAATTTTACCGCTACCAATTAATGCAAATAATGCTTCACTTGCAGCATCTAGCTCTTCGCGTGTTGTGATATAACCCGAAATGGATGGGCGCGTCACATATAAAGAACCTTTTTTATTCAGAATACCTAAATCAACACCCGTTACTGCACCTGATGCGTTACCAAAACTCACCATTAAACCTCGATGTTGCAAACAGTCTAACGAGTCTAACCAAGTTGCTTTACCAACAGAATCATAAACAACAGGTACTTTTCGATTATTAGTCAACGCTAATACACGTTCAACTATTGATTCTGTTTGGTAGTTAATCACTTCCCATGCACCAGCAACTTTTGCTCTAGCAACCTTTGCATCACTGCCTGCTGTACCTATCATTTTTGCACCAATGGCTTTAGCCCATTGACTTGCAATTAAACCAACGCCACCTGCTGCTGCGTGGAATAAAAAGGTTTCACCCGCTTGTAATTTATAGGTCTCATTGAAGAGATAATAAACCGTTAATCCTTTTAGAAAAGAAGCTGCGGCTTGTTCAAATGAGATATTATCAGGCAGACGCGCCACTTTATTTTCTGGTACATTATGCGTATCGCTATAAGCCCCTAGCGGAGATTGAGCGTACACAACTCGGTCCCCTTCTTTTAGTGAAGTCACTTTAGCGCCTGTTTTGATAATAATGCCCGCAGCTTCAGTGCCTAATCCGCTTGGAAATTGGCTTACAGGATATAACCCACTACGCACATAAGTATCAATATAGTTAATACCAATTGCCTTATTGGCAACCTGAACTTCGTGATCACCAAGAGGAGCAGGTGTAAATGTTGCTAACTCAAGAACATCTGCATCACCATGAGTTGCAAATTGAATACGTTTAGCCATTACTATCTCCTTTGTAGGATGAGAGGTTAAATAAACGAGCGCAAAAGACCTTTAGAGATAATGACAAAGGATAGCTATTTCTACAAGGCACAGATAATTGGGTTAGCGTATACTAGAACGAATTGATCTTTTTTTGCTGTAAAAATAAACAGGGAAGATCAACTCGCTCTCATACACTGACTGACACTTTTTCGATTTTATGCAGGATTTATGGCCAGAAATAAGACCACTGACAAACTGATGTCTGATATCAAAGACCGACAAATGGAGGGATTAAAGCTACCTCCCCATTCGCTGGAAGCAGAACAGTCCGTGTTAGGCGGTCTGATGATAGATAATGAACGTTGGGATAATGTTTCTGAGCGTGTTACCGCAGAAGATTTTTATAGCCGACCTCATCGTACTATTTTCTCGCAAATGCAACGCTTGCTGGAATTAGGTAAACCTATTGACCTAATTACACTATCAGAAGCATTAGAGCAAAATGCCGAGTTAGACAGTGTTGGCGGTTTTGCTTATTTAGCAGAACTTTCTAAAAATACGCCAAGTGCGGCGAACATCAACGCTTATGCCGATATTGTCCGAGAACGTGCGGTTGTTCGCGATATGATAAAAGTTGCCAACGAGATCGCGGATGCCGGTTTTGATCCTCAAGGACGCACCAGTGAAGATCTTCTCGATTTTGCTGAATCAAGAGTGTTCCAAATTGCTGAAACTCGTGCCAACAAAGATGAAGGCCCGAAAGCAATAGAGGCAATTTTAGAAGAAACTGTTGAAAAAATAGAACAGCTCTATCAGAAACCTCACGATGGTGTCACTGGGGTTTCAAGTGGTTATCAAGATCTTGATAAAAAAACCGCAGGATTACAAAAATCAGATTTAATTATTGTCGCGGCACGTCCTTCTATGGGTAAAACCACATTTGCCATGAACTTATGTGAAAATGCGGCAATGACAGAAGAAAAACCCGTACTTATCTTTAGTTTAGAGATGCCTGGTAACCAAATTATGATGCGTATGTTGGCATCATTATCTCGTGTCGATCAGACAAGAATTCGTACAGGCCAGCTTGATGATGAGGATTGGGCGCGTATTTCAAGCACCATGGGTATCTTGCTTGAAAAACGTAATATGTATATTGATGACTCATCGGGTTTAACACCAACAGAAGTGCGCTCTCGCGCTCGTCGAATTTATCGTGAACATGGCGGTTTAAGCCTTATCATGATTGACTACCTACAGCTAATGAGAGTACCTTCATTATCTGAAAACAGAACATTAGAAATTGCTGAAATTTCGCGTTCATTAAAAGCATTAGCTAAAGAACTGCAAGTTCCTGTGGTTGCACTATCACAGTTAAACCGTAGTTTGGAACAACGTGCTGATAAGCGCCCTGTTAACTCCGACTTACGTGAATCGGGCTCTATCGAGCAGGATGCTGACCTTATCATGTTTATTTATCGTGACGAGGTTTATCACGAAAGTAGTGATTTAAAAGGTGTTGCAGAAATTATCATCGGTAAACAACGTAATGGTCCAATTGGTACAGTCCGACTTACCTTTAACGGTCAATGGTCGCGCTTTGATAACTATGCTGGCCCTGCTTACGACGATGAATAATCACTAACCTTGATTTAATTAGAGGAAGTATTGAAATAATATGAAAGCGGCAACCGCAGTGATAGATCGCCGCGCTCTGCGTCACAATTTTCAGCATGTGAGAGACTATGCCCCACATAGCCACCTGATAGCTGTCGTGAAAGCAAACGCTTATGGTCATGGGTTATTAGAAACAGCGTATACCTTAATGGATAATGCTGATTGTTTTGGTGTTGCACGTATTGGTGAGGCATTAACCTTACGAAGTGGGGGAGTTGTAAAACCCATCCTCTTATTAGAAGGTTTTTTTGATATTGCTGATTTACCTATTTTGGTCGTCAACCATATTGAAACCGTTGTTCACAGCCAAGAGCAATTGGAAGCCTTAGAACAAGCTAATTTAGATGAACCCGTAAAAGTATGGATGAAAATCGATACGGGTATGCACCGTTTAGGTATACGCCCTGAAGATGCACAGGCTTTTTATTTACGACTTTCTGCCTGCAAGAATGTACAACAACCTGTCAATATTGTGAGCCATTTTAGTCGCGCTGATGAACCTGATGTTCCTGAAGCAACACAAAAACAAATCTCACTATTTCAAGATTTCATTCAAGATAAAGCCGGTGATAAGTCTATCGCAGCTTCTGCTGGTATTTTATTTTGGCCTCAAGTTCATTATCAATGGGTTCGCCCTGGCATTATCACTTATGGCATCTCTCCGACTGGTGATGAAAGAACGGGCAAAGACTTTGGTTTAACCCCGGCAATGACACTGAAAACAAGTCTGATCGCCGTTCGTAAACATAAAGCGGGTGAACCAGTTGGTTATGGTGGCACATGGGTAAGTGAAAAAGACACTTATCTTGGCGTTATCGCCATTGGTTATGGTGATGGCTATCCTCGCAGTGCACCGTCAGGTACTCCTGTGTGGATTAATGGTCGAAAAGTGCCTATTGTGGGTCGTGTTTCGATGGATATGATCAGCGTCGATTTGGGGACTGAATTGATTGATAGTGTTGGTGATGAAGCTATTTTATGGGGAGATGTGCTACCCGTAGAAGAAATTGCCAAATATAGTGGTATTAGCGCCTATGAGTTGATTACAAAATTAACCTCGCGCGTCATCATGGAATACCTAGACGAACAATAATACACACGATATTGTATCCCTATGACACACTAAAAGTGATTGGAGAAGAAGCCGTGTTTCAACAGGTTGAAGCGTTTCCGGGAGATCCCATTCTCTCATTGATGGATGTTTATAACAAAGACCCGCGTCAGGATAAAATTAATTTAAGCATCGGTCTTTATTATGATGAAGAAGGCAAAACCCCTATTTTAGGAACAGTGTCAGTTGCACGCCAGCAACTCAATGCCATGACACCCACAGCAACACTTTATTTACCAATGGAAGGGCTAGCGCCTTATCGTAGCGAAATTCAAGATCTCCTTTTCGGTGCAGATAATCCTCTAATTGCAGAAAAGAAAATTGCCACAATCCAAACATTAGGTGGATCAGGTGCATTAAAAGTGGGGGCTGATTTTCTGCATCGCTATTTCCCAGGATCAGAAGTGTGGATAAGTGATCCAACTTGGGATAATCATCGTTCTATTTTTGCTGGTTCCGGTTTCAAAGTGAATGACTACCCTTACTTTGATCCTGAAACCAAAGGCGTAAAATTTGAAGCACTATTAGATTGCTTTAAAAAACTGCCTGAAAAAAGCATTGTATTGATGCATCCTTGTTGCCATAACCCAACAGGCTCTGATCTGACTAAAGATCAATGGGATCAAGTTACCGAAGTATTAAAATCTCGCCAAGCAATTCCATTTTTAGATATTGCTTATCAAGGATTTGCTGAAAACTTAGATGATGATGCTTATGCTATTCGTACTATGGCAAAAGCAGGATTACCGATACTTATCAGTAATTCGTTTTCAAAAATCTTTGGGATCTACGGTGAGCGTGCAGGCGGTTTATCCATTGTTTGTAATAATGCCATTGAATGCGAACATGTGTTAGGTCAACTAAAAGCAGGTGTACGTCGCATCTATTCAAGCCCAGCAAATTACGGCGCACAAATTGTTAATAAAGTGCTCTCAGACCAAGTGCTAACAGCACAATGGCAAAAAGAAGTGGCACATATGCGTGATCGTATTAAAGAGATGAGAGTCACTTTAGTGAATGCCTTGAGAGTAGCATTACCTGAAAAGAACTTTGATCACTTATTAACACAACGTGGCATGTTTAGTTATACCGGTTTTACACAAGCACAAGTTGATAGATTAAGAGAAGAGTTTGGTATTTATCTTGTTGGTACAGGTCGTGTTTGTATGGCTGGTGTCAATACAGGTAATGTTCAGCGCATTGCCCAAGCTTTTGCGGCTGTAAGTATTTAAATTACTCACACTCTTTTGCGATAAAAAATACCTGCCTATTCTCATAAGCAGGTATTTCTTTTTACTGCATCATAACTTTCACTGTCATTTTAGGTTTTGACCTTTTATATATTGACAGCCAGTTTCTTTTCCCCAGCATTACGGCGTGCTTTTTCTTCCATAATCTCAATAATTTGAATATCCGTATATTGCATTGCGCGACTGGCTAATGCACAAAGGTTTGCAATTGAGCTATCAACATCATCACTGACAATACCATCAGTACCCGCAACACTTTGATTTTGCATCGCCATTAATACGGCTTTATAAGCACTCGCAGCACTACTCGATACTTTCATTGCACAGCTATTTGATGCGCCATCACAGATAATGCCACTGATATCACCAATCATACTGTTGATAGACATACTCACGGTGGTGAAATCTTTAGTCAGTAACCATGCCATTCCTGCCGCTGCCCCCATTGAAGCTGTGGTTGCAGCACAAAGAGCAGAAAGCGGTGGAAAATGGCTATGGACATAAATCGCCATTAAGTGTGATAAAACTAACGCACGCAATAAAGTTTCATCATCAGCATGGATAAATTCAGCAACAACCATAACAGGTAATGTTGCCGCGATCCCTTGATTACCTGAGCCTGAGTTACTCATTGCAGGTAATACCGCACCACCCATGCGAGCATCAGAAGCAGCTGATGCTCTGATCATGATTTCATTAAGTAAATCTTTACCTAACAAACCTTTTTCTTGTTGCAGAATTAATGTACGGCCAATTGCTAATCCATAGGTGTTTTTTAGCCCTTCTTCTGATAATGCACCGTTTAAATGGGCAGCATTGAGCATAAACTCAATTTCACTCACAGGCACATTAAGTGCGAAGTTATAGATATCTTCGGCACAAACATCAGTAAAAGGTTTTTCATCAGTACATTCACAATTATTGGCAAACGCTGTTTTATCTTCCTCAAAAACAACGTCACCATTACATTCACAACGAACAACATGTGTATGCTCTCTTGCAATACTGACAATGGCATAACCAGATTGACCATACACTTTTGCTTCAGAATAAAGAACATCTTCACATGGTGCTTTCACACCAACAGTGACTTTACCTTCAGCAACCAGTGTTTTAGCTTGAGCAACTGCTTCCGTGGAAGCCTTTAGCAAGACTTCCAGTCCTGCATCAGGATCGCCACCCGTAGCACCCAGAGCGGCTGCAATAGGAAGCCCAGCCATTCCCGTTCCAGGTACGGTTACGCCCATTCCATTTTTCATTAAGTTTGGTGAAACCCAAGCCTCAACACGAACAACTGGCTCGCCTAAAAGTGCGGTTGCTTTTGCCGCTGCCAGTGCTAATGAAATTGGCTCTGTACAACCCACTGCAGGTTTAACACCTTCACGTAACTGGCGAACGAACTGTGACCATAAATGAGAATTCTTGTTCTTGCTCATAATCTAACACCTTGGATTAATTTAGTTTTTTACAACAACATCTAACTAGAACCGAAGTTGGCGACTATGAGAATGCCAAGAACGGAGAGATAACGAGCAGTAAACCGGTAAAGATAATCAGGTATAGTGACGCACCTTTGTATTTGTGTAACATAGGTACTTTGTACACTAAGTATGCAGGGATAAGACAACCCACCATACCGAAGATTGGGCTACAAATTGACGTAAAGCTCAATACTGGCGCATTAAGGATAATGGCTCCCCATGCCAGTAACACAGCGAAAATCATGATGCCGTTTTGTACCCATTTTTGGTTGATTTTCTCTGCTGGGATATAACGTTGCAGGATGTTCATCACAATCCCTTGTGTCGCTTCACGGAAACCTAAGTAGACACCAAAGAATGCAGTCATTACGGCGAAGATGTTCAGCATTACGCTGACAACCGTTACCCAACCACCAGGGAAGAATTTCGCCGCAATCGCTAATGCAGAGATATTTTGCTCATACGCTTTAACCGCTTCATCATGACCCATTGCTAATGTGAATGAGATTGCATAGAAGAAAACAGTACAGAACAACACACCGAAAGCGATGTTCATTGCACGTAACGCTTTATGACGAGCAACTTCACGGTTTTTATTACGACCACGGTAAGAGATAACCATTGGGCTTAATGTTTGGATAAACAGAATTGAAGTCAGTGTAAAAGGTAAAGTGATAATAGCTTCTTTAATTAAACGTCCCGCTGGTGGTAATGCGCCCACATTATAAAGATGCCACATACCAATCATGGAGATCCCTAACGCTGCAACAACAAACAGTTTAGTCAGTACCATAAAGCTTGATACTTTAAACAGTAATTGTTCACCACGAGAAGAGATAGCGACTAAGGCACAAATCAGGATCAAACCATAAAATGGATTTTCTGATAGCAAACCTTCAGTAACACCAAATGTTTGTAAGTAAGAAGCACTGTCATTAGTGATTGCTGTTGAATAAACAAACATCCAAATAACTAACATCACAAAGTAGAGTGCACCTAATAAAATACCCCAGTTTTTACCGAGATAGCCGGTAATAACGCTTGGATAGTCTTTACACTCTGGAGATTCAGCCAACGTATTAATAAATAAGCGTTGGAAAAGGTACATAGCTGGATAACCAATGATCGAAGATAATAGGAAAACCCATAATCCCATCAGGCCTACCTGCACAGGTAAAAATACAATACCTGCACCGATAGCCATACCGATACTCATGATAACCCAGCCCACATCATTGCCGTCGAATTTAATAGCCGCACGCCATTCTTGTTCAGTCATACCTGCGCGGCGAGCGCCAGCACTAGTTGCGGGATAGCTTGTGGTCTCTGTTTTTGAGGAAGCCGTTTCCATATTAGTACTCACTTTTTATATTGTAATTGTTAATAGCAAAACGAATTTTGGGGGTAAAAAAGCTCTATCTAACGTTGCGATATCAAAATAACCTTATTCTTTGCAGGCGTTATTTATTATGGGTAAATGATAGGGAATATTACGGAGAAAAAAGTTGTTATAAATCGTGATAGCCTGAAATGATTTGGAAAATAATTCTCTCTAAAGGAGAAAAGTAGGATTATCTGTTCAAAGAGCATAGTAAATAATAACCTTCCCTCTATTGTAACCTCAAAAAACACACAACAACATGATTAATAAAGAAAAATATCTATTGTTATACAATAATAGTCAAGTATAACAATTGAAACAAATCACCAAATAAACTGTGCTGTCTATCACGATATACTATGATAATCTTTTCTATTTAGCTTTGTTGTATCGTATTTGGTTAAAATTGCGTTACAAAACAGCATGAATAACTATTTAATCTATTTTTTTATAAAAATGAGAATTAATAATATAAAAATATATAAGGAAGTGAATGGTGAAAAGAGAATACTTTTTTCAATAGAATTAAATTCTATCATTTATGATAGATTTACTTTTCTTGAAGAAAAGCGCTACAAACAATAAAGAGTTTATTATCTGTAGCGCTTAGATTATAAGGGAATAAACAGCCTAGTACTAATAACCACGCTCTAGGATTGGCTTTAAGAATCTTGCGGTATGTGAACCTTCAAATTCCGCAACTTGCTCTGGTGTGCCTGACACTAAAATTTGACCACCACCACTTCCGCCTTCAGGACCAAGATCGACAATCCAGTCTGCAGTCTTGATCACATCAAGATTGTGTTCAATCACCACAATCGTATTACCTTGATCACGTAACTGATGAAGAACTTCAAGCAGTAACTCAATATCAGCAAAGTGAAGTCCTGTTGTGGGTTCATCTAAAATATAGAGTGTCTGCCCAGTGCCACGTTTTGACAACTCTTTCGCTAACTTAACCCGTTGTGCCTCACCACCTGATAATGTGGTCGCTGATTGCCCCAAACGAATATAAGACAACCCAACATCAATCAATGTTTGTAACTTACGAGCCAGCGCAGGAACAGCATCAAAAAACTCTCTTGCCTCTTCGATAGTCATATCCAAGGCTTCGTGAATATTTTTCCCTTTGTATTTAATTTCAAGAGTTTCACGGTTATAGCGCTGACCTTTACATTGATCACAAGGAACATAAACATCCGGTAAAAAGTGCATTTCAACTTTTAATACACCATCACCTTGGCAAGCTTCGCAGCGCCCACCTTTTACGTTGAAACTGAAACGACCTGGCGTATAACCACGAGTACGAGATTCAGGAACACCCGCAAATAACTCTCGAATAGGTGTAAAAACACCAGTATAGGTTGCGGGATTTGAACGAGGAGTTCGGCCAATTGGACTTTGGTTAATATCAATAACTTTATCGAAATACTCTAGACCTTCAACATCTAAATAAGGTGCAGGCACAATAGTTGTGGCACCATTTAATTGGCGTTGCGCAATAGGGAATAACGTATCATTGATAAGCGTTGATTTGCCTGAACCTGATACCCCCGTAATACAGGTAAATAAACCTACTGGTAATTTCAGATTTACATTTTTTAAGTTATTGCCTTTTGCACCAAGAATGGTCAGCATTTTTTCTCGATCAACCGGAACACGCTGCTCTGGAATAGCGATACGGCGCTCTCCACTTAAAAACTTACCTGTTAACGAGTTCGGATTATTAATGATATCTTCAAGTGTCCCCTGAGCAACAATCTCACCACCATGAACACCTGCACCAGGGCCAATATCGATAACATGATCTGCTGCACGGATAGCATCTTCATCATGCTCAACAACGATCACGGTATTACCTAAATTACGTAGGTGGATCAATGTTTCAAGTAGGCGATCGTTATCTCGTTGATGTAATCCAATAGAAGGCTCATCTAATACATACATAACGCCCACTAACCCAGCACCAATTTGGCTCGCCAAGCGAATACGCTGTGCTTCACCACCAGATAATGTTTCAGCTGAACGAGAAAGTGTGAGGTAATTTAAGCCAACATTAACCAAAAACTTCAGTCGATCGCCAATTTCTTTTAACACTTTTTCTGCAATCTTCGCTCTCTGCCCACTGAGCTTTAAATTTTGGAAAAAGGTCATGGCATGACCAATGCTGTAATCTGCAATTTCAGGCAATGTTGTATTTTCAACATATACATGGCGAGCTTCACGACGTAAGCGCGTACCACCACATGATGCACAAGGACGGTTACTAATGTACTTAGAAAGTTCTTCACGCACCGCGCTTGATTCTGTCTCGCGGTAACGGCGTTCCATATTATTTAGTACACCTTCAAAAGGATGATGACGAACAACAACATCACCTCGGTCGTTAGTGTATTTAAATTCGATATTTTCTTTACCTGAGCCAGTCAAAACTATTTTTTGGATATTATCTGGCAAGGAATCAAACGGTGCTTCAACATCAAAATGATAATGTTCACTCAGTGAACGCAGCATCTGGAAATAGTAGAAATTACGACGATCCCACCCTTTAATCGCACCACCAGCAAGAGAGATCTCTCGGTTTTGGATCACTAAATCGGGATCAAAAAATTGCTGCACACCTAAACCATCACAGGTTGGACAAGCTCCTGCAGGGTTGTTAAAAGAGAATAAACGAGGTTCTAACTCGCTCATGCTGTAGCCACAAACAGGACACGCGAAATTCGCAGAAAAAATAATGTCTTCTGCATTGTTATCATCCATATCAGAGATAACGGCAGTACCACCTGAAAGTTCTAACGCGGTTTCAAAAGATTCCGCTAGACGTTGAGCGAGATCGTCACGTACTTTAAAACGGTCAATTACCACTTCAATGGTATGTTTTTTCTGTAATTCTAATGTTGGTGGATCAGAAAGATCGCACACTTCACCGTCAATACGCGCACGAATATAACCTTGAGCTGCAAGATTATTCAGTAGCTTAATGTGCTCACCTTTACGCTCTTTCACCACTGGTGCTAACAGCATTAAACGCTTACCTTCAGGCTGTTCAAGCACATTATCAACCATTTGACTGACCGTTTGTGCGGCTAATGGAATATCATGATCAGGGCAACGAGGTTCACCAACGCGCGCAAATAAGAGACGTAGGTAATCGTGTATTTCGGTAATTGTTCCCACCGTTGAACGTGGGTTATGTGATGTAGATTTTTGTTCAATCGAAATAGCGGGAGATAAACCTTCAATGTGATCAACATCAGGTTTTTCCATTAACGAAAGAAACTGACGAGCATAAGCAGAAAGTGATTCAACATAACGTCGTTGTCCTTCTGCATAAAGCGTATCAAAGGCTAAAGAGGATTTACCTGAGCCTGAAAGTCCCGTAATAACAATAAGTTTATCGCGAGGAATGACCAAATTGATATTTTTTAGATTATGGGTGCGAGCGCCCCGTACTTCGATTTTATCCATGAATATATCCCGGATTGAGAGAGTCGCCGAAAAAGAAATAATCGGATAATTATGACACAAAGTTAACTGAATGGATATACAGTATATATAGTGAAATTGAATGATGATGTAAACCTGTCATTTTGAGACAAAAAAATATCGACAATGTTCACAATTGAGAAATTCATCACACGTCATATTCAAATTTTAGCGTACGTGATAAACTTATTCGCTTATGATTTCAAAAAATTTACTTTCGCAGGAGTACCTCACATGGCGAGCAGAGGCGTAAACAAAGTTATTCTTATCGGTAATTTAGGGCAGGATCCAGAAATCCGTTATATGCCAAGTGGCGGTGCAGTTGCCAACCTAACACTGGCAACATCAGAAAGCTGGCGCGATAAACAAACCGGTGAAATGAAAGAAAAAACCGAGTGGCACCGTGTGGTAATTTTCGGCAAATTAGCTGAAATTGCAGGCGAATATCTGCGTAAAGGTTCACAAGTGTATATCGAAGGTCAATTACAAACACGTAAATGGCAAGACCAAAGTGGTCAAGACAGATATAGCACTGAAGTTGTCGTTAACATCGGTGGCTCAATGCAGATGTTAGGTGGCCGTGGTGGTCAAGATGGCGCACCTTCACAAGGTGGCCAAGGCGGTTGGGGCCAACCACAACAGCCACAAGCATCACAACAATTTAGCGGTGGTGCACAATCTCGCCCAGCACAACAACCCGCAGCAGCACCTGCACCAAACAATGAACCACCAATGGATTTTGATGACGACATTCCATTCTAGGATTTACCTAAGAACATTTAGTCATGAATTTTCTATCAAGCCTCTGTTAATTCAGGGGCTTTTTTGCATTTGATATCTCAAAACTGTCAATTTGTTATTGACCCCTTTTTAGAAAATTATGTACCTTGCAGTTGTGTAAAGTTTATGAGGTGTAGGTGCATGAAGAATCACTACGGGCTTACAACATTTATCATGGACAGTGGCGAGCGCTACTGCATGGTGATGAATCGTTCTTCTGGCCTTCCCGTGTATTACCCTACTCTTTATTTAACGACACAACTCCGCAATAGATGGGATGCTTTTTCAACGATGTCAGCGACGACTAGCAATCTGGTTGTTTTGCTACGCTTTTTAGATATTCGTGGAATTGACCTTGAGTAGCGTTTTTTGACCAAAAATTTATTAAAACCACATGAGCTGGACGACCTGCGAGATTTTGCTCAGCGTAAGCAAGCAAAGAAGCCATTAAATAAATCCTCTACCCTTTGGTCTGATGAACCGGAGGTACAAACAGCAGTTTGTTATCTGGCAATACAATGCATACAAACATGGAATGACAGAACATCAACTTAATGCGCAACTGACAAAGATTGACCGTGAGCGTTCTGATGGAGAAAAAAGATAACTGTTAAGTCCGGTGACGAGTTTTGTGTTTTGCATAGGTGAGTTTTTTAGCTTGTGTAAAGGATGAGATAATTAAGCTAATAAAAAGTTAAGGAACAAAATGGTAATATTGGGCTTTTAATGGGGGAATAGTTTGTTCTTGACTAGGGCTATATATTACAAGGGATAGTTGGCTTAAATAATAAAGTTAGAATGAACATTGTATTTAAATATAGGCTCCTGAAGTTGGAGTCTTTTAAGAATCTGTTAGCTTGAACTATAAAAGTCAATCAGTAAAAAGCAATGATGCTCTGTGCTCTTGAATGTTTATACCATGGTATTTTCTTTGATTCCCACACATAAAACAAGAACAAGGTGTACGGTAAATTTTTCCTACAAATTTAGGTGTCTTAGCTATCGTACTTCCTATATCTATTTCGCTGGGATTTTAAACGAAATATATGATAGCGACGCCAGGCTCGACTTCTAAGTATTTAGATTTACCCCAATTTTCTAGCGCAACGTCATGCCACGCCCTTATCAACCTTTGGAGAGTGATATCAAAATTATTATTTATTAATGCCTCTAGAATTTTCAATTATATTAATCACTATCAAACAAAATTGGTTATGCTTACATTATACGTCTAACATTAATTTTGTCATTGCAAATAAAGAATGAAGATTAGAGCTATTACAGGAATATATGTGGCCTTGACTAGTGGAGCAATTAAATTCATCACAGAGTCAATGCTCTCAGCGAAGATATTAGTGCCCCTCATGTCAAATAGATCAACGTCTGAGTTCTCTATCGCATTAAACCAGCTGCGCAATATATTATTCTTTTCAGAAAAGAAAGTACTATGCCCCCCCTTAAAAAAACGATTTACTAACTTCTCGTGATAGCCATTAAATCCTATTCTACCTGCATGACCGAGTCCAAAACAAAACATATTGCTAAATATAAGGGCTTTATCGTCATAGGCACAATCATTAATCAGTTTCAGAGTTTGCGTTTTATCTATAAAAGCAGAAATGTCGTAATCTTGTTTTAAAACACTGCCACATAGAATTATATTATTAATTGCTGGAGGGAACAAAAAATTAGCATTATTCAAAGCTGTTATCGTCATGTATGTTCCAAAACTATGTGAAATGAAATTAAGTTCAGCTGTCGGGTGTTCTTGGCATATTTTTATTACAAAATCCACATAGGCATTCAATATTTTTTTACGAGTCCGCGGCAGAAGTATTTTAAAAGCTGAAAAGTGAGGATATCTAAAAGGAATAATCTCTTTGGCCGTATCTTTAAAAATTTCGGTTACTTGTGATTGCCATTTCCCACTAGTCATAATCCCATGAGTTAATATGATGATTTTATCATGACCAGCTCTCTCTGCTACACTTGTAGTATCTTTAAGTATCCATTTTAGTTTTTGCGAAAGGATATCCTTCCAGGTATCGACATTATAATCATAAATATTAAAATCAAATTTTTGAAACTTAGGTCTTTCATTTTCTGACAAATCTGAAAATTGTGTTAACCCAATAACATGGCTGGGTGTTAAAAAGTATGGACTCGTCAAGTTATATAAAATCTTGGAGCCACCATCCGGGATTGGATGGCCTGATTTTCGTAACGGCAAACTCAAATCAAGTAAAAGAATGTCATATTTTGTTTCTCTTAAAAGAGTAAGTGCATCATTAACATTATCAACAGTTTTAATACTTAATGGCATGACACCTTCATTGATTAAAAAGGTTATGATATCCTGTGCTTTATTGTCATCATCTTCAACAATGAGAATGTTCATTTTAGTTCCATTTTTAAAATAAAGTTATCTAATTTTGACTTCCAAGAGTCTGATTGGAAATCAAATAAAACCGAGCCCTTTATAATATCTGGATAAAGTCCATTTATTTCATCAAATATATCATCGATTGAAGTTAGTTGATTGTGCCTCCCAAAAACTTCAAACTGAGTAACTAGTATGACGGGTGAGCAAAGCTTCCTATAGGCCATGGACGAAATTATTTCCTTCCCAGCTAAAGGTCTGTTTCTGCTTTCACTAACTGTAGCGGACTTGTCATTTGAATCAAAAGTAGGCATGGTCATATCTAACAGGATTAATGAGAAAACATTCTCAAATATTTGCTTTCTAGTTGAATTAAATGAATAACTCTGGCTTATATCCGCATCAGGAAATTTATTTTTTATATATGCGCTAAGGATGTCTTGTTTATAAATGCTATCATCAGCAATAAGAATTTTCAATTATTTTTCCTTAATTGGTTCAATGTCTTCGATAATAATTAAAACTTCAAATTTCTTATTTGAATATACAACGCTAACTCTATTTTCAACTTTTAGATGATGCGTGATGATTTTTTTTACTTTATAGATACCACTGCCATTATCTTTAGTAGAATTATCAATCCGATTTTCGGCAAGATCTTCATTTATTTGTACGATTTTCTTGCATTGTTCTTCCTGTAAATCAAAATCTAAGGTGTTTGTAAAACTCAGTTGCAATGAATTATTATGCTCATTAATATTGTAAGTGATAAGGTAATTATCACGAGGATTTGAATGTTTTAGTGCATTATCTATAATTAAGGTTAAAATCATAACTGTATCGGTAAAATATTGACCGAGAAAATTAGATGTAGAGTTGTTATATCCACTTAAATTGAACTTTAACCAGGGATAGTATTGACTAGCAGCAGACTCTGCTTTTTTAAGTGCAACGTTTAAATCAAAATTTGTTTTAGTTTGTTTAGCCCAGTCAAACCACGTTCTTAATTGGATAAATGATTCTTTCAACTCATCCTTTGATTTTGATACCGCACGCTGAATTGCTATAACATCCAACCCATCACTTTCAAGTTTATCCTTGAGATTTTTTATTTCTTCAAACATTTCCTTTTCAATTGAATCCACGAACTCTCCTCTTGCAATAGCCATTTTCTCATTCGTCTGCTTGTCAAGATAAAGGAATACATCATCAATTAACGTTTCTGCAGATAGAGAGTCGATTCTACTTGCTACAGACGCTTGGTAGTCAGGTTCAAGCGAAAACTCGAATAGTTTAGAGTTGTAACCAAACTCACCAGTATTTATATGAACTTTATTTTTTGCTTGGTTAATTATTGCATTTGCCTTTTTATTAAAATCGACCAAAGCATTGTCTATGCCATCAAGGATTGAATCCTTAAAATATCCAAAATCTGTACGCCAAACTGGGTTGGGTGAGAATTTATTTTCATCATGTTTTTTAGCTGAAATATTGTTACGTTTAAGAGGCGCCCAAAGTAAATTAACAAATCCTCCATGCCTTATTCCCATGTTCAATGATTGATCGAGACCATATAGCTTATCCAAAGTATAATCGTTTGTGATTTTATATAATAATGCCATTACACCATTGAAAAATTCGTTATCAGAACTATAAAATAATGCATCATGTTCTTCATCTATATCCTGTATTTGATATGACAAATCACGCTCTTCATATTTTTTCAATATATCTAAATCATTTTTCACTTCGTCATTGATTTTATTTCTTATACTAGTTTTATCTATGTATATTCTGCCAGCGCCAGCCTCATGGGAACATAAATTAATAACAATTTTATTCAGAAGAGATCGAGCTTCCTCAAAAATAAAGCTGCATTTTTCAATATTATAAGAGTTTAGATTAGACAGCAAAATTCTATTAATGGATACTCTAAAAAAGAGTACATCACTATCAGTGTTGAAAAATGTACTCATGCCATCAAGAACTTCTAAATTTAATATTCTCTCTAATAAAAAAGAGTTTATATTGGGATTTTCAAATTTAATTTCATGATGTTCAAAAATACCAAGGTTATTAAAGTAATTCTCGCAAATATCTGATAGAGGTTGGGTGTAATCGTTAGAAATATATTGGTTGTAATAGTGTAAAATTATAGCTGAATTCAGTAGTTTATTATTGTCAGTGGTGAATGTAAGATTTTTTATAATGTCGTTAACTATAATTTTTATTGGTAAAGTTTTAGGATTCGTCTCCTTTAATAATTCCGTGGCCATAATTTCATTAGCCTTATCAGTATTGCCTAGTTTGTAATAGCACTGTATTATTTTAGAGCGTGCATATGATTCATCACGCGAATTTAGCATTTTATAGTATTTTAGTGCTTGCTCATATTCTGTTAAGTGATATAAGTGATCAGCTGTATATTTATTTTTTCGCCAATCCGGTATTGATTCGTTATTAATGATATCTTTGCTGAGTTCATCAAGATCCATTATGTTACTGTTAAGTGAACATAAGTCTACAAAACTGTATTTTTTATGAGTGTTACTATCACCTTCAGCGTTATAACTTGCTAGAACACAGTTTAGGATGAATGACCAATTATAATCATTCAGTACTTGACTTATTTTCATTAACTGCGCAAGGGAGTTCTCAGTGTCATTATCTAATGTAATATTAATTATTAAATTGATGATCTCACCCAAGACATTATTAAAGGAACAGTATTTCTCAAGTTGTATTAATGATTTCGCGTAAGGGATATAGATAACAGATAAGTTAGGTTCGTCAACCAGTGTACGTTCACATAAATCTACTACTTCTTCATATGACTCCTCAAGGTAAAGCATTATGATTTTTTGGTATAAAACCTGACCCTCATTTATTCTGTTACCATTAAAATCACGCATATTACTTACTAAGTTTTTTAGCTCTTTATCATCGATGAGTAAATTTAATTGCTCTAAGGTGGATTCTGATTCATCGGATAGTAAACTACAATTTTTCAAATATAAAACAAATCTCAAATAGGAAATATATTGGTCTATTATTCTTATGTCATAGTCATTTTTATATATGTTAATTATTGATTCATAGTTGGCTGAAGGGTCGAATAAATGTCTGTAACAAATTGTATCGATCGCATGAAAAATGCCATCCAACCTCACTTCCTCAATCATTTTTCCAATAGAAAAAACGTATCTTTCAGCCGAGATATTCCTGTTGCATCTTACTACCTCATATCCTATGCGAGATTTAGAATATGAATGTTCGAGTAATTGCATTTCTTTAGATATACGGTTGAATTCTGCCAAATCTTTTTTGAAATAGACTAGTATCATTTTGTTTGTTAAACTCCAAAAAGTTTTCCCAAACTTATGCTCTATTTCGTCTAATAGTTTTGCTGCTTCACCAAATGATGAATTCATAAGTGATTTAATGAATTCATTTCTCATTACTAGAAATTCATTAATTTCATTCGAGAAATATGATAATGTGGTTGTCACCCAATTTATGACATCCGTGCTTGTTTCTTTTTCAATTACGCGTACCCGACTGATTTTAAATATATTTTCGTCATTGGATATATATCTTGCCCGCATTAACTTATCGGCACCTTCAATGCTTAAGAAATTTTTGTAGGCATGTATAGCTGCTGTAGTAGAAGTCTGTCTTAGTAGTGATAATTCATTAAATATAATTGATGTTTTTTCTTCATCTGTTTTATTTTGCTTAATTATTTTTTCAAATTTTCGTTTTTGGCTTTCTATCTTGCTTCTCACAGAGGTAAATCTTTTGTTCCTTTTCATTATGATTCCTTTTGTAATAGAATATGCTAATTTGGAGACAAATCATAAGGAATATATTTGCATTTAGTCTGGCTGGGAATTTAGTGATTCTATGAAATATATAACTGTTAGGATGATCAGTGGAGTATTGTTTTAGTGCAAATTTTTAAGTCTGGCACCTCATCCTCAAACCCATTAAGCTGTTTAATATCAGTAGGTTACACATCATCACATTTTGATTTCCAGTTGTAATACGTGGCGTTACTGATCCCATTCTGACGACAAATTTCTTCGATCTTCATGCCGGAATCAATCAGCTTTAAAATACTGACAATCTGCGATTCGGTAAACGTGCTTTTTTCATCATGACCTCTGCTGTTTTCAGGGCAGAAAATCTAATTATAGTTGTTCCATTTTAGGGGAAGTGGACAATTGTAACAGACTATAACTCAGAGTTGGACGCATAAGAAATGAAAAATTAGTCGCTAGCGCGGTTTTCTTTATTTCGCGGGGGGCGTTATTTAGATGATTTCAATAAGTGAAAAAGTATTCAACGTGCGGTTTCCAAGAGGTTTCAACGCAATCTTCGAATGACTAGTCTCGGAGTTAACAGGCACTTCACAGTCCATCAGACTAACCTATCCTCTTGCATCTTTAATTTGTATGGTAGTTAGCTACTACCATACGAAACAGAGTGAGCTTGTCTTTCCTCTTTATGGATAAACCTTGGTCCTAAGTAAAAGCCCCCTATTTCACCTTTCACGCCAGCATTTAAATTGGACGGTTACCGAGAGCAATGGCTCTGCATGTACAAGAGTAATAAGCGTGATGGTCTTTGTGAAAGGAGAACACTCATGTTTCATATTGGAATTGATGTTAGTAAAAAGAAATTAGATATCTGTCTGTTATTAGATGGAATTTCAGGTAAACGTAAAACTAAAGTCCTCAGCAATGATACCCACGCTGTGCCACAATTAATCAGTTGGCTGGGTAAGCAAAAATGTCAGCCTAAAAAAGTACGTATCGTATTGGAAGCGACAGGAACTTATCATGACCTCCTTTGCGATCAGCTTGTTGATGCTGGCATTTATCTCTCTATCGTCAACCCTTACCGTATCCGTGAGTTTGCAAGAGGAATGGGGGTACTGACTAAAAATGATACGGTTGATGCTTATGCACTTACCTGTTTTTCAACCCTAAAACAACCCACCGCGTGGGAACCACCTCCACCAGAAGTCCGTGAACTCAAGTCTCTTTTGTGTCGCCGGAAGGCGCTGCTATCTGATGTTCTATCAGAGAGAAATCGTTTAGAAAAAGCAGAGGCTACAAAAACACCAAAAGTTGTAATGCATTCCATGCATGAATGTACTGAAGACCCAGGAGAAAGAGAAAAAAGGAATAGAAGTGGAGATAGCCAGACACATTGATAATAATCCTGGATTAAAAAAAGACATGGCACTGCTGACATCAATAAAGTCAATTGGCCCTCAATGGGCAGCATTATGTTGATAATCCTACGCAGCCATAATTTCCAGAATGCTGAGCAGGTTGCTGCCTATTTGGGTGTGGTTTCCGATTGAAAAGCGTTCAGGCTCATCAATGAATGTTCACACCCATTTATCGAAAGCAGGTCCTTCAGATGTCAGAGCAAAACTCTTTTTTGCATCAATAACAGCTAAGCAATTTAATCCTCATGTAAAAGCATTGTATGACCGGCTACTAGCACGAGGTAAATCGAAAATGTCAGCACTTGGTGCCGCGATGAGAAAATTAATTCATCTATGCTATGGCGTACTGAAAACTCAGATACCTTACGACGGAAATTATGGCCTAGCCGGTTGACAGCTAAGATGGTTAACTTAGTAGTCGCTGACAACAATGTAATGTTTCACAGAGTATATTATAAAAAATTTTACATATAACATTACAATTTGTAGTTTTGGTCGAAAAGATTGTGATAATTTTCTCTACTATATAAGCATTTATTGTTTTCATGATATTGTTCATGCTATATCAGGTAAACCTAACCATTCTAAGGTTCAGAACAAATTATTTAAAACCATCTAAAAAATTAACCCAGCTTAGGCTGGGTTTTTTTGTTGCTAATGATCAAAAAGCTATATCCCCATGTAAGCCAACTTGTTTACATAGAATAAATTCGCTTTACGCAGTAAATTGTTATGTGTTTATCTCTCTTCAAAGACACTTTCTTTATATTATTGAAAGAAAACATGTTCTTTTATCTAACAACAGCTCTCTTTAAAAAAGAGCGTAATACCACAGTTATTTTCATAAAACCCCACTTTACACAAAGGTTTACTCTTGAAAAATATGATAGGATCTGTGTTATTAACAACGTCTGAGAGCATCTTATCCCCATGAATGAAGAGAAATTGCTCGCTCAGGCAGAAAAGATCTGCCAGAAACGAGGTGTTCGCCTGACTTCACAACGTCTGGCAGTATTACGTCTGATAATGCAGCAACCTTCTGCTATCAGCGCATATGATTTATTGGATTTATTACGCCAAGTTGAGCCACAAGCCAAACCACCAACAGTCTATCGCGGGTTAGAATTTTTACTTGAGCAAGGATTTATCCATAAAATAGAATCCACCAACAGTTATGTACTTTGTCATCATTTTGATGATGTTGAACATACGTCAGTCATGCTAATTTGTGACCGTTGCTTATCTGTCACAGAAAAAAATAGTCATAAAATCGAAAATGCGATTTCATTACTAGCAAAAGAGAGTGGGTTTCATTTACGACATAGCGTCATCGAAATTCATGGATTGTGTTCACTGTGCCACGAAGCACAAGAGTGTACGCATCCTGAAGGCTGTCATCATGATCACAGTATGGATGATAATCTTAAGCAGAAAAAAACCGGTGACTATAAGCCTCGTTGAGCTTATAAAATACAAAAAGCCAGCTAAATGCTGGCTAATACGTGTTCTACTTTTTAATTCTCACTTCGGCTAATGAATAAGCTTTACTCTCTTCTCGCTTACCAACAGCAATAACTAAAATCACAACTTAAGAATCAATAACTTGCTAAACCAATCGAAAACCAGATGCTCGTAATTTAATCTTATAGCAACCCGTGAGATCACCTTTTAAGCGAGCTGACGACTCTATGACAGAAACTTCTGAGAAAGGTAATTTTTCATTTTCAGAAACATAACGTAGAAATAATCTTATGGCATCTGAAGGAGACAGGTTCATTTTTTCAAATACTTGATAAGCTTCTTTTTTGAGCTCATCGTCTACTCTAACTTGTATCGTTGTCATAAGCACCTCCGCAATTAAAACACATCATATTGTAATTACATTTGTAGTGCAGTGGTGTTTTTTTATACAAATCAGAAATAAAAAATGCAGACGATTTTGTGTTTTTACACATCATCTGCATCTTTATAAAATAAGTTGTATTGACTTACTTTGGTACAAATTACAGCCATTCACCGTTACGAATAACCCCTACTGCTAAACCTTCAACAGTAAAGCTTTGCTCGCGTAAATCGACAATAATAGGTGAAAACTCTGGATTTTCTGCATGAAGTTCAATTTTATTACCGCTTTTCTTAAAGCGTTTTACTGTCACTTCATCTTCAATACGTGCCACAATCACTTGCCCGTTATGAACATCTTGTGTTTTATGCACAGCAAGTAAGTCGCCATCCATAATACCGATGTCTTTCATCGACATACCATTAACGCGCAATAAAAAATCTGCACTTGGTTTAAATAGCATTGGGTCAACTTGATAATGGCTTTCAATATGCTCTTGTGCTAAAAGTGGTTCACCAGCAGCAACTCGCCCAATTAATGGCAGTCCTTCTGGCTCTTCTTCCATCAGCAAACGGATACCTCTAGATGCACCAGAGATAATTTCTATCACGCCTTTACGAGCAAGAGCTTTTAAGTGCTCTTCTGCCGCATTTGGTGAGCGAAACCCAAGTTGGGAAGCTATTTCAGCCCGTGTTGGTGGCATACCCGTTTGCGAAATGTGATCACGAACCAAATCGTAAACCTGCTGCTGCCTTGCAGTTAATGCTTTCATTCCGCCCCCTGTTTGTTTATACAGTCAGACTGTGAGTATATACAGGTATATGACGATTTGAAACCTTAAATGAATATAAAACACGCATCTTTGGATTATTTTTCGACAAAAATCGAATTTTTTAACTTTATGCGAAGAAATGTCCCCAAAGAATGGTTACCCAAGTAAATAATCCCAATATAATAGCAATGAGAACGGCAGCAGAACCCATATCTTTTGCACGTCCTGATAATTCGTGGTATTCAGATCCAATTCGATCGACAACCGCTTCTATTGCACTATTTACCAGTTCCAAGATCACAACCAATACAACGGAACCAATGAGTAAAATGCGCTCTAGACCACTGACATCGATGAAAAATGAAAGGATAATTGCAACCAAGGTCACAATTGCTTCTTGTCTAAAAGCAGCTTCATTAATCCAAGCGGCACGAATGCCCTTGTATGAATAGCCACCAGCTTTGATGATTCGGGTAAGACCTTTATTTTGATTAGCCATAATAAACTCTATCGAAAACAAACGATTATTTTGCCACTTTTCTCTATTAATATTGTCACAGCACCACAGATCTACGAAAGACTTTCTGTTATGCTTTCGAAGTATTGCTAATAAGAGGCTACAACTATTTATGTCAGCTTGGCGTAAACTATATTATAACACATTGAATTTACCACTAAAATTACTGGTAAAAAGTAAACGAGTTCCGACTGATCCTATCACTGAGTTAGGGTTGGATACGTCGCGATCTTTCCTTTATGTGCTGCCTTATCATTCAAAGGCAGACTTACTGACATTAAGACAGCAATGTTTAACTTTAGGATTGCCTGATCCACTGCAACCTATTGAGATAGGCGGTACGAAGCTCCCTGCGTATGTCTTTATTGATGACGGCCCAAGAGTATTCCGTTACTACTCGCCCGATCCTCGTAAAGATTCCGTGAAAACATTCCACGCTTATCTTGATGCTCATCGTAATAATCCACACCTTGATATCGAGATGTTACCGGTTTCCGTGATGTTTGGTCGCTCTCCTGGCCGTGAAGGTCATAATGGCGTACCACATTTACGTGTGCTTAATGGTATCCAAAAATTTATCGCTATCCTCTGGTTAGGTCGTGATAGCTTTGTTCGTTTTTCACCCACTGTATCAATGCGTGAAATGGCGAACGAACACGGTACTGACACCAGTATAGCCCGAAAACTCGCACGCGTTGCGCGTATTCATTTTTCTCGCCAGCGTTTAGCCGCTGTTGGCCCAAAATTACCAGCACGTCAAGACCTCTTCAATAAATTGCTTTCATCGAAAGCCATTGAAAAAGCAATTGAAGATGAATCAAAAGCAAAAAAAATATCACTGGATAAAGCGCGCAAAAATGCTACTGATATCATGGAAGAAATTGCAGCTAATTTCTCATATGAAGCGGTGCGTATTAGTGATCGCGTATTAAGTTGGACATGGAATAAGCTCTATCAAGGTATCAACGTCTATAATGCCGAACGAGTACGTAAACTCGCACAAGATGGACATGAGATTGTTTATGTACCTTGCCACCGCAGCCACATGGACTACCTACTGCTTTCTTATGTGCTTTATCATCAAGGCTTAGTTCCTCCACATATAGCAGCGGGTATTAACCTTAATTTCTGGCCAGCAGGTCCAATTTTCCGCCGTTTAGGGGCTTTCTTTATCCGAAGAACCTTTAAAGGTAACAAGCTGTACTCCACCATTTTCCGTGAATATTTAGGTGAGCTATTTACACGAGGCTACTCTATTGAATATTTCGTTGAAGGTGGACGCTCACGTACAGGTCGATTGTTAGATCCTAAAACAGGAACACTTTCAATGACAGTACAAGCAATGTTACGTGGTGAAACACGCCCTATCTCTGTTGTTCCTATTTATATTGGGTATGAACACGTTATGGAAGTGGCAACCTATGCCAAAGAATTACGTGGCGCAACAAAAGAGAAAGAAGGTTTTATGCAGATGGTGAGGGGTTTACGTAAATTACGTAACCTTGGCCAAGGCTATGTTAACTTTGGTGAACCTATCTCTGTTGCACAGTACTTAAATCAAGCGGTTCCACAGTGGCGTGATGATATTGATCCCATTGAGCCACAACGCCCAAGTTGGTTAAATCCAGCTGTAAGCGCATTAGCTGACAATATTATGGTTCATATCAATAATGCAGCCTCAATTAATGCAATTAACTTGGTCTCAACGGCACTGTTAGCATCACGTCAGCGAGCACTCACTAGAGAACAGCTGTTAGAACAAGTCGATTGTTATCTGCAATTATTACGTAATGTGCCTTATTCGACTGACATGATTGTGTCTGATAAAAATGCTGAGGCATTATTAGAACATGCTCTGCAATCAGATAAATTCTTAGTCGAAAAAGATAGTTTAGGTGATATTGTGGTGCTTCCTCGTGAAAGCGCGGTATTAATGACTTATTACCGTAATAACACGATCCATTTAATGGTTACTCCATCGTTAATTGCTAGCATCATCTTGCATCATGAAAAAATCCATCGTGATGATTTAATGAAACAGGTTGAATTAATCTTCCCTCTAATTAAAGCAGAGTTATTTATTCGCTATGAGAAAGAAGAGCTGCCTGAAGTCATTAATACCTTGATCGCAGAACTTTGTCGTCAGCGTCTAATTTGTTGTGATAGTGATGGCTTACTACGCATTAATCCTGCTCGTATTCGTCCATTACAGCTTTTAGCGGCTAGTGTCAGAGAAACATTACAACGTTATGGCATTACGCTGTCTTTACTCAATTTTGCTCCTGAAATTAGTCGTGCATTATTGGAAAAAGAGAGCCGTATTTTGGCACAACGTCTTTCTGTATTACATGGCATCAACGCACCTGAGTTTTTTGATAAAGCAGTATTCTCTACCTTAGTTTCAACACTGCGTGAAGAAGGCTATCTCAACGATAACGAAGATATCCTAAAAGCAGATGCATCTGCCCTTTACCAAGTGATTGCAAAATTAATGTCGCCAGAAATTCGCTTAACCATTGAGAGTGTCGGTGTCACTGAAGATAACAATTCAGCACAGATAATGAATGAAAAGAATGAGCCTAAAGCTGATAAATAATCAGTAAATAACGCCATGACCGCAATAGAAAAGGGATAAGCGCATTGCTTATCCCTTTTTGTTTCTACTCAGTGATAGAGAATACTTCAGCGCTTATTTATCTTAAAAATAACTAAATAAAATACCCGCAAATAAAACGAAACCAACATAATTATTATTCATAAAAGCTTGAAAACAAGGTGCTCTTTCACGCTCTGCAATCAGTTTTTGTTGATAGATAAAGAGCGCGGTAATGAGTAATATCGACCAATAATAGATACCTTTCATGTTCAGCAGAACACCAATACCCACGAGTAGCGCCAACATCATCAGTTGTAAAATACCGATAATAATTTTGTCATAACGACCAAATAAAATAGCAGTAGATTTTACGCCAATCTTTATATCATCATTGCGGTCAACCATCGCATATTGGGTATCGTAAATCACCGACCAGACAATATTAACAAGAAATAATAGCCAACATACTAATGGTAAGCTTTCAGAAACAGCAGCAAAACCCATTGGAATCGACCACCCAAAGGCCATACCTAAAATAAGCTGAGGTAGACTACTAAAGCGTTTAACAAAGGGGTAGAACCATGCTAGTGCAAGTCCTGCCACAGAGAGCCAAATTGTCATCGTATTGAGTGTGAGTACTAATCCAAATGACAAGATAACCAATACAATAAATAAAATTTTACTCTCTTTTTCTGTCACAGCCCCACTAGGTAATGGTCGATTTTTAGTTCGTTCAACGCTGCCGTCAATTTTTCTGTCAGCAAAGTCGTTTATTACACACCCAGCGGCACGCATAGAGAACACGCCAATAGTAAAGACAATCAGAATATGCCAATCAGGAAAACCTTTAGCCGCAATCCATAAAGCCCAATAAGTTGGCCAAAGTAATAATAGCGCTCCGATAGGTTTATCTATACGCATTAAACGGCTATATGCCTGCCATTTATTGTGCGTCATACTTCCCTCCAATTTTAGCTCCCCCTAATTACTTCTCATACACTGGTGATGCAGGTAGAAACACCTCGGTTAATAATAAAGGTTTATCTGAAAGCTGGAAACGAGAACGGCGTAGCCAATACCCATTTTGTTGCCCGATATGAATAAAATCACGGCCTAAGGTTGTTTCCTGAAACAGATAACGTCCAAGAGGAACGGTTCTTAAATTGACCAGTTTTCTATCTTCACCTGTCAGTGTCTCTTCTGGTACTAATGTTCTCCCTAATAACCAAGGAACATTATCACCACACAATACCACTTCTCTTAACCAATAACGCTGACTTTCAGGTAAACATGCTTTTTCATCAGCAGGCTCAATAACCTCAACAAATCCTTCTTGATAAGGCATCACTGTAACTTTTTGACAATGCTGTTCAAAGCGTCGTGTCATTGAGCCTAATTCCATTAACCAACTTAATGTACTTTCTTTAATGTTTTCATGTTCCTCACTGGGCAACCAATGGATAGGAGCAGGGGTAATTATTGATTTTTTGAACATTATTTCATCATCACGCGTTGATGATCCTAGCTTGTGTGAGTCATGATACATAAGGATATCATGATGTGACTAAGGGAAGTTAAAAGCTGATAACATTTCGCATAAATAATCTAAAAAAGCGTTAAAAGAAAATCAGATTGAGCACGAAATATTCAAAAAATAAAGGAGGCCATAAAAACCTCCTTTGTATCTAACCGACTACTTATATTCAATTTATTCGATTAACGCCATGCTTTGTAACGATTAATCAGGTTATTTGTTGAGCTATCATGGCTGTTAACACTTTCCTTACCTTTTAATTCAGGAAGAATGCGGTTAGCCAGCTGTTTACCTAATTCAACACCCCATTGGTCAAACGTGAAGATATTGAAAATAACACCTTGTACAAAGATCTTATGTTCATACATTGCAATCAATGCACCTAATGAATAAGGCGTAATTTCTTTTAACAGAATAGAGTTAGTTGGGCGATTACCTTCGAACACTTTGAAAGGTGCAACATATCCCATGGTTTTAGGATCTTTTCCTGCTGCCGCAAATTCAGCATCAACTTGCTCACGAGTTTTACCAAAAGCGAGCGCTTCTGTTTGAGCAAAGAAATTAGACATCAATTTTGCATGGTGATCTGATAATGGATTATGACTAATTGCAGGTGCAATAAAATCACAAGGGATAATTTTTGTACCTTGATGGATCAGTTGATAAAACGCATGTTGGCCATTTGTACCTGGTTCACCCCAAATAATAGGTCCCGTTTGGTAATTGACTTGATTTCCATCGCGATCAATATACTTACCATTTGATTCCATATTACCTTGTTGGAAGTAAGCAGCAAAACGATGCATGTACTGATCGTATGGCAGAATCGCTTCAGTTTCTGTGCCAAAAAAATTGTTATACCAAATGCCAATCAGTGCAAGGATTGTTGGGATGTTATTTTCAGCATCAGTGGTTCTAAAGTGGTTATCCATAGCATGAGCACCTTCCAATAATTGCTCAAAGTTGTCATAACCAACAGATAACGCGATAGATAAACCAATTGCTGACCATAATGAATAACGACCACCAACCCAGTCCCAGAACTCAAACATATTGGCAGTATCAATACCAAATTTTTCAACTTCAGTGCTATTCGTGGATAACGCGACGAAATGTTTAGCGACAAAAACACTCTCTTTCGCTGATGCTAAGAACCAATCTCTTGCTGAATGCGCATTTGTCATGGTCTCTTGTGTCGTGAATGTTTTTGACGCAATTAAGAATAATGTAGTTTCGGGATCACATTTTTTTAGTGTTTCGGCAATATGAGTACCATCGACATTCGAAACAAAATGCATAGTAAGGTGGTTTTTATATGGGCGTAATGCTTCTGTTACCATATAAGGGCCGAGATCGGACCCACCGATACCAATATTTACAACATCAGTAATTGCTTTGCCTGTATAACCTTTCCATTCACCACTAATAATACGTTCACTGAATTTTTTCATTTTATTCAGTACTGCGTTAACTTCTGGCATAACATCTTTGCCATCAACGATGACAGGAGTATTGCTACGATTACGTAATGCAGTATGCAATACAGCACGATCTTCAGTACGGTTGATTTTTTCACCCGTAAACATGCTATTTATCGCACCTTCTACGTCACATTCCTTCGCCAAAGCCTGCAATTTATCTAATGTTTCTTTCGTAATACGGTTTTTTGAAAAATCCACTAGAATTTGGTCTGAAAACACTTTTGAAAATTGCTCAAAGCGTGATGGTTCCTGAGCAAAAAGCGTTTTCATATCGGTATCTTTGATAACCGAAAAATGGTTTTCTAATGCCTTCCAAGCTAGGGTTTGAGTTGGGTTTACATTTTTCATTCACAATACTCTCTTAAGATTACAATCCAATATTCTCAGATTGTAGCCTGACATTTAATAGTTACAGTCAATTCTTTCTCATTTGATGATATTGGTCAAAACCAATCAACAAATCTAGTACTAATTACTTACATAGGTAAAACCGATAATGTGGAGCTGATTATTAATTAAATTGATTATTCTTCACTCTGCATTGACTCTCTACTTAATAACCGATATTCCTAATTGTGTCCAACATCTCATTTTTGCCTAAAGGAATACGACAATGACTGATAATACTGCTACGCCTTCATCTTCATCATCACCATACACTATCGCTAAATTTGGTGGCACGAGTGTTGCCAACTATTCAGCAATGGAAAAATGTGCAGATATTATCCTGAAACAAAAGTCAGTTCGTGTCGTCGTTCTTTCTGCATCTGCTGGGATCACTAATCTGCTGATTGAACTTGCGGCAGGCACTGAGCCTTCACAACGAGAAGCTTTACTTTCACAAGTTCGCGATATTGAGTACGCGATTATCAATCAACTCTCTCAGCCAGAAATTATTTCCCAAGAAATAAACCGCTTGCTTGAAAATATTGAAATGCTCTCTGAAGCGGCCGCGTTAGCTACTTCTGATGCATTAACAGACGAACTTGTAAGTCATGGTGAATTAATGTCAACCTTACTTTTCGTTGAGTTACTGCGTGAAAAAGGCATACAAGCGGATTGGTTTGATGTCAGAAAAGTGATGAAAACGAACGATCTATTTTGTCACGCTGAGCCTGATATGGTGCAATTAACCGAGCTCACACAAAGCCTTCTTCAGCCTCGTCTAGATGAAACAGTTATTGTCACACAAGGCTTTATTGGTCAAGAGCCAAAAGGTAGAACCACAACTCTAGGTCGTGGTGGTAGCGACTATACGGCTGCATTGATTGGTGAAGCACTAGGAATGTCTCGTGTAGATATCTGGACGGATGTACCAGGCATTTACAGCACTGATCCAAGAATAGTGCCAGAGGCGCATCGTATTGATCAAATCGCCTTTGATGAAGCGGCAGAGATGGCAACCTTTGGCGCTAAAATATTACACCCCGCTACATTATTGCCTGCTGTTCGTAGTGGCATTCCGGTATTTGTTGGCTCAAGCAAAGCTCCCGAAGAAGGTGGTACGTTAGTTTGTGCACAAACAGAAAATCCACCTGTATTCCGTGCTATTGCACTGCGTAGAAAGCAAACATTGCTCACGTTACATAGCCTGAAAATGCTTCATGCGCGTGGTTTCTTGGCTGAAATTTTCACCATTTTATCGCGCCATCATATTTCGGTTGATGTGATAACAACATCTGAAGTCAGTATTGCTTTAACCCTAGATACAACAGGTACAACAAATTCATCAGGCAGTTTATTAACAAATGCCTTATTAACTGAGCTTTCTGCATTATGCCGTGTTGAAGTAGAAGAAGATCTGGCGTTAGTTGCCGTGATTGGTAACTCTCTTTCACAGGTAAATGGTTTAGGTATTAAAATTTTTGGCACATTAGAAAATTACAATATTCGTATGATTAGCCACGGTGCAAGTACTCATAATTTATGTTTATTAGTTGATGGCAAAGATGCGGATAATATTGTGCGTAAATTGCATGATACTTTGTTTTAACAAATTCACATTGAAAAGAGAGATAAAATTTTTATCTCTCTCAAAATTCAACCTTTATTGCTGAAAAGGTGCAAGCTTTAAAGAACTTCATTTAATAATAATTAGAATCAAAGCCTAATTCTATTAATGGAGTATTAAAAAATGCATAAAGTCAGTAATAGCAGCATGAGTATAAGTGAAATTATAAGTAATAAAATTAGCACTAATAAGCCTCATGCTCGTATTCTTACAGATATAAAAAAAGAAATTAATTCTTTGCACAATAATTCAGTTACGCTGAGTATTCCTCTCGATACCACGCTCTCTCTTTTAAAATATATAGAAGATAAGCGTCCTATTTCTGAAAATATAGATGCCATATACAATCTAGAATTAGTCGATAAGGATAGCCTTTTCTCTATGATTGATATACATCATAGAGAAAAGAAAAAAGACCATTCAGCTATTAGCCTTTATTCAGATATATTAAAAAAAATAGGCATAAATACTACAAATAAAGAAATTCAGCTTACAAAGGAATTTATGAAACTATCTGATAAAATCATAGAAAATCACACCACAATAAAAAATACAATAAAAGTTCTAGATAGTTATTTTCAAAATCTTAAAGACAAACTAGATGAAACACCTGAACTCGAAAAGAAAATAAATGAATACGATGACCAAAATAAAATTCTCTCAAGCTTAATTAAATACAATACATCACAAAAAAACATAGGAATGAAAATTGAAGAAGAAACAAGTAAAGCCAAGAAGTATAATGAAAATTTAAATAAAGCCATTGATGAACTATGTACAATCACTTCAAATTATATATCTATATTAGAAAATAGTGACCAATTAAAAGATCATAATAAAATATTAGAATTAATAACAAATCATAAAGAAAGCATAGAAAAAATAAATACTACTTATCTTAGATTTTAATATTTAATCTAGGCTTCTTTTTCTAGAAGCCTAGCTTCTAATAAATTAATAAACTCGATAACCACCATATTTCTTAGCAAATTGATTAAACTTACCAAAATCAATTAAAGCAATCTCTAAAGAACGATGAGCAAGATGTGACATCTTTGCAATTTTTTCAACGAAAACTCGGTTATCTTCCAGCAATTTAGCGGTAAGTGTAGCTGCAATTATTTCGCACTCTTTGGGTGTCACAATCCAACCATCATTAGTGGCAAATTTACAAATAGGAATATTGCCTTCTTTCTCACTCTCTTTGGCTAATAACGCTTCTTCTTCTTTCATCGCCTGCTTAAATAACACAATTTCTTCTTCAACAGGCTCAGGAGTAGTAGGAATTTTATGATAAAGATAATCCCCCACTTCTTCGATTCGTGCAGGCGTCATTTCTGCTTTTAGCCAAATATTATCAAATACTTTTTCGTCTAAAATTGCCTCTGTATCTAAACTTCCTGTTAATTGCATCAGATTTAAAAAAGCATTAATTAACACTTCATTTAATGGATAGCCCCCTTTCACTAAAGAAGGGAAAGGTATTTCAGTGCCAGCGGGCGGAGTTTTCTGAAGATACAAAGTATAACTCATCGTCATGTCCTTTTTTCTGATACAGGCTTATAGCTTATACACCTTTAATGGGAACTGCGAGAGGAAATAACAAGGGGATATCGCTACCCCCTCTGGATTTATTATATTGTTGAGATCTTAGAATAAAGACAAATTAAGATCCATAACCTAAATTAGGCGCTAGCCAACGTTCAACTTCATTGACACTCATCCCTCGACGTTTTGCGTAATCTTCAACCTGATCTTTTTGAATTTGAGCAATTGCAAAATATTTACTTTCAGGATGACTAAAATACCAACCGGATACTGAAGCACCCGGCCACATCGCATAAGCATCTGTTAGCTTCATACCAATACGGTTTTCAACATCAAGCAGTTGCCAAATTTTGGCTTTTTCTGTGTGTTCAGGGCAGGCAGGATATCCCGGTGCAGGTCGTGTTCCTTGATATTTTTCTCGAATAAGCTCGTCATTAGAGAGGTTTTCATCAGGGCTATAACCCCAAATTTTTGTTCTCACCTGTTGGTGAAGATATTCCGCAAAAGCTTCAGCAAGACGATCCGATAACGCTTTCACCATGATTTTATTGTAATCATCATGGGCATTATCATACGCATTGGCGAGCGAGTCTTCTTCTAGCCCTCCAGTTACAGCGAAAGCACCGAAATAATCAGGGACACCACTTTCCACTGGCGCAATAAAATCGGCTAAACAGTAGTTAGGAAACTCTTTTTTCTCTGTTTGCTGGCGCAAATGGCAACTGTGCAATAATTCATGCTGTCGGCTTTCATCTTGATAAATAACAATATCATCACCCAAACGATTAGCAGGAAAGATCCCCATAATACCTTTAGGCGTGAGTAAGTTTTCATGACTTAGCTTATCCAACATCGCGTTCGCATCAGCGAATACCCGTTTCGCTTCTTCACCGACCACGTCATCTTCTAAAATACGAGGATATTTACCTGCTAAAGACCACGTCATAAAGAAAGGCGTCCAGTCGATATATTCACGCAGCACATCAATGCTTACAGTAATTTCTTGCACACCAAGTTGGTTCGGTTTGGGTGGCGTGTAATTTTGCCAATCAATTTTAAGTGCATTGGATCGCGCAATGTCTAAAGCGACCGGTGGTGTACGTGGTTTTTTTCTAGCGTATTGCTGGCGTACGACTTCATATTCGCGCCGTGTTTTTGCAACAAAATCCGCTTTTTGTGTTTCAGATAATAGAGCTGCAACAACACCGACCGTACGTGATGCATTCTGTACGTAAATGGTAGGATGGCTATAATTTGGTTCTATTTTTACAGCTGTATGGGCTTTAGACGTTGTTGCACCACCAATCATTAATGGTAACGAAAAACCTCGCCTTTCCATCTCTTTAGCCACATTCACCATTTCATCAAGTGACGGAGTAATCAGACCTGAAAGACCAATAATATCGACTTTTTCATCAATCGCCGTTTGCAGGATCTTATCGCAAGGTACCATTACCCCCAGATCGATAATCTCATAGTTATTACACTGCAAAACAACTCCGACAATATTTTTACCGATATCGTGAACATCCCCTTTTACAGTAGCGAGTAAAATTTTACCTGCGGAAGTACCTGCTTGTTTTGTCGCTTGAATATAGGGTTCAAGATAAGCAACGGCTTGTTTCATCACCCTTGCTGATTTCACTACTTGAGGTAAAAACATTTTCCCTTCGCCAAACAAATCACCCACTGTATTCATACCATTCATCAATGGTCCTTCAATAACTTCAATTGGGCTTGATGCTTGTTGACGACAAGCTTCCGTATCTTCAACAATAAATTCAGTGATCCCTTTAACTAAGGCGTACTCTAAGCGTTTTTCTACATCCCATTGACGCCATTCAGCAAGTTGATGGTTTTGTTCATCATTTTTCGTTCCACGATAACGCTCTGCCAATGCTAATAGATTATCTGTGCTTTCTTCATGGCGATTTAAAATAACGTCTTCAACCGCATTACGCAGTTCATCTGGCAATGAGTCGTAAATAGCAAGTTGCCCTGCATTCACAATCCCCATATCCATGCCATTTTTTACGGCGTAATAAAGAAAAACAGAGTGAATAGCTTCACGAACAGGATCGTTACCCCGGAATGAGAATGAAACGTTAGACACCCCGCCAGATATTAAAGCATAAGGTAATTGAGATTTAATATCTGCACAGACCTCAATAAAATCAACAGCATAATTATTATGTTCAGCAATGCCTGTCGCTACTGCAAAAATATTAGGATCAAAAATAATATCTTCAGGTGGAAAACCGGTTTGCTCTGTTAATAACTGATAAGCTCGACGACAGATTTCGATTTTACGCTCTCGAGTATCCGCTTGCCCCACTTCATCAAACGCCATAACAACGACAGCGGCACCATATTTACGCACTAATTTAGCATGTTCAAGAAAAGGTGTTTCTCCCTCTTTCATTGAAATTGAGTTAACAATTCCTTTGCCTTGGATACACTTTAATCCCTCTTCGATTACTTCCCATTTTGAAGAGTCGATCATCACCGGAACCTTGGCAATATCAGGCTCACCAGCAATAAGATTGAGAAAACGTGTCATGGCTTCAACCGCATCTAGCATGCCTTCATCCATGTTGATATCGATTATTTGAGCACCATTCTCAACTTGCTGACGTGCAACATCCAATGCTTCTTGGTAATTGCCTTCTTTTATCAAACGCTTAAATTTCGCCGAGCCTGTTACGTTAGTTCGTTCCCCCACATTTACAAACAGTGAGTTATCATCAATCACTAAAGGCTCTAAACCTGAAAGGCGACACGCTTTCTTAAGAGTCGGTAATACTCTTGGTGCGATACCTTCTACTGCTTGTGAAATTGCAAGAATATGTGCAGGTGTTGTTCCACAACATCCCCCCACAATATTGAGAAAACCAGCTTGCGCCCACTCTTTAATTTGCTCAGCCATTTCTTGAGCATCTAAGTCATAACCTCCAAATGCGTTAGGTAAACCCGCATTAGGGTGAGCGCTGACATAGGCTTCAGAAATTTGCGAAAGTGTTTGAATATATTGGCGTAATTCTTTAGGGCCTAACGCACAGTTTAAACCAAATGAGAGTGCATCAGCATGACGTAAAGAGTGGTAGAACGCTTCTGTTGTTTGCCCTGTTAAAGTTCTTCCTGAAGCATCTGTAATGGTGCCTGAGATCATCACAGGTAATTCAATATTTAGCGCTTCAAATTCACATTTAATCGCAAAAATAGCAGCTTTCGCATTTAATGTGTCGAAAATAGTTTCGACCATAATTAAATCGACACCGCCTTTAATTAGTCCTCGAATCGCTTCTCGATAAGCATCCACCAGCTTATCAAATGAAACATTACGAAATGCAGGATCATTAACATCAGGAGATATGGACGCCGTTCTATTTGTTGGTCCTAAAACACCAGCAACATAACGTGGTTTATCAGGAGTTAAGGCACTCCATTTATCTGCACAGATTTTTGCTAATTTTGCAGCTTCTTCATTCAACTCAAAACAGAGCGACTCCATCTGATAATCAGCCATCGCAATGGAAGTTGAGTTAAAGGTATTGGTTTCAACAATATCAGCACCCGCTTGAAAATAAGCATCATGTATATCTGCAATAATCTGGGGTTGTGTTAACACTAAAAGGTCATTATTTCCTTTAACATCACAACCCCAATTAGCAAAACGCTCACCTCGATAATCAGCTTCTGTCAGTTGATATTGCTGGATCATTGTACCCATTGCACCATCGAGTACTAAGATACGTTTTTCTAATGCTTCTACCAGTTGTTGTTTTATGTTTGCCACGTTGCTTCCTCTTAATCGAGAATGTTTTTATTCTTATTTCTTTATTTTTCTTTCGTTGTTTTTTTATCCTACCATATCTTTTTAGAAAGATTTCTAAGACGAAGATGAGAGATTTTCACTCAGTAATAAATGCTTTTAATAAATATTTCTTATCACACACTTTGTTTTGAAAAATGTAGTGATCGGAGGAGTTTTATTATGCGAGATAGTTCATAATAGATATTAATATGGATAGCATTTCTGGAGTGTATGCATGACAGTTTCCCCTACAAATAAAAAAGTGCGTAAGACGAAAACAACTGCCACTCAAAGTACTGCACAAGGAGGCCCCGTTCAGTCATTAAGCCGTGGACTGACATTATTGGAATATATTTCCGAATCTCCGGGGGGGATCGCCCTAACAGATCTCGCCTTTCAAGCTGGATTGCCTAATTCCACAACACACCGTTTACTCACGACACTTCAGCAACATGGTTTTGTCCGTCAAGTTGGCGATTTAGGGTTGTGGGTTGTTGGTACACACGCCTTTATTGTTGGCAGTAGCTTTCTGCAAACTCGTAATCTTTTAGTAATGGTGCATCCTATTTTGCGTCAGTTGATGGAAGATTCAGGTGAAACCGTCAATCTGGCTATTCTTGACCAAATTGAATTTGATGCCGTGATTGTCGATCAAGTGCAATGTAATGCACTAATGAGAATGTCGGCTCCTATTGGTGGTAAATTACCGATGCATGCTTCAGGTGCTGGTAAAGCATTTCTTTCGACGTTGCCAGAAAATAAATTGCTACCGCTACTCCAGAAAAAAGGCTTAATGGCCTATACACCTCACACCAGAACACTCCCTTCTTCTTTAAAAGAAAATTTGGATCAAGCTCGTAAACAAGGTTTTTCTTTCGATGATGAAGAGCATGCTTTAGGCTTACGCTGTATTGGTGCTTGTATTTATGATGAACACCACCAGCCTTTTGCTGCAATTTCACTTTCAGGCCCTGTTTCTAGAATGACTGATTCACGTATCACTGAATTAGGCGCTATGGTTATCAAAGCTGCAAAACAAATTAGCCGTGAATATGGTGGTGTAAAAAGCTGATCCTATCTTTCACCTTCCTCGTTACCAAACAATGAGGAAGGAACTCCCTAATTAAACCGATTCAGCTTTTTAAAAAGGCAGAGTTTCGGCTTTATATTCGTTAAATATTAAAAAACTGTTATTTATCACCTAAAAAAATTGATGTTGATCACAGATGTTGTTTAAGACGCATTAAGAGTATTGCAACTCTTCTTGTTACCCGCAACAATGTTACCGGTAACAAATACTATAGCTAAATTAAAATACGCTCTATTCATAGCCGATAGTAACGCTCATCACCCTGTGTGAATAAAGGAAGCATCATTATGAACCCTAAAAACCATAACCCAATTCAGAACGACTTTGTTCCGCTTAATGAGACTGTAAAACAGGTAACAGAGCGCATTATTGTTCGCTCACAATTGACTCGTCGTGCTTATCTGAAAAAAATCGAAGCTGCAAAAAGCCAAACAGTACATCGTGCTCAATTAGCTTGCGGTAATTTGGCTCATGGTTTCGCTGCTTGTCAGGCTGATGATAAAAATCGCCTGAAAAATATGGTTCATAATGATATTGCCATTATCACTGCTTACAATGATATGTTGTCAGCTCATCAGCCGTATGAAAATTATCCCCAAAAAATTAAAAAAGCATTACATGCTGTTGGTGCCGTAGGGCAAGTTGCAGGCGGTGTTCCTGCTATGTGTGATGGTGTAACTCAAGGTCAAGATGGGATGGAACTATCACTCCTGAGTCGGGATGTGATTGCGATGTCAGCGGCTGTCGGTTTATCTCATAATATGTTTGATGGTGCACTCTATTTAGGGATCTGCGATAAAATTGTTCCTGGACTGACAATGGCAGCACTCTCTTTTGGTCATCTTCCTGCTATTTTTGTTCCTGCTGGCCCTATGACGAGTGGTTTACCCAATAAAGAAAAAGTGCGTATTCGCCAACTTTATGCTGAAGGTAAAGTGGATCGTCATGCATTGTTAGAAGCCGAAGCAGCGTCTTACCATAGTATTGGCACCTGCACCTTTTACGGTACAGCGAACTCAAATCAGATGGTCATGGAAATGATGGGGTTACATTTACCCGGTGCTTCTTTTGTTCATCCAGATACCCCCTTGCGTGATGCATTGACGGATGCAGCGGCTAACCAAATAGTACGCCTTACTGAAAACTCAGGTAATTACCTTCCTATCGGTCAATTAGTTGACGAGAAGGTCATTGTAAACGGCATTATTGCTCTATTAACAACGGGTGGATCAACTAACCTAACAATGCACTTAGTTGCAATGGCACGCGCGGCTGGCATTATCATTAATTGGGATGATTTCTCTGAACTTTCACAAGTTGTGCCACTGATTGCTCGTATTTATCCTAATGGCCCTGCCGATATCAACCAGTTTCAAGCAGCAGGGGGTATCGCACTAATTATTCGCGAACTACTGAAAAAAGGCTTAATTCATCGTGATGTCAATACTGTTGCAGGATTTGGCATTGAGCGTTATACCTTAGAACCTTGGTTAAATGAGGGTAAACTTGATTGGCGCGAAGGTACAACAAGCTCTTTAGATAAAGATGTCATTGCTGATATCAATACACCATTCTCATCACATGGTGGTACACAAGTGATGCAAGGTAATTTAGGCAGAGCTGTAATGAAAACTTCAGCCGTACCTGATGAAAATAAAATTATCGAAGCCCCTGCTGTGGTGTTTAATAGCCAACATGATATTGCCGCTAAATTTGAAGCCGGTGAGCTAAATAAAGATTGTGTTGTGGTTGTGCGTTATCAAGGGCCACAAGCCAACGGTATGCCAGAATTACATAAATTAATGCCACCACTAGGGGTGTTAATGGATAAAGGCTACAAAGTAGCATTAGTTACCGATGGCCGACTTTCAGGCGCATCTGGTAAAGTACCTGCCGCAATTCATGTCACTCCTGAAGCTATTAATGGTGGTTTATTATCCAAAGTGCACGATGGTGATATCATTCGTGTTAATGGTAAAACAGGTGAGTTAACACTCCTTGTTGATGAACAAACACTCAATGCTCGCCAAGATAAGATGCCTGATTTAAGTGCGAACGACATAGGCTGTGGCCGTGAACTATTTGTGAATTTGCGTCGTCATTTATCCGGAGCTGAACAAGGTGCTTGTTGTATTGATTTTTAATAGCAACAAGTTTTAATGCCTAACGAGGAGCAGATTTAATTCATTTGCTCACCATTTTCTAATTAGGAAATACAAATGATGAATCATTGGAATACAAGTGCAGAGTCTGTACTAAAATCAGGGCCTGTCGTTCCTGTTATTGTTATTAATCATATTGATGAAGCTGTACCTGTTGCCAGAGCATTGGTTGCAGGTGGCGTAAAAGTTTTAGAAGTCACATTACGTACAGATTGCGCTATTGAAGCTATTCGCCGTATTGCGAAAGAAGTCCCAGAAGCCATTGTGGGTGCAGGAACCGTGATTAATCCACAACAGTTAGCACAAGTTACTGAAGCAGGCGCTCAATTTGCTATTAGCCCTGGGTTAACAGAAGCACTACTCAAAGCTGCAGTAGCTGGAACGATCCCTTTAATTCCTGGTATTTCAACAGTTTCTGAGCTAATGCTCGGTATGAGTTATGGTTTAAATGAATTTAAGTTTTTCCCTGCTGAAGCCAACGGGGGTGTTAAGGCATTAAAAGCAATTGCAGGACCATTCTCAAAAGTTCGCTTTTGTCCAACCGGAGGCATTTCACCAGATAATTACCGTAATTATCTGGCGCTAGAAAGCGTACTTTGTATTGGTGGCTCTTGGTTAGTGCCTAATGATGCGGTTAAAGCTGGTGATTTCCAGCGTATTACTGAATTAGCTAGAGAAGCTGTTGCTGGCACTCAGCGCTAATTTTTGCAATAAAAATATATTTAGCTCAATAAAGATAGGTATCCCCTTTATGCCTATCTTTGTTTTTAACCTTTTTTATTCTGACGGATCACGATAAGCAAATCGCTTAGTTTGGGCATAAGCGTAAACATCCTCAATATACCCTTCTTTAATTCTTTGCTGTTGTTGTTGCCAATATTCTGGTGATAAAAGATCATGATGTTGAGCCTCAAAATAACGACAGACTTGTTTATCACTGCATAAAAAATAACGAAATTCTTCTGGAAAAACATCATTAAGCGCAACGCTATACCAAGGTTCACTGGCTAATTCATCTTCAGGATAGCGGGCCGGAGGGATCGCCCGAAAATTCATATCTGTAATATAGCTAATTTCATCATAATCATAGAAAATGACACGATGATGACGAGTCACTCCAAAGTTTTTAAATAACATGTCACCAGGAAAAATATTCGCCGCGATAAGTTCTTTTAATGCTTGGCCGTAGTCTTCGACGACAGCTTTGAGTTGATCATCATTACATTGCGCCATATAGATATTGAGAGGTGTCATTCTGCGTTCCATATAAAGATGGCGGATCAGTAACTTATCGCCAAGATCTTCCAATTTATTTGGGATCTCCTGTTCAAAGACAGCCATTAACTCAGGGCTAATTCTTTTTTTATCGACCACAAAATTCTCAAATTCTTGAGTATCTGCCATTCGACCAACACGATCGTGCTCTTTAACTAATTGATAGCACTCTTTTACACGCTCAGCGGTGATCGTTTTTTGTGGCGCAAATTTATCTTTGATCACTTTAAAAACACGATCATACGTTGGTAACGTAAACACCAACATCACCATACCTTTTACTCCTGGTGCTTCGATAAATTGCTCCGATGAAAAATTCATAAAAGCAAGGTATTCGCGGTAGTATTCTGTTTTACCGTGTTTTTGACATCCAATAGACATATAAAGCTCAGCGATAGATTTCCCCGGCAATATATCTCTTAACCATGCAACTAATGCCGCAGGAAATGGCGCATAAACCATAAAATAAGAACGGGCAAAACCAAAGACAATGCTGGCTTCATCTGCGGTTATCAAACAAGTATCAATCAACAATTGTTGTTCAATATTATGAATAGGTAATAGGAACGGAATATATTGATTATCAATAACAATTTTACCTATTAGCCATGCAGCTTTATTACGATAAAAGAGTTCATTTGCAATATGAAATACCGCATTACGTAACTGCAAAGAAGAAAACTGGGCATTTAGCACATTACAGATTGAATTAATATCTCGTTGCTTATTTTGCCACGGCAACCGTAAAGGTAAGCGCGATAAGATGTCTTGCAGTAATGTCGGTAAATCACTTTGAATAACAAACTGCTTTGATAATGGTCGAGGGGCTTGCGTAAAGCGATAAGCAGGTTGTGATGAAAAAACAAAAAGATTTCTTTTATTCAATTCACGATGGTGAAACAGACGACAATAAACGGAATTAAAAAAGCTTTCTGCAATCTCAAATCGAGGATAATTAGGCAATAATTGCGTATAGTTTTCTTTTACTTTTTGTAAAAAAAGACTTTCTTTATCAATGTCGTGACGAATACATCTAAGTTGTTCAACCACTAATCCAACATGATTATCATATAAACGGATGCGCTCTTTCATCGCCAGTTGAGCACCATGCCAATCTGCTTGTTCAAAACGATATTGAGCTCCTGATGTTATCTCAAGGAAACGACCATATTGAGCATCAAAGCCCTGTAAAATTGTTTGAGCAATCAAATCTTCTGGCGTCATTCACAACCTCACGAAAAAGAGGAGCATCCTGCTCCTGAATTATCACCACAAAAAGAGATAATAATATTTTTAAACTTTAGAATTGCTGCTCTTCTGTTGAGCCTGTTAGTGCCGTTACAGAAGACATACCACCTTGAATAATCGTCGTGACTTTATCAAAATATCCTGTTCCCACTTCTTGTTGATGTGAGGAGAAGGTATAACCTTGATTAAGTGCAGCAAATTCTTTTTCTTGTACTTTTTCAACGTAATGCTTCATACCTTCACCTTTAGCGTAGTCATGCGCTAAATCAAACATGTTGAACCACATGCTATGGATACCCGCTAAAGTAATAAATTGGAATTTATATCCCATTGCAGAAAGCTCATCTTGGAAATGCGCAATCGTGCGATCATCAAGATTCTTTTTCCAGTTAAAGGAAGGTGAACAGTTATAAGCCAGCATTTTTCCGGGATATTTATCGTGAATAGCTTCAGCAAACTTAGCCGCCATTTTCAGATCGGGGAGTGATGTTTCACACCACACCAAATCGGCATAAGGCGCATAAGCAAGACCACGGCTAATGGCTTGATCAATACCAGCATGGGTACAGAAGAAACCTTCAGGTGTACGTTCTCCTGTTAAGAACGAACTATCATAAGGATCGCAATCAGAAGTTAAGAGATCTGCGGCATCAGCATCTGTTCTTGCAACTAATAAAGTTGGTACATCAGACACATCAGCAGCTAAACGTGCCGCAACCAGTTTTTGTACAGCTTCTTGGGTTGGAACTAATACTTTTCCCCCCATATGTCCGCATTTTTTCACTGCGGCTAACTGATCTTCAAAATGAACACCTGCTGCGCCAGCTTCAATCATCGCCTTCATTAATTCAAAGGCATTTAATACACCACCAAAGCCCGCTTCCGCATCAGCCACAATAGGAAGGAAGAAATCAATATAATCTTTATGTTGAGGACCAATACCATTTGACCACTGAATTTGATCAGCTCGTCTAAAGGTATTATTGATACGTTGTACAACATTAGGAACAGAATCAACCGGATATAAAGACTGATCAGGATACATGCTTGCCGCAGTGTTAGCATCAGCAGCCACTTGCCATCCTGAAAGATAAACGGCTTCTAACCCTGCTTTTGCTTGTTGCAACGCTTGCCCACCCGTTAAAGCCCCTAATGCATTCACATAGCCTTTTTTCGATTTTCCATTTAATGATGACCAAAGCCTTTGAGCGCCACGTCGTGCTAAGGTATGTTCTGGGTTAACCGAACCTCTTAATTTAATGACATCTTCAGCGCTATAAGGACGAGTAATACCTTTCCAGCGAGGTTGTTCCCACTCTTTCTCTAATTGGGCGATTTGCTCTGATCTACTAATAGTCATAAAAACAGCTCCTATAAATACGGTAGTGATGATGTTTGCAGTTTATAAATACGTTTTGACGTATCTTTTTTAATTTAAAAGTTGATAACCCGGCAAAGTCAGAAAATCGACTAATTCATCTTGGGTTGTAATGTTATCCATCAAAGAAGCGGCTTCTTTAAAACGCCCTTCTTCGAAACGAGTATCACCGACTTCTTGGCGTATCACCTCAAGCTCTTCTTTCAACATATTACGGAAGAGATCTTTAGTCACAATTTGCCCATCAGACAGCGTTTTTTGGTGGCTGATCCATTGCCAAATAGAAGTACGCGATATTTCTGCCGTTGCGGCATCTTCCATTAGTCCATAGATAGGTACGCAACCATTACCAGAAATCCACGCTTCGATATATTGCACAGCAACACGGATATTAGCTCTCATGCCCTTTTCTGTACGTTCACCTGTACAAGGTGCTAATAACATTTCTGCCGTTATTTTTTCATTACGTTGTACATCAAGTTGATTGGAACGAGCTCCCAATACGGCATCAAAAGCTGCTAATACGGTTTCAGCAAGACCAGGATGAGCAATCCAAGTACCATCATGACCATTTGTTGCTTCAAGCTCTTTATCATCAAATACTTTTTTCAAAATAATGCCGTTTTGCTCAGGATCTCGACTTGGAATAAACGCAGACATTCCTCCCATCGCAAAAGCGCCACGTTTATGGCAAGTTTGAACAAGTAGACGAGAATAAGCACTCAAGAAAGGCTGAGTCATCGTGATCCCTTGTCTATCTGGTAATACACGATCAGGGTAATTTTTTAATGTCTTAATATAGCTAAAAATATAATCCCAACGACCACAGTTAAGCCCGACAATATGCTCTTTCATGTGGAAGAGGATTTCTTCCATTTGGAAAACAGCGGGTAAGGTTTCAATTAATACCGTGGCTTTAATCGTTCCTGTTGCTAAACCAAAGCGCTTTTCAGTGAAATGAAAAACATCACTCCACCATTTAGCCTCTTGCCATGTTTGCAATTTAGGAATGTAGAAATATGGTCCACTTCCTTTTTCTAACAGTGCTTTGTGGTTATGATAAAAATACAAAGCAAAATCAAATAATCCACCAGAAATAGGCTCCCCCTGCCATAACACATGTTTTTCAGGAAGATGTAATCCTCTAACTCTGGCAATCAATACTGCTGGTGATGCTTTAAGTTGATAGCATTTACCCTGTTCATTGGTATAAGAAATGGTGCCTTTGACGGCATCACGCAAATTAATTTGGCCATCAATCACTTTGTCCCATGTAGGTGCTAAGGAATCTTCAAAGTCCGCCATAAAGACTTTTACATTGGCATTCAATGCATTGATAACCATTTTGCGATCAACGGGCCCTGTTATTTCAACACGACGGTCTTGCAGATCTTTAGGTATTGGATTAACTTTCCACTCCGAATTTATAATGGAATCTGATTCCGAAATAAAATCAGGAAGCATTCCATTATCAACTTTATTTTTCCACTTTTCCCTTTCCGCTAATAAGGTATCCCTTCTCTCTGAAAAATGATTAACCAAATCAGTTAAAAATAATTTAACATCTTGATTTATTATCTCTTTTTCCTGTTCACCAAAAGATTGCGTAAAATTTAATTCTTCTGTTATTAACGATTGTGACATTCTGCATTCCCCTAAAATCGTTTACACACCTGATTAAGATTAATGCAGTTTTCACAAAAATCAAAAATGAATTCCATTTTTATTTAAATAAATTTTAACAATGTGATTACAATGGTGTTTTTTTATTGTACAAAAACGGAAATTTCAAAAATAACTAGAGGGATCTAGAAGAGATCGCTAACGAAAGGAAAAAAAGTGTGTTCATACTTGATGATTTTACCTATATAGCTTTTTCTTATATGAATATTCTTCATACACAACATGAAGACCTCGACATTCAAAAGGTTATTAGCTAAATTTAGGCTTCTAGATGTCTAGATGTTTTTAGAGGTTATTGAAATGCCAATTAGAGTACCCGATGAGCTACCCGCAGTCAGTTGTTTACAAAAAGAGAATGTCTTCGTCATGACATCCAGTAGAGCAAGTATTCAAGATATTCGCCCTTTAAAAGTGCTTATCCTTAATTTAATGCCAAAGAAAATAGAAACAGAAAACCAATTTCTGCGGTTACTTTCTAATAGCCCTCTGCAAATTGATATCCAATTATTACGTATTGATTCTCGTATCCCTAAAAATACGCCAGTAGAACATCTCGATACTTTCTATTGCGATTTCGACCAAATTAAAGAACAAAATTTTGATGGTCTTATTGTTACAGGGGCACCATTAGGGTTAGTCGAATTTGAAGATGTGGCTTATTGGGATGAAATAAAGGAAGTTATTACATGGGCTAAAGAACACGTCACTTCAACACTTTTTATTTGCTGGGCTGCCCAAGCAGGGCTAAATATTTTATATGGATTACCAAAATATACGCTAGAACAAAAAATTTCAGGAGTATATCGTCATAGCACTTGCTCGCCTCTTTCATTATTGACTCGTGGATTTGATGAGACTTTTTTTGCACCTCATTCTCGTTATGCCGGGTTTCCTATCGATTTTATTCAACATAATACTGATTTAGAGATCCTTGCGACTTCAGAAGAAGCAGGCGCTTATTTGTTTGCATCAAAAGATAAAAGAGTTGTCTTTGCAACTGGGCATCCAGAATACGATCCCAATACACTAGCAGATGAATATCATCGTGATGTTAAAGCAGGGCTAGATCCTCAATTACCAGAAAATTATTTTCCTAATAATGATCCAAGTAAAAAACCTATCGCTTCTTGGCGTAGCCATGGGCATTTATTGTTTGCAAACTGGTTGAATTACTATGTTTATCAGATAACACCGTTCGATCTTGCTCATATGAATCCAACCTTAGATTAAAGAAAAACCCCAAAATAAAATTTGGGGTTTTAAGATAATCATTTGCCAAGCTAAGAATTATTTATAGCGATGAGCTAATGCGTTAGCAGCGATCATTGCATTATAAACATCGTCTTCAGTGACTCTCATTGGCATATTACCCATGGTATCACCTTCGGCACAGGCAATTTTCGCTACAGTACGCCATTCGCTTTCAATGAATTCTTTCATACCCATATCTTCAAGTGTCAGTGGTAATTCCGCCGCTTTAATAATACGGATCACTTCATCAATTTCTTCTTGTGGCGCATTTTCTAGCACTAATTGTGTTAATAAACCAAAGACAACTTTTTCACCATGTTGAACACGATGTAAAGACTCAACCGCAGACATACCATTGTTGACCGCATGAGCAGCGGCTAAACCGCCAGCTTCGGCACCAACACCACTAAGATAAATTGTTGCTTCAATAGTTTGTTCTAATGCTGGTGTAGTAATTTTATGACGGATAGCATCCATTGCTTTATCAATGTTTTCACTTAACATTTCAAAGCATAATTGTGCTAAACCAAGGCCTGTACGTGATGGGCGTTGATTGACTAAGTTTAAACCATCTGCTTGATAGCAAGCGCGTGCTTCAAAGTAAGTCGCCAGAGCATCACCAACACCCGCTGAGAAAAAACGTTGTGGTGCAGAGGCAATAATCGCAGTGTCTGCAATAACAACATCAGGGTTTTGCGGTAAAAATAAATATTTATCAAACTCACCATTTTCTTTGTATAACACTGAAAGTGCAGTACAAGGTGCGTCAGTAGAGGCAATCGTAGGAAATAAAATAACAGGAATATGTTGATAATAAGCAACCGCTTTAGACACGTCTAATGTCTTGCCACCGCCAATACCAATAATAACGTTCGCTTTATTCTCAATTGCAATTTGACCAAGGCGATTAACTTCTGCTTCAGTACATTCGTAATTAAATTTTTCAACAATCGCTCCAATCTTATTTTCTTTTAGAGAAGGAAGCGCTTCTTTAGTTACTTTTTCTAAGAAAAATTCATCACTAATAATAAAAGCATTATCACCAAAATCTTTAACATATTTACCAACAGAAGCAAGAAGTTGGCTACCAATAAAGAATTTTTTTGGGGAGGTTACAGAACGAGGTAATATAGACGGCATAACTAAATTCCTTTATTTTTGATTTTGCTATAAACAATAGCAGAATTAGTATTTCATCTTACCTCTCATCAGAATATGAATCTAGTAAACTCTCTGATAGCTATTACCTTATATATTGATATTGCATTATTTAAATATATGTAAAACAAATAGTTATTTTAATATAATTTTAAAACAGCAGATTAATTACGTATTTATATCTATAATATAAGCATTGTTTTATAACTAAAATAACGTAGTTTAGGATCATCAATGACACTTATACGAGAAAAACTGACATTACCTGCAAATGCCAATAAACTCTTATTACATTCTTGTTGTGCCCCTTGTTCTGGTGAAGTCATGGAAGCATTACAAGCATCAGGCATTGAATATACAATCTTTTTTTATAATCCCAATATTCATCCTCAAAAAGAGTATTTAATTCGAAAAGAGGAAAATATCCGTTTTGCTAAAAAACATAATATTCCTTTTGTCGATGCCGATTATGATACTGACAATTGGTTTGAAAGAGCTAAGGGAATGGAAAAAGAGCCTGAACGTGGTATCCGATGCACAATGTGTTTTGATATGCGTTTTGAAAGAACAGCTCTTTATGCTGCTGAAAATGGTTTTTCTGTTATTTCAAGTTCACTTGGGATATCACGGTGGAAAGATATGAAACAGATAAATGGTTGTGGCGAAAGAGCAGTAGCGCCTTATCCAGATATGGTTTATTGGGATTATAATTGGCGTAAAAAAGGTGGCTCAGCCAGAATGATAGAAATAAGTAAGCGAGAACAATTCTATCAACAAGAATACTGTGGGTGTATTTATTCGTTAAGAGATACAAATAAATATCGTAAATCACAAGGCCGAGAACTTATTAAGATTGGCGTTCAATATTATACTGCTTAGATCTTTTTCCTTTTATTCTAGGCATCACAAATGTGATGCCATAAAAAGGACAACACAATAAATCGTTATTTGATATACAGTCATGTTATATTCACGCTATAACAATATATTATTTTATTAAGGTGATTTCTTGTGGAAGACGCTGTTATTCTCGTAGATAAAAATGATAATGAGCTGGGAACGATGCCAAAGCTTGAAGCTCATATTGTAGGCGCCTTACATCGAGCCTTTTCAATATTTATTTTTAATTCAAAGCAGCAATTACTTATTCAACAACGTGCAATATCTAAATATCACTCTGGTGGTTTATGGGCAAACACTTGTTGTAGTCATCCTCTTCCAAACGAATTAGTTTCAGATGCTATTCATCGTCGTTTAGATGAAGAATTAGGCATGAAATGTGATATGCAATCTATTGGAACTATTCTATATAACGAAAAAGTGACTGATGATCTGATAGAACATGAATTTGATCATCTATTTCTTGGGTTTAGTAACGAATTACCACTTAGTAATCCAAATGAAGTGATGAATTATCGCTGGATCTCTCTCGATTCTCTTTATCAAGATATTGAAGAGAACGCACAAAATTACAGTGTTTGGTTTCGTTACATATTAAATCGGATGGGAATTGAGCAGTTTTCTCGTTGGAGCCAAGGTATTATTTAGCAATTATTTTATTAACAAAGATAAATTACTCATTGATTTGAGCTTTTAAAAAGCTTAAACGCAAAAAAGCCAACCCATTGGGTTGGCTTTTTCGTCTTATTTAATGCCTGGCAGTTCCCTACTCTCACATGGGGAGACCCCACACTACCATCGGCGCTACAACGTTTCACTTCT
>NZ_PENV01000006.1:0-92232 GCF_003144375.1 Proteus genomosp. 4 str. ATCC 51469
CGCTCCAAATCTTTTACTAACTATTGTCAAAACTTACCAAATGCGGGAATAGCTCAGTTGGTAGAGCACAACCTTGCCAAGGTTGGGGTCGCGAGTTCGAGTCTCGTTTCCCGCTCCAAGTTTTTCTCTTCTGTTTCAAAAAATCTTACTTTTAATCCCCATAAAGAAAATTTTAAGTTTTTCCTCTCGCTTTTTTAAATATCGACTACACTGTTTTAGGATCATAAATTAGGGAATTTTACTTAATACACGTAAAGAGAGTGTGAGTGATTATTGTGCAAAAAAAGAAATGTCGTTAATGCATGTAAGATCAAGCTATTTTTTTGTGATCTATCTTTGATCTTTGCTTGCTTTTCTATTTTGACGGCACTAGAATGTGCGCCTTTCCTCATTTAAGGGGGAAATAAAAGGCAAGATCATTTTTTCGGTTTTAGGCCTTTATTCTGTTAAACATGCATTGAATAGTATTTTAGAAAAAAGAAAGGGTTTTAGGCGCTTTTCTTTAAAAAAATGTAATAAATATTCTACTATTCTTAAAATCTTCCCAAATTGATTTATCCACAGTGAGATGCTAATAACCACCGCATCTAAGCACTATTTATTTTTTTACTGCACAGAGTTATCCACAGATACTTATCATTAAGTGATAAGGATATTATTCTCTTCAATAAATCAATTGGATTTTATATCTATTTGATAATTCAGTTTATTTTAATTTTTTTGAAAATTGAGTCTTAGTTCGCTTGAATTTTTTTTTCATGTTGATAGGCAAGGGATTTTTATTTTATTCACAGGTGAAATTAAAGATTACTCGTTATATGTTTATTATGTTAAAAACTAAGCATCTCTCGGTAAGCCTTTAGTTATTGCTCTTACTAGACGTTTTTGTTGTGAAGTCTGTATTTTTACCTCTTTTTCATTTCGTTTTGCTGTCTGCTGGGCAATTGCCCAATTCAAATGTTCATCTAAAACATCACTTAATCCAAAGCGCTCTTTCAAGGCAAGTATAATTTTATCTTGATAAGGCGCATTTCCTAACGCCACGCTAATATTTCTAAGCCAGCGTAAGTAACCAATACGACGGATCGGCGAACCTTCTGTTATACGAAGAAATTTTTCTTCACTCCATTGAAAAAGATCGAGTAATTCAGGTGTATGAAGTGCTCGGCGGGGAGAGAAATCCTCTTCATCTGTCAATGATGAGAAGCGATTCCAAGGACAAATAAGCTGACAATCATCACAACCATAGATGCGGTTACCCATTAATGGGCGAAATTCTTCAGGGATCGCGCCATCAAGCTCAATTGTAAGATACGAAATACACCGCCGTGCATCGATAGTATAAGGCTCGACAATGGCGCCAGTCGGGCACGTTGTCATGCAAGCGACACATTTACCACATTGTTCTTCGACAGGGCTATCTGTGGGTAAAGGCAAATCGATAAGTAACTCACCTAGAAAGAACCAAGAGCCAGCTTGGTTGTTGATAACAAGTGAGTGTTTACCAACCCAGCCAAGTCCAGCTTTAACCGCTAAAGGGCGTTCCATTATAGGTGCTGAATCAACGAAAGGACGAAAATTGACGATCCCTTGATATTCATATTGTTGGCAATATTGAGTAATTTTTTCGCCGAGCTTTTTAAGACGCTGCCTTAATACTTTGTGATAATCCCGACCTAGTGCATAGCGACTAATATAGCCTTGTTCTGGATTATTTAATGTTCGTGCGAAAGCAGCATCTGTGGGAAGGTAATTCATTCTTACGCTAATAACCCGCAATGTGCCAGGCACAAGTTCATGAGGTCTTGCACGCGTCATACCATATTTCGCCATCCATGCCATTTCGCCATGATATTGTTTATCTAACCAAGCTTGTAAGCGAGGCTCTTCAAGTGATAAGTCAGTATCACATATCCCAGTTTGTTGAAAACCTAGCTCAGAACCCCATAATTTAATGTTTTGAGCGAGAAGATTAAGATCGAGTGATGACATGAATAAACCGAATCAATAGGTAAGAGGTGAGTCCTAAGAGCGCGCAGTGTATCATAGTGAGCCAGTAGGAAAAATCCTCGCAATAAATAGATTTATGGTATGGTTATTTGATAGTTATTTCGATAACTATTTGCCTTAAGAGAACATATAAAGCTTGGTATTTGAGGTTATCCAACGATCTCTCTTTATTAAGCCGTTATAACTTAACAATAGATTATATAAATATGAAAGAATGGGTTGTTACATTAGAAGATGAAGCGGCAACAGTTGAACTAGGGCGTACTGTTGCAATGGCGACTAATCATAGCGGATTGATCATTTATTTATATGGCGATCTTGGTGCTGGAAAAACAACCTTTAGCCGAGGCTTTTTGCAAGCGCTTGGTCATCAAGGGCATGTTAAAAGCCCAACATATACATTAGTTGAGCCTTATATGCTTTCGCCAAATGCTGTTTATCATTTCGATCTTTATCGTTTAGCATCGGCGGAGGAGCTGGAATTTATGGGAATACGCGACTATTTTGAGCAAGACGCGTTATGTCTTATTGAATGGCCATCACAAGGCGAAGGCTTTTTACCTAACGCCGATTTAGAACTTCATTTAAGCTATGAAGATGAAGGTCGAAAAGCGCGTTTTGTTGCCCTTACACAAAGAGGGAATACTGTTTTATCCCATATTCAGTCTGCATAAAGGAATATTGATTATGTCGAGTCTCATCACTATTGTGAGTCAAAGTCAGCGCTATGTTGTTGCCTTTCTGTTGGTTGTTTTGTCTTTATTTTTTGTGCAAATAGCACAAGCCGCTACTGTGACAGAAGTAAAAGCAGAAAACGGTATTTCAGCAACAACCCTCACATTCTCTTTTAGTGGTGGGAAGCCTAGCTATCGATATTATTCATTAAAAAATCCTGACCGTTTGGTGATGGATTTTAAACAAAGCACAAAAATTACAGGGTTGCCTGCAACATTAGGCAATGGGCAGTTAGTTCATAAAATTCGTGCAACGCAATCAAAAGATAGCCAATACCAAAGTATGGTCGTGGAACTTGCCCAGCCAGTTGTTGTGACTGAAAGTCTAATGAATGTAAGCGGTGATTATAAGTTAGCGCTTACTATCAAACCAATGAATGCTCGACAAAATAATCACTCTCAACCCACCGTGAATGTGGTCGCTTTAGCGCCGACAACAATGACGGCGTCAGCCTCAAATACAAATAGAGAAATGGCGCCTTTAACCATGACACCCAAAACAGAGATTGCCCCAGTTGCTCCTATTGTGAAACCACGTACCACTCCATCAAAACCACAAGCGGGCTCTCGTCAAATTATTATTGCGATAGATGCAGGTCATGGTGGGCAAGATCCTGGTGCGATAGGCCAGAAAGGTAATCGTGAAAAAGATGTCACTTTAAGTGTGGCAAGAAAATTAGAAACTCGTTTACATAACGATCCGATGTTTAAACCGGTATTAACTCGTAATGGTGACTATTTTATTTCCGTTGCTGGACGTTCAGAAGTTGCCCGTAAGCAAAATGCGAATATGTTAGTTTCTATCCATGCAGACTCGGCCCCTAATCGCAGCGCAAGAGGCGCTTCTGTGTGGGTGCTTTCTAATCGTCGAGCAAACAGTGAATTAGGTAAATGGCTTGAACAAAGTGAAAAGCAATCTGAATTACTTGGTGGTGCAGGTGATGCTTTATCTGATGGGGCTGATCCTTATTTAAGTCAAACGGTACTTGATTTGCAATTTGGTAATTCACAGCGTGTGGGTTATGACGTTGCTGTTGCTGTGTTATCTGAGTTGAGAAAAGTTGGGTCTTTACATAAAAAGACACCAGAACATGCGAGTTTAGGCGTGTTACGTTCACCGGATATCCCTTCAATTTTAGTTGAAACGGGTTTTATTAGTCATGCAGCTGAAGAGCAGTTACTGATTTCTGATGCTTATCAAGAAAAACTTGCCGCTTCTATTCATGCGGGTTTAAGAAATTATTTTCTGGCTCATCCTTTGCAAAATGCACCCAATTGATTGAGTAAAAGGGAATAAAGGTAATGGCGATAAATTTATTACCTCCTCAGCTTGCAAATCAAATTGCCGCAGGGGAAGTTGTTGAAAGACCTGCATCTGTGGTCAAAGAGTTACTCGAAAATAGTTTAGATGCAGGGGCAACTACAATTGATATTGATATCGATAAAGGTGGCGCCAAACTTATCCGTATTCGTGATAATGGATGTGGCATCACTCGTGATGATTTGAAGTTAGCACTTGCTCGCCATGCAACTAGTAAAATATCAAGTCTTGATGATCTTGAAGCCATAATAAGTATGGGATTTCGTGGAGAAGCATTAGCCAGTATTAGCTCTGTTTCTCGTCTAACGCTGACCTCACGCACTCAATCTCAAGATGAAGCGTGGCAAGCTTATGCAGAAGGTCGAGATATGGCTGTTACCGTTAAACCCGCAGCTCATCCTGTGGGGAGTACGGTTGAAGTCCTTGATCTGTTTTATAATACGCCGGCAAGACGTAAATTTTTACGCACTGAAAAAACAGAATTTGCACATATTGATGAAGTGGTTCGCAGAATTGCGTTATCACGCTTTGATGTCTCTATTAATCTTACCCATAATGGCAAACGTGTTCGCCAATACCGTGCAGTAAAAGATGAAAGCCAGCAAAATCGCCGTCTGAGTGCGATTTGCGGTAATAACTTTGTCAATCAATCGATGCATTTATCGTGGGAACATGGTGATTTAGCGATAAAAGGTTGGGTAGAACACCCCTTATCACCAGTGCAATGCAGTGACATTCAATATTGTTATGTGAATGGACGAATGATGCGTGATAGGTTGATTAATCATGCTATTCGTCAGGCTTATGATGGGTATTTGCAAGGAGAACAACAGCCTTCTTATATCCTCTATTTGAGCGTTGATCCTCATCAAGTGGACGTTAATGTTCATCCAGCTAAACATGAAGTCCGCTTTCATGAATCACGTTTAGTGCATGATTTTATTTATCAGGGGGTGTTGAGTGTTTTACGACAAGCCACACAGACGCCTTTATCACAGACTTTAGATGAAGAAGATAATGAAATAGCGTTGAGTTTTCCTGAAAATCGTCAAGTAGCAGGTGAAAACGTATTTTCACAGCCTTATCAAACACCCGTTAGTCAAAACGCCTCTAATAGAGTTCAGTCACATCAAGTTAATGAACGAAATACTCATCATCAAAAACAACCTCGCCAATTCGGTGAAAATCGTCAGTTTGGTGAAAGCTATCAACGTACACAAGGCGCGCTTTATCAAAAAATGATGCAAGAAAGTGCTTCTACATCAAACGATAAAGAAAAAATACCGTTATTTCCTGAGCGTGCCCCATTGAATTTAGATGAAATCGTTCATACAACTAATAATATTGAAGACGATGTGATTTCGGTGATGCCTCGTTCTGTCAATGCGAAAGAAGGGCAAACTGATTATACTTTTGGGCGAGTATTGGCAATTTATCAGCAGAAATATGCGTTAATAGAATCTTCACAAGGTCTTGGGCTGTTATCATTGGAACAAGCTGATTTTCTGTTAAAATGTGCGCAATTATTGCCTAAAGATGAAACATTGAAGCCCCAACCTTTGTTAGTGCCTTTAAAATTAGCATTAAGTAAAGAAGAAATTAATGTATTCAATCAGTTTCACGCATTAATCAGTGATTTTGGTATTACTATTGAAATTTTACAGGGTAAAGCAACAATATATGCAGTACCGTTGCCTTTGCGTCAGCAAAATTTACCTGTGTTACTGACCGCATTATTGGCGTATTTATCGATTGAAAAATCATGCACAAAACAACAACTTGGGCAGTGGTTTGCAAAACAGATAAGCGCAGAGCAAGCAACATGGTCACAAGCTCAAGCTGTCGGGTTATTGGCAGATATTGAAAGACTTTGTCCTCAATATGTCAGACAGCCAGCAAAAAACTTATTACAATTAATAGAATTACAATCGGTGGTAGCGGCATTAAATAATGAGTGATGTAAACACACAAATAAAACCTAAAGCTATTTTTTTAATGGGGCCTACAGCGTCAGGTAAAACAGCATTAGCAATAGCACTAAGACAAAAACTACCTGTAGATATTATTAGTGTGGATTCTGCTCTTATCTATCGTGGAATGGATATTGGAACAGCTAAGCCAGATGCGACAGAGCAATCGCTTGCGCCACATCGGTTAATTGATATTCTAGACCCAGCATTACCTTACTCAGCAGCTGATTTTCGCCGAGATGCATTAAGTGCAATGGAAGAAATTACAGCTGCTGGGCGAATTCCACTATTAGTGGGTGGGACTATGCTATATTTTAAAGCGTTACTTGATGGCCTATCGCCTTTGCCTAGTGCCAATCCGGAGATTCGTGCTGAAATAGAGAAAAAAGCAACGGAGAAAGGATGGGAGGCGATACATAAAGAGCTTGCATTAGTTGACCCCGTTGCTGCGCAACGAATACATCCTAATGATCCTCAACGGCTTTCTCGTGCGCTAGAAGTTTACCTGATTTCAGGTAAGACAATGACAGAGTTGACAAAAATATCAGGCGAATCTTTGCCCTATGATGTTTATCAATTTGCGATTGCTCCGAAAGATAGAAATGTTCTTCACCAACGCATTGAAGCACGTTTTAAACAGATGTTAACGTGTGGATTTGAAGATGAAGTAAAATCATTATATGAACGGGGTGATTTGCATGAAGATTTACCTTCTGTACGTTGTGTCGGTTATCGCCAGATGTGGTCATATTTATCAGGCGAAATAGATTATGATGAGATGGTTTATCGAGGGATCTGTGCTACCCGGCAATTAGCGAAACGACAAATCACCTGGTTAAGAGGCTGGAATGATATTCACTGGCTTGATAGTGAAGATCCGAAACAATCTCTTGACACTGTTTTGCAGGTAGTTAGTGCATAGATGGTAGGTTTGTGTAAAATTGATAGTTGCCAAAGCGCAATTTTTGAGTAGTTCATTTTTCGAACCAATTGGGTTCTAATATAAAACAACAAAATAAGGAAAACATAGAATGGCTAAGGGGCAATCTTTGCAAGATCCTTTCCTGAACGCATTACGTCGTGAAAGGGTTCCCGTTTCTATCTATTTGGTAAACGGTATTAAATTGCAGGGTCAGATCGAATCTTTTGACCAATTTGTTATTTTGCTGAAAAACACAGTAAGCCAGATGGTATATAAACATGCTATCTCTACCGTGGTACCTTCGCGTCCTGTTTCTCATCATAGCAACACAGGTACGAATCAAACTGGTACAGGTTATAGCGGTAGCGCTACTCAGCAGGATGATGTTGCAGAATAATTATCCATTATTATTCTTGATATAAGAAAAACATAGGTAGGGAGACTTTACCTATGTTTTTTCCTGTTTTTATAAAGTCCAAGAGGTTTCGCCTTTGTTTGATCGTTATGAAGGTGGCGAACTCGCCGTCTTAGTGCACGTCTTCTTTTCTCAGGAAAAGGATGTTGATGATTTGCAAGAATTTGAATCCTTGGTGACATCTGCGGGTGTTAAGCCAGTTCAGATTATTACAGGAAATCGTAAAGCACCTCATCCCAAATATTATGTGGGTGAAGGTAAGGCAGAAGAAATTGCCGAGGCTGTAAAAGCAAGTGGTGCAGATGTTGTTTTATTTAATCATGCACTGACACCGGCACAAGAACGAAATCTGGAAAGACTTTGTGAATGCCGTGTTGTTGATCGCACGGGAGTTATCCTTGATATTTTTGCTCAAAGAGCAAGAACTCATGAAGGAAAGCTACAGGTAGAACTCGCCCAGTTACGTCACTTATCAACTCGTTTAGTCAGAGGGTGGACTCACCTTGAAAGACAAAAAGGGGGGATTGGGTTACGAGGACCAGGTGAAACTCAGCTAGAAACGGACCGCCGCTTACTCCGAGGTAAAATTAGTCAAATTCTAATGCGATTGGGTAGGGTTGAGCGTCAGCGTGAACAAGGAAGACAAGCGCGGAGTAAAGCTGATATTCCAACATTATCCCTTGTTGGTTACACGAATGCAGGAAAATCGAGTTTATTTAATCATATTACCTGTTCTGATGTGTATGCGGCAGATCAGTTGTTTGCAACATTGGATCCTACATTAAGACGTATTCAAGTTGATGATGTGGGAACGGTTGTATTGGCTGATACCGTTGGATTTATTCGACATTTACCTCATGATCTTGTTGCTGCTTTTAAAGCGACTTTGCAAGAAACACGAGAAGCAACCTTACTTCTTCATGTTATTGATGCAGCAGATAGTCGTTTTGAGGAGAATATTCATGCAGTTGAAAGTGTATTAGAAGAGATAGATGCTCAAGAAATACCAACACTGCATGTCATGAACAAAATTGATCTTCTTGAAGACTTCACACCAAGAATTGATCGAAATGAAGAAAACTTACCCGTTAGGGTTTGGGTTTCAGCACAAACAGGCGAAGGTATTCCTCTGTTATATCAGGCGTTGACAGAACGTCTTTCAGGTGAGATCGCACACTTTGAATTACGTTTACCGCCAGAAGATACAGGGCGCTTGCGTAGTCGTTTTTATCAATTACAGTCAATAGAGCGTGAATGGATTGAAAAAGACGGTAAAGTTGGGCTAATCATACGTATGCCTATGGTAGACTGGCATCGCCTTTGCAAGCAGGAACCCAATTTATTGGATTACGTGGTCTGATATTCGGCCATAAAAAAGAACATTAACTGAGAGCTGGCGACGAAATCGGCTCTTAAGCCTGATAAATCTAATCATAATAATGGAGCTAGAACATGGCGTGGAATCAGCCCGGTAACAACGGACAAGACCGCGACCCGTGGGGTAACCGTAACAGCGGCAATAATAATGGCGATGGTAACGGTAACTCCAACGGCAATCAAGGAGGTCGGAATCGTGGAGCATCAGATCTCGATGATATGTTCCGTAAACTGAGTGAAAAACTTGGTGGTTTCGGCGGTAAAAAAGGTGGGAACTCCTCTTCTGGGCAAAATGGCGGGCCTCGTGGTAATGCTGGAAATCTTTTGATTTCTCTTGCATTAGGTGCGGTTGTCGTAGTTTGGGCTGCAAGTGGTTTTTATACCATTAAAGAAGCAGAACAGGGTGTCGTGACGCGTTTTGGTAAATTTTACCAAATCGTTGAACCCGGTCTGAACTGGAAACCGACTTTTGTTGATGAAGTTCAGCCTGTTAACGTGAAAACTATCCGTGATTTAACCACGGGTGGCATGATGTTAACGTCAGATGAAAATATGGTTCAAGTTGAGATAAACGTGCAGTACGTTGTCTCTGATCCAGAAACATTTCTGTTTAACCTCACAACGCCTATTAACAGTTTAGGTCAAGCAACTGACAGTGCTGTACGAGGTGTTATTGGTCGTTCAGAAATGGAAAAAATTCTGACTTCAAACCGTTCAGAAATTCGTGACCAGACGCGTCAAGAATTAGAAGAGACTATCCGCCCTTATAATATGGGTATCTCTATTGTGGACGTCAACTTCCAAGTTGCGCGCCCACCAGAAGCTGTAAAAGCAGCATTCGATGACGTAATTGCGGCTCGTGAAGAAGAACAAAAAACAATTCGTCAAGCTGAGGCTTATAAAAACGAAGTGTTACCGTTAGCTAAAGGTAACGCACAACGTATGATTGAAGAAGCAACAGCGTATAAAACCAGTGTGGTGATGAGAGCAGAGGGTGAGGTAGCTAGCTTTGCTAAAATCTTACCTGAGTATCGTGCAGCTCCTGAAATTACTCGCGAGCGTCTTTACATTGAAACGATGGAAAAAGTGCTATCGAAAACACGTAAAGTCATTGCAAATGATAAAGGTAACAGCATGTTAGTGCTACCTTTAGAGCAAATGCTACGTCAGCCATCTCAATCGGGTGCATCAAATACCCTTGAGGCGCCGGCTCGTATGCCTGCACCAGCTCCAACTGTAAATCCAACACCGACACAAAAACCAGCAACAACGACTTATGGTAATGGTGGATATGGTAGTAATAATGGCGGTTATGGTCAGCCTTACGGCAATAATCAAGGAGGACAATAATCATGCGTAAAGTTATCGCTGTTGTTGCAGTTATTATTTTAGCGTTGTTGTACTCCTCTGTATTTGTCGTTCAACAATATGAGCGTGGTATCATTTTACGCTTTGCGAAAGTTGTGCGTGATGCTGAAAATAAACCTGTTGTTTATGAGCCAGGTCTTCATTTTAAAATTCCATTCATTGAGAATGTGAAAAAGCTGGATGCGCGTATTCAAACTATGAATATCCAGCAAGACCGTTTCTTATCAGGTGAGAACAAAGACTTATTAGTCGATTCTTATCTAAAATGGCGTATCAGTGATTTCAGTACTTACTATCTGGCAACAGGTGGTGGTAATACAACGCAAGCTGAAACTTTACTGCGTCGTAAATTCAGTGACCGTTTACGTTCTGAAATTGGTCGTATGAGCGTAAACCAAATTATTACGGATTCTCGTGGTCGTTTAACCATTGATGTTCGTAATGCACTGAATGAAGGTACACCTTCTCGTGATACAAGTGCTGCTGATGATGCTATTGCTATTGCAGCGAAGAAAGTAGCTGAAGAAACTAAAGGTCAAGCTCCTGCTATCAATATGAACAGTATGGCAGCATTAGGTATTGAAGTGATTGACGTTCGAATCAAGCAAATCAACCTACCTATGGAAGTTTCTGAGGCGATTTATCAGCGTATGCGTGCAGAACGTGAAGCAGTTGCTCGTCGTCACCGTTCACAAGGTCAAGAGCAAGCGGTGAAAATTCGTGCAGCAGCGGATAAGACAGTAACAGAAACATTAGCTGAATCTGAGCGTGAATCTTTACGTCTTCGTGGTGAAGGTGATGCACAAGCAACAAAACTGTTTGCTGATGCATTCAACCAAGATCCTGACTTCTATGCTTTCATTCGTAGCTTACGTGCTTATGAGAAGAGCTTTAATCAAGACGGCAATGACGTCATGGTGTTAAGCCCAGATAGCGATTTCTTACGCTATATGAAAGCACCAACCAAAGCGCGTGCGATTGAAGAGTAATTAAAACGCGTTAGATTGACTGAATAAATAATAAAAATCCTCCACCTTAATAAGTGGGGGATTTTTTTTGATATCAATAAGATAAAAAGAATTACTTAGTAGCAAAATAAATAATTGTGCTTATTAAGATGAAAAATTATCCTTAATGGTTTCCAAAATGGCTTTAGCTGGGATAGTATAAAGTGAAAATTGCATTTCAAGATAAACCTTCGGCAATTCCGAAGCGTCTTCTTCGCCATTTTCACTTTTATGTCACTCTGCTTCCTATTTTTGCGATCAAAACTGTTGATGAAAGTCACAATATGTTTGTGGTGCGGATTTTTCGGGCAAAAATATTGACAATGGCAAGATAATCTATTGCTTAAAAGCGGGGATGACATAATTAGATAAAATCTACTGTAACTCTTGATTTGAGATGGTAGAATCCTTTTTTAAGCAACCGAGTGTATTTTGAAATGAGTAATAACGTTGTCGTATTGGGCACCCAGTGGGGTGACGAAGGCAAAGGCAAGATAGTCGATTTGCTGACAGAACGCGCTAAGTATGTTGTTCGCTACCAAGGTGGCCATAACGCGGGTCACACTCTAGTCATCGACGGTGAAAAAACCGTTCTTCATTTAATCCCATCAGGCATTCTCCGTGAAAATGTTGTTAGCATCATAGCAAACGGTGTCGTTTTATCACCAGAAGCGCTGATGAAGGAAATGACCCAACTTGAAGATCGTGGCATTCCTGTTCGCTCTCGTTTACTTCTGTCTGAAGCTTGCCCATTAATCCTTCCTTATCATATCGCATTAGATAATGCGCGTGAGAAAGCGCGTGGCGAGAAAGCTATCGGTACAACAGGTCGCGGTATTGGCCCTGCTTACGAAGATAAAGTTGCTCGTCGTGGTTTACGTGTTGGCGATCTGTTTGATAAAAAAGCATTTGCACAAAAACTCAAAGAAATCATCGAATACCATAACTTCCAACTGGTTAACTACTACAAAGTTGAACCCGTTGATTACCAAAAAACCTTAGACGATATCATGGCAATCGCTGATATTCTGACAGGTATGGTTGTTGATGTTTCTGACTTACTGTACAAAGCAACACAAAACGGTGAGTTAGTGATGTTTGAAGGTGCACAAGGTACTTTATTAGACATCGACCATGGTACTTATCCATATGTAACCTCTTCAAACACCACCGCTGGTGGCGTGGCAACAGGCTCAGGTTTAGGCCCTCGCTATGTTGGCTACGTATTAGGGATCATCAAAGCGTATTCTACTCGTGTCGGTGCAGGTCCATTCCCAACTGAACTGTTTGATGAAGTGGGTGACTTCCTGCGTGAGAAAGGCCAAGAATTTGGTGCAACCACTGGTCGTAGCCGTCGTACTGGTTGGTTAGATATCGTTGCTATTCGTCGCGCTGTTCAAATCAACTCACTGTCTGGCTTCTGCATGACTAAGCTGGATGTATTAGATGGTCTGAAAGAAGTGAAATTGTGCGTAGGCTATCGTTTACCAAACGGTGAAGTGATTGATACTACACCTTTAGCTGCTGATGATTGGGAAGGTATCGAGCCTATCTATGAATCAATGCCGGGTTGGAACGAAACGACATTTGGTGTGAAAGATCACGCTCAACTGCCACAAGCTGCACTAAACTACATCAAACGTGTAGAAGAGTTAACTGGTGTTCCTGTTGATATCGTTTCTACAGGCCCAGATCGCTCAGAGACTATTATTCTCCGTCATCCATTTGATGCTTAATTCGCATTAAATAGGCTTGATGTGAAAATCGTCCCTGAAAATGACAGGGGCGATTTTTTCGTATCTGTTTGTAGGTGAATTAAAGATAAAAATGCACGTTACATAATAAGATAAGACAGCTTTACACTCGGTTTTGCTTCTGTTCTATCTGTAACGAGTAAAAATAATAAGACAATGTTATTGTTGTAATGCCAGAAATAGAAAAGCGATCTGTTGAAAATCGACAGTATCGCTTTTTCTTTGCCTGTGATGTCGCTATTATTTTGTTAGTAGTCAAGTGAGAGACGGAAATAACTCACTTTTGAGCATATCTTTGCTAAATGTCCAAAAATTAAACATAATATTGCTTAATAAAATGATATTCTCATTACTAATTACTTATCCCTTAACAACTTTAATAGGGAAAACCACTTTTCAGAGGTCATTGTGCAATTAACCAGTTTTACAGATTATGGATTGCGAGCATTGATATATATGGCTTCATTGCCAGAAGGCAAAATGACGAGCATCACAGAAGTGACGCAAGTTTATGGTGTCTCACGTAATCATATGGTGAAAATTATTAATCAACTGAGCCATTTGGGGTTTGTTGAGGCTATTCGCGGTAAAAATGGAGGGATCCGTTTAGGCAAACCTGCTGTAGACATTATTGTCGGTGATGTTGTCCGTGCTTTAGAGCCACTTTCATTAGTAAACTGTAGTGCTGAGTTTTGCCACATTACCCCAGCTTGTCGATTAAAACTGGTTTTAAATCAGGCGATTGAGCAGTTTTTGAAAGAGTTAGACCGTCACACACTCGCAGAGCTAGTTGAAAACAATAGCTCCTTATATAAATTGTTATTAGAAGATGTTTGAGTCTACTATTTCATCAAATCTGATAGCTTGGAGGTCATAATGTCAAAAGATCCTTTTCAAGATAGAGAAGCAGAGAAATACGCCTCTCCAATTGCTAGTCGCGAATATATTTTAGAAGAAATGAAAAAGCGCACGGCCCCTATGAGTCGTGAAGATTTAGCGCAGGCGTTAAAAATTTCTGGAGAAGAAGACCTAGAAGCGTTACGTCGTCGTTTAAGAGCGATGGAGCGTGATGGGCAGTTAGTTTTTACTCGCCGCCAATGTTATGCGTTACCTGAGCGTCTTGATTTATGGAAAGGTAAGGTAATCGGTCACCGTGATGGCTATGGTTTTTTACGCGCAGAAGGTCAAAAAGATGATCTTTACCTTTCACAAGATGAAATGAAAAAAACCATGCATGGCGACGTTATTTTAGCCCAACCTTTAGGTATGGATAGAAAAGGTCGTCGTGAAGGTCGCGTAGTGCGTGTTATTGAACCAAGAAATAACCAAATTGTTGGTCGCTATTTTATTGAATCTGGTATGGGGTTTGTTGTACCGGATGATAGCCGCTTAAGTTTTGATATTCTTATCCCTAAAGAAGATATCATGGGTGCGCGTATGGGTAATGTGGTGGTGGTTGAAGTCACTACAAGACCAACGCGACGAACTCAAGCCGTAGGTCGTATTGTCGAAATTTTAGGCGAGACGATGGGAACGGGTATTGCAGTAGAGATCGCATTACGTACCCATGAAATTCCTTATACTTGGCCTGCAAAAGTTACAAAAGAAGTCGCTGATTTAAAAGAAGAAGTGCCTGAGTCGGCCAAAGAAGGTCGTGTTGATTTACGTGGCTTGCCTTTAATCACAATTGATGGTGAAGATGCACGAGATTTCGATGATGCGGTATACTGCCAACGTAAAAAAGGCGGTGGTTGGCGCTTATGGGTCGCAATTGCTGATGTGAGCTACTATGTGCGTCCACAAACGGCATTAGATACAGAAGCGCGTAGTCGAGGAAACTCCGTTTATTTCCCTTCTCAGGTTGTCCCGATGTTGCCAGAAGTCCTGTCTAATGGACTGTGTTCACTAAATCCACAAGTTGACCGTTTATGTATGGTTTGTGAGATGACCGTTTCTGAGCAAGGGCGCCTTTCTTCTTACAGATTCTATGAAGCTGTGATGAGCTCTCATGCACGAATGACATACACCAAAGTGTGGAAGATTATTCAAGGTGATGAAGAGTTACGTGAACACTATAAACCTATCGTTCAAGATATTGAGCATCTCTATGAGTTATACCAAGCACTTGATAAAGCGCGTGAGCAACGTGGTGCGATAGGGTTTGAGTCTGAAGAAGCGAAATTTATCTTCAATGCAGAGCGTCGTATTGAACGTATTGAGCCTGTTATTCGTAACGATGCACACAAATTAATTGAAGAGTGCATGATCTTAGCGAATATTGCTGCAGCTCGTTTTGTTGAGAAGAATGAAGAGCCTGCGTTATACCGTATTCATGATAAACCGAAAGAAGAAAGCGTACTGAATTTACGTTCAGTCTTTAATGAATTAGGTTTAACATTGCCGGGTGGATTAACACCAGAGCCAGCAGATTATGCGCGTGTCATGAAAGAGGTTGAAGACAGACCTGATCGTGAAATGCTACAAACTATGATTTTGCGTTCCATGAAACAGGCGATTTACGATCCTGAAAACCGTGGACACTTTGGTTTAGCGTTGAAGTCTTATGCACACTTTACCTCACCAATCCGTCGTTATCCTGATTTAGCCTTGCACCGAGCAATTAAATATCAAATTGCCAAACAAGAAGGCCATGGCTCACAGCGTTGGACCCCAACAGGTGGATACCATAGCGATATGGATACCATGTTGCAATTAGGTGAGCACTGTTCTTTAACAGAGCGCCGTGCTGATGAAGCAACAAGAGATGTGGCTGATTGGCTGAAATGTGACTTTATGCTGGATCAAATTGGTCAACAATTTACCGGTATTATCACCAGTGTAACGGGCTTTGGTTTCTTTGTTCGCTTAAACGATCTGTTTATCGATGGTTTAGTGCATGTTTCTACATTAAATAATGATTACTATCAATATGATAATGTGGGGCAGCGTTTAATTGGTGAGTCTTCAGGACAAGTCTATCGCCTTGGTGATGAAGTTGAAGTTAAAGTTGAAGCGGTCAGTATGGATGAACGTACTATCGATTTTTCCTTAATTTCAACAACACGCACAGCGCGTAACCCGGGTAAAACAGCACGAGTTCGCGGGTTAAAGGGCGAAAAAGACAAGAAAAACGCAAGTTCTAGTAAGTCTCGACGCCGTGATGCAAGCAAAGATAAAAACTTTGAGCCAGATAGCGCCTTTAAAAAAGGAAAATCAGCTAAAGGCAATGCAAACAAAGACAGAGCTGTAAAAGACCAAGTTGCTAAAGATAAAGCAAGTAGTAAACGCAAGAAAGCATCATCACAAACCAAAAAGATAGAAGCAAAGCTTAAAGCTAAGCGCGCGGCCAAACGCGATAAAGCATAAGGTTTATTCTTCTAGTTCTTTTTTAAAAGGCGGAGACTCCGCCTTTTATCTGTTTTGTGCCTTTTATTTTTTAATGAGTAAGCACCGCTATGAGCGAAGAAATTATTTATGGTATTCACGCAGTAAAAGCATTGCTTGAGCGTGATCCTGCACGTTTTAAAGAAGTTTATGTATTAAAAGGGCGTGAAGATCGCCGTTTAACTCCCGTTATCCACGAATTAGAAGCCCAAGGGATTTTAGTTCAAGTGGCCAATCGTCAATGGTTAGATAGTCAAACGGAAGGTGCTGTTCACCAAGGTATCATTGCAAAAGTGAAACCTGGTCGTCAGTACCAAGAACAAGATTTACCCGATTTATTAGCTAAAGTCGGTACACCTTTCTTATTAGTGCTAGATGGTGTAACAGACCCGCATAATTTAGGTGCATGTTTACGTAGCGCAGATGCTGCCGGTGTACACGCTGTTATCGTTCCTAAAGATCGTTCCGCACAATTAAATGCTACAGCGAAAAAAGTTGCGTGTGGTGCAGCGGAAAGTGTTCCTTTGATTAAAGTGACTAACCTTGCTCGTACATTGCGCTTTTTGCAAGAAGAGAACGTTTGGATTGTCGGCACAGCAGGGGAAGCAGACCATACTTTATATCAAAGCAAACTTACTGGTCCTATGGCTTTGGTGATGGGCGCTGAAGGTGAAGGAATGCGCCGTTTAACGCGTGAGCATTGTGATGAACTTATCAGTATCCCAATGGCGGGTACAGTGTCTTCGCTCAACGTTTCTGTTGCAACAGGTGTTTGCTTATTTGAAGCAATGCGCCAGCGTATTATTGTGAAATAATCGCTTAGTTTATTTTATTCTCGATACTCCCTTGAGTTTTATTGACCGCGGGGGTATAGTTACGCGTCAATTTTTTCAGTCACAACTTAAACAAGTTCCTTGCCTCCATGGGTGGTGACTGACCCTGACAGGAGGCTGATAAATCCGTAAGGAGCAATATCAAATGCGTCATTACGAAATCGTTTTTATGGTTCATCCTGACCAGAGCGAACAAGTTCCGGGCATGATCGAGCGTTATAAAACCGCTATCACTAATGCAAATGGTCAGATCCACCGTCTAGAAGACTGGGGTCGTCGTCAATTAGCTTATCCAATCAACAAACTGCACAAAGCACACTACGTTCTGATGAACGTTGAAGCTCCGCAGGAAGTGATTGATGAACTGGAAACTACTTTCCGTTTCAACGATGCCGTTCTCCGCAACATGATCATGCGTACTAAACACGCAGTAACTGAAGCTTCTCCAATGGTTAAAGCAAAAGACGAACGCCGTCGTGATATCGCTGATGACCTCGATGAAGAAGATGAAGTTGATGATGTAGCAGAGGATTCTGAAGAGTAATTAGTGCTGTGACGGCTAATAATCATTTAGTGCTAACTGGCACAGTGTGCAAAGCATTAATACGAAAAGTTAGCCCCGCTGGGGTCCCGCACTGTCAATTTGTTATTGAACATCGTTCAATGCAAGAAGAGGCGGGATTAAAAAGACAATCATGGTGTCGAATGCCCATTATTGCTAGCGGGAAAGCGTTACAAGCAGTTACTCACAGTATAACGGTCGGCAGCCAAATCACCGTTTCAGGATTCATTAGTAGCCATCAGGCGCGAAATGGATTGTTTAAATTGGTGCTTCATGCCGAGCAGATTGAATTGATAGATTCTGGAGACTAGCCATATGGCACGTTATTTCCGTCGTCGTAAGTTCTGCCGTTTCACAGCAGAAGGCGTACAAGAGATCGATTATAAAGATATCGCTACGCTGAAAAACTATATCACTGAAAGTGGTAAAATTGTACCAAGTCGTATCACCGGTACTCGTGCAAAATACCAGCGTCAGCTGGCTCGTGCTATCAAGCGCGCACGCTACCTGTCTTTATTACCTTATACTGATCGTCATCAGTAATAGGTATATAGTCCATTAATGACTTGTAGAGGATAAGGTAATGCAAATTATTCTGCTTGATAAAGTAGCGAATCTGGGTAGCCTGGGTGATCAGGTTAACGTAAAATCGGGCTATGCTCGTAACTATTTAATCCCACAGGGTAAAGCTGTTTCTGCGACTAAGAAAAACATCGAGTTTTTCGAAGCGCGTCGTGCTGAGTTAGAAGCTAAATTAGCTGAAACTTTAGCAGCAGCTGAAGCTCGTGCAGCGAAGATCAATGCACTGGGTTCTGTCACTATCAGCTCTAAAGCGGGTGACGAAGGTAAACTGTTTGGTTCAATCGGTACTCGTGACATCGCTGATGCAGTAACTGCAGCTGGCGTTGAAATGTGTAAGAGCGAAGTTCGCCTGCCAAATGGCGTTCTGCGTACTACTGGTGACCACGAAGTTCACTTCCAAGTTCACAGTGACGTATTCGCTGAACTGAATGTTATCATCGTTGCTGAATAATCTTTGATTAAACAGTTAATGTTGATAAAGAAAACGCCAGCTTAGCTGGCGTTTTTTTTTGAATAAATTTAATCTTCTTACCACCATTTCTATGGTGTGCGGTAATAACTTCCATCACTTAAGCGAGTGTAAGTAATGACAGTACCTGCACTGTTTGTCACTTCCAGCATACTGATATCACCTTGTGGATTGCGTTGTAATCGAATTGCCTGCCCTGAACGCAGTTGGCTTAATGATTTTTGTTGATCTTCAGATTTTGCCATAGAAAAAGCATCATTTACTGGAAGTTGATTATCTCTAAAGAGCTGCGCTAAGGTTTGCCCTTCTTTAATGGTATATGTTTGCCATTTTTGTGAGGATGTTGAAGCGGACCCTTGTGGTTGTGCTGTTTGATCAACACCTTCATCTATATTGTTTGTCGTTGAATTTTCACTAGGAAGCCCCGTTCCTTGATCAGCATCTAAGCTATCTTGTGCTTGAGGGATCGGTGCTTGATAAATTGGATCTTCGTTAGTGACTGATGGTGCAATGGGCACAGGAAGATCTTGTGTCGATGATGACGGTTGAGGTGGCTCACCGTTATTTTCACTTGTTGGCCAAAAAAATACGACCAACAAAACCACGGCAATAACCAGTATTGCTCGACGATGTAAGCCAGGGAATTTGCCCATATTCACCTCATTATTGATCTGTGAATCAGTATTATGAATTGCTGTAACATCTTTTTTATTCCTTGTAGCCATACTAGCACGAACCATGATCCTAACCTGCTCCCTGAATTCTTTTCAGAATTATCTATTCGCTCTAACCATTAATGTTCTTCATTTCCTTGATGGTTAACTAAAAATAGCTTTATACGTTGATAAGCATTTTTATCGGTTTCTATGGTTAAGGCTTGTGTTAATTCACCATAAAGATCATGAGGCAATAATGTATCAGACCAAGTTGAAAGAACATTCAGCGCCATATTTCTATCACGCAATGTCGGGCTACGTAACTGCCGTTTGATGAGTGACCAGCCGATACCGGGAAAACCACCAAGATCTTGCATAATGTATTCAACGGCATGATGAGGCTGATATTCAGAGTCAGTAGTTATTAATGGATCATCTGTGCTACCTAATTGTGTTAATGCAATTTGTTGTTCTGCAAGTTTGACTACCCTTTCTATTTTATGAGAAGCATCTGTTTGCATTAACTGATGCCACCAGTCTGCATTGGGATTATCTTTTTGCAGTGAAAAAAGCAATTCCCAGATATCAAGACGAAGAGATTTTGCTACCAAACTTGCTTGGTAATTTTTTGAGCGAGAGGGGTGTTGTAATGCTTCAATAATGAGTGTTGACCACTCTGGTTTTTGAATAATATTTTGTGAAACAGACATAATTTGCTGTTGGATATGGTCATCCCATCCTAAAGTTTCGAGTAATAACCAATCCTCACCACTATTTTGTACAAAATCAGCGATTTCACAAACGCAATGAAGCAATTTTAGCTCTTTTGGTGGCAGTGCATCGACCTGTGAAATAAATGCTTTGCAAACTTGAACACCCTCAATGTAATCATAAATATCTTTTGCTGGGCCGCCATTAAGCAATGAACGCAATAAATCACTACAACCCAGTAGCAGTGTGTTATCTAAAGGATGCGTATGGAGCATCTCTAATAGTTTGCCTTTCGTTACACAGTCATAGGCGACATATTCTGTCATTACATTATTTTTATAACCTTCAGTGAGTAACCAATAACGGTTATTTACCGAAAGTGCTGTTGGCAGATATTCAATAAATTGAATACGTCCCCAACCCTTAGTACGTTGACCAAGTGGATATAAAAAAGGCTCAAATTCTTCACAGGAAAGGCGTTGTTTTAGTGAACGAATAGCATAGAGTGTAAATTCAGGATGAAGAGCAAACAATAAAAGCAAACGTTGAGAAGTATTATCACGAAATGATCTTAACAACCCTAAAGCGATTTTAACGGGATTCTTATCAGGGCTCAGTTTTAAGATCCATAAGATCAACTGAAAATAGATCTCATTTTTAAACAATGCTTCATCTTGTTCTATTTGCTCGATCAACTGGGAAAGATAAGTTATTGGGGCGAGTTTATCCTGACAGGCTATTGCATAAAAAGAAGTGATATGATCTTTATCGGGTAACAGCACAACATGTTTGATTGCGTTATAGAGTGATAGGACAAATTCCTCACATGATTGCTGCGAAGGTTGCTGTTCGATCGCGCGACCTATCCGTTGATGTAGAATAATGCCTTCACGGGCGCCAGCTGACCAACTAAAAGGAATAGATTCATTATTTGATTTTTCTTTTAAGTGGCTTTCTGACAATAGATTTAATTCATCAGGTAAAGGCTCATCGCCTATTTCATAAGGAATTAACAGTGAAAAAAGCGAAGGAGTAGAAGTAGGAAAAACATTAGGAAAGTCTATATTAAGATCAATAGACAGAGGTGACTTACTGAAAAGCTTATCGCGCCAATTAGTCATAATATGTCCTATTTGTTTTGCCGTCTTAGTATAACTCTAGCGGAAAATAGATAAACTGGATAAAAAAAGGCCAGAAAACCCACTTATATCACTTAAAAAGTCACACCTAAAACAGCCTCCTTTTTTCTAAGATTGAAAACAGATTAAAAAAAACTAGTCAAGGAAATTAAAAAGCGCTACATTACTGCAATTCAATATTGTTATATTATAACATTACAAACACGAATTGGAGTTTTATATGAAACCAGGTATTCATCCACAATATCGAACTGTCATTTTTCATGACACTAGTGCAGATGCTTACTTTAAAGTGGGTTCAACCATTAAGACGGAAAAAACGATAGAGTATGAAGGGGAAACTTACCCTTATGTCACGTTAGATGTCTCTTCTCAATCTCATCCATTTTATACCGGTAAGCAAAAAACACATTCTCAAGAAGGTAATGTGGCGCGCTTTAATAAACGTTTTGGCCGTTTTGTTAAGTAAAAAGGAAAGAAAAATGCAGGTATTAAGTTCATTAAAAAGTGCAAAACAGCGTCATCCTGATTGTAAGGTTGTGCGTCGCCGTGGCCGTCTTTATGTGATTTGTAAGTCGAATCCACGTTTTAAAGCAGTTCAGGGGTAAGATCATGCAAAGACCGATACTTTCTTGTGTTTTGATTATGGGATTGTTGAGTAGTGCGATGTCTGTTTTGGCTCATGGGCACCATCATGAAAAAGTACAAACACAAGCTCAACGAGATGCCGCTAATGGAATTTTTGAAGGTAAGGATGTTCTTGATCGCCAACTCAGTGATTGGGATGGTGTATGGCAATCTGTAGAGCCTTATCTTCTCAGCGGTGAATTAGATGAGGTGTTGCAAAAGAAAGCGGAAACAAAAAAAGATAAAACGGTTGAAGAGTACCGAGCTTACTATACACAAGGCTATAAAACTGATGTGGATATGATTGGTATTGAAAACAATATCATTGAGTTCCACCGTGGAGAGAAAGTCGATAGCTGTGAATATCACTATGATGGTTATCGTATTCTGTATTATGAGTCGGGTAAAAAAGGGGTACGTTATCTTTTCCGCTGTGATGATGCCAAAAGCCAAGCGCCCAAATTTATTCAATTTAGCGACCACATTATTGCACCAGAGAAAGCAGGGCACTTCCATTTATATATGGGCAATACATCGCAAGATGAATTACTTAAAGAATTAAGTAATTGGCCAACATATTACCCTTATTCGATGAAAGCAGATGATATTGTTCACGAAATGCTTTATCACTGATTTAAGTGGAATAAATAGAAAATAAAGTAATAAAAATCTTTAGCAAAGGAGTGCTAGATTTTTTTTAATTAATTATTTGATATAAAAAGAACAATAAAAGAATTCATGTGAAAGCCATTTGATTAGTAACTATACTTATGTTTATTTGGTGATAAAATAAATTATATCAAATTAAGTTTCTTCATTTTTATTATCTAATATATGTAATTAATTATTGATTAATTTTTTTAAAAGGAATTTTTATGGCATATCCTATTTATCTAACTTTAAAAGGAAAAGTCCAAGGGTTAATTTCTGTAGGTTGTTCATCTCTTGATTCGATAGGAAACCGTTACCAACTTAATCATGAGGATGAAATTCAAGTTATTAGTTTAAATAATAGTTCTGTTCGTGCACAAAATGCATCTTATCAACCAGTTATATTTACTAAGCCTATAGATAAATCATCACCATTACTTTCAACAGCTTTAGATAATAACGAAGTCTTAGAAGCAATATTCACTTTTTATAGAACAAGCCAACATGGGCAACTTGAAAAATATTATGAAATTAAATTGACTGAAGTTTCTCTAATTGAGGTTTCTGATATTTTTCCTGATTCAATAAATGATAATGAATCAATGCCATATCAACGTATTCAAATGAAATACACCTCAATATCCAGGGTTCATTTGGTTGCTAATACATCAAGTTATAGTATTAACAGTGATATGATTTAATAAGCTTTAGTTCATTATCAAAAGATATGTGCTATTTACACATATCTTTTGATATAACATATTCACTTGGTGCAAAAATTGATTGTTTATAACAAATATAATACCCCTTAGAGACTAAATCATATCTGACATAAAATGAAAAAAAGAAACTGAAAATAATACCTGCTATTGCCATAATTGCGAGGTAACCAGCTATTTTATTATTCATTTTTTGTGTTTTTTTCTTATATGCACAAATAAAAATCAAATAAGAAAAATATATTAATAGGGGAGAACCAAAACACAATAATGCTGTCTGGAAAGAGAATAATATACGTTCTTTCATTGAAAAATATTCAATGTAATATGATATTGAAAAATAAAAACAAAAAATAGATAATAAAAAAACAAATAAAGAAGTTAAAAATAATTTCAGTGGGCTTATTTTATCCACGGCTAAGTCTTCCCCATTGTGTGAAAAATTGATCAGGGTGATAAGGTGTTTCAGGTTTCTTTTCCCGATAAGATTTTAGATTTTTAATTATGGTTTCACTGATCTTAAATTCATCATCTAACTTATAGAGAAAATATGAAATTGCAAGACCCAGTAAAAATATTCCTACAGATACAACAATGATACTTCCTCCTGAAATTATCCTTAATGTTGTTATAACACCGACTATAGTTGCACTTACTTGTGTTGCAATAGCCAATTTTGCCATATCCATAGTGATATTTACGAAAAAATTAGTGAGATCATATTCATCTCTAAATATGAGTTCTACAATTCTATAAGCTGCTGAAAATACAATTGCAAAACGTACACCTCCTGCTGAAACGGAATTCATTCCTTGGGTTCCTACTCCCATATATATAATACGAGGATTATTTGCTAGGTAACGAGTTGCATTTAAATAAGCTCTAACGCCTGCATGACCTGAAATTTTTATATAAACATTTCCATTTTTACCTACATACTCAGTCGCTGTGATATTGATATTTCTAAACTCATTAACAATTCTTTCGACTCTATATGATTCATAGATATTTCCAGAATATGATGAAGCGATATCACCAATACTAAATAAAGTATCTTTCGATGATTTGTAAGGTGTTGGGGTGGATAAGTTTTTTAGAACATAATCAGCTTCTTCAAGGGTGATCAGTGCCGCAACATTTTCATCATCTTCGGTATCATTAAGGATCCGCTCAATTCTTTTCTTATTGTTGTATTGTTCTTCTCTGTCCCAATCAATAACGGTGGTATCGTATATATAGCCCATATAAAAAGATCCTTTTTTTATAAATTTAAATTAGATTAATAAAATTTATGATTTTATGCAATTAAAAATATCTGCTGTTAGATTAATTAATTAAAAGTTAGCTTAACAATAAGTGTGCTTTTATTTTTTATTATGTAAAATTCTATTTTTATTGTTTTTATTATTTCTTTTAAGTGGATAGTATCCTTCACTATAAAAGAAGTTATTTTTATATTTCTTATATAAGTAATAAATAAACTGAGAATATATAAATCTAATTTTATATCTTTATGTTAAAAATATAATTTTTAATATTTTTTGATAATAGGAGAAAATAGTAAGGGAAAAAGCAGTAGCATCCATGCTGACTTACTTTTATAAGTTGGGTTAAAGGTTATTTATAATCCTTGGCAGAGATATTTCATCTCCATATAATCTTCAATACCGTGTTCAGAGCCCTCACGACCTAAACCTGATTGTTTAATACCACCAAATGGTGCAACTTCATTGGAAATTAAACCGGTGTTAATACCCACCATGCCGTATTCTAAATTTTCAGCAACACGCCAAATACGTTGTGGATTTTCACTATAAAAATAAGCGGCTAAGCCATAAATGGTATTATTAGCTAAATGCACCACTTCATCTTCATTTTCAAAAATAACTAAAGGTGCAACAGGGCCAAATATTTCTTCTTCAAGGATATGGCTATCAGCAGGAACATTGCCAACAACGGTAGGTTGGAAGAAGTTCTCACCCGCTTTGTCATTATCTCCGCCACAAAGCAGTGTTGCACCGCGTTTTAATGTATCAGCAAGCAATGATTGTGATTTTTCAACAGCTTTACGGTTAATGAGAGGCCCAATAGTGACACCTTCTTCAAAACCATTCCCCACTTTGAGTTTTTTAACGGCGGCAACAAAGCGTTCGCTAAATTGTTGATAAACATCTTTATGAATATAAAAACGGTTAGCACAAACACAGGTTTGTCCTGCATTACGGAATTTTGCTCCCATAGCACCTTCAACCGCTTTATCAATATCGGCATCGTTAAACACGATAAATGGTGCATTGCCACCTAATTCCAAAGAGACTTTTTTTACACTATCTGAACACTGGCGCATTAATAAACGTCCAACACCCGTAGAGCCAGTGAAACTTAATTTGCGAACACGGTTATCAGAGGTAAAGACTTCGCCAATTTTAATGGCATCTCCGGTTACAATATTAATAACACCAGCGGGAATGCCTGCTTGAGCCGCTAATTCTGCTAAAGCCAGTGCAGTATAAGGTGTTTCATTGGCAGGTTTAATTACCATAGTACAACCCGCTGCTAATGCAGGAGCCGCTTTGCGGGTGATCATAGCAGCCGGAAAGTTCCAAGGTGTAATAGCAGCACAGACACCAATACCTTGTTTGATCACCATTAAGCGTTTATCAGCAGAAGGGGAGGGAATAATTTCACCGTTGGTTCTCTTACCTTGCTCTGCAAACCACTCAATAAAAGAAGCCGCATAAGTAATTTCACCTTCAGCTTCAGCAACGGGTTTACCTTGCTCAAATGTCATTAACTCAGCAAGTTTTCTTTTATTTTCAGTAATTAATCTAAACCAATTTTGCAATAATGCTCCGCGCTGATGTGCTGTGAGTGCGCGCCATTTTGGTAAGGCTTTTTGTGCAGCATCAACAGCCATTATTGCTTCTTGTGTTGCCATATTGGGTACAGTACCCAGTAAAGTACCTGTGGCAGGATCGATAACATCAACAGTTTCGTTGTTTTTAGCGTTACACCAAAGACCATCAATATAGCCTTGTTCGCGGAAATAGGGATTTGTCGTTATCTTCACTTAATACCTCTCTGAACACATTATATATTGATATTTATAAAGCTAGGCAGTTCTGTGCCTGTTTATAAGTATATGCCTGCGTTACGATGTTGTGAAAATAAGTATGAAAAATCACACTAAAAAGTGCTAAAAACAGGATAAATAGAGCCAATTGTTTAGGTTTTTAATGAATAATTCCCATAACACAAGACAGAAGGTTTACGCTGTACCTTACCACTGTTATTCTTGGGTTTAACTTTCATAAAAAACAGGTATTTTTCATGTCAAAACCATCATTTGATTCTATCGAATCACAGGCAAGTTACGGTATTGGTCTGCAAGTCGGTCAACAACTGACTGAATCAGGTCTTCAAGGATTAGAGCCCGCAGCACTGTTAGCTGGCTTGACCGATGCATTAGAAGGTAATGCGCCTTCTGTACCTGTTGAAACATTACACAATGCCTTACGTACTATGCATGAGCGTGCTGAAGCTGTTCGCCAAGAACGCCAAGCTGAGCTTGCTGATGCGGGTAAAATTTTCTTAGAAGAAAATGTGAAAAATGAAGGCGTTCAAGTTACAGAATCAGGTTTACAGTATAAAGTACTGACAGCGGGTGAAGGTGCTATCCCTGCACGTACTGATCATGTTCGTGTTCACTACACGGGGCGTTTAATTGATGGCACTGTATTTGACAGTTCTGTTCAACGCGGTCAGCCAGCAGAATTCCCTGTAAATGGTGTTATCGCAGGTTGGATTGAAGCATTAACATTAATGCCAGTAGGCTCTAAATGGGAATTATATATCCCTTATCAATTAGCTTATGGCGAACGCGGAGCTGGTGCGGCTATTCCTCCATTCGCAACATTAGTATTTGAAGTAGAATTATTAGAAATTTTATAATTTCTTATTCTGCGGTAAATCAGAGTAAAAAATAGCCGGTTTTGCCGGCTATTGTTGTCTCTATACTAAAATAAAGAGATAGTAGGGTAATTGATTTTTATAAGAGAAGTGATCATGCTTATAGAAATAAGAGAGGTGCATTATGTTAGAACAAGTCAGCAAATTAGCTCGCCAAGCCGGTATGGCGATAATGCAGATTTATCAGCAATCCGAGCCGATCCAAGTGCAGGAAAAAAGTGATAATTCACCTGTTACAGAAGCAGATTTAGCCGCTCATCAAATTATCAAACAAGGACTTGCTTCTATTGCTCCTGATATACCTCAATTATCTGAAGAAGATCCACCTGAATGGGAAGTTCGCCGCCATTGGGATCGTTATTGGCTAATTGACCCATTAGATGGTACTAAAGAATTTATCAGTAAGAATGGTGAGTTTACGGTAAATATAGCCTTAATCGAAAAGGGTATTCCGATTTTAGGGGTCGTTTATGCACCAGTGCAAAATGTGTTATATGCGGCTGCCAATAAAAAAGCGTGGAAAGAGGAGTGTGGCCAGCGATTACCTATTCATGCAAGTCGGGCAGAACCCCCTGTGATAGTGATCAGCCGTTCTCATCAAGATGATGAATTAAAAGAATACTTATCACAGTTAGGTGAACATCAAACGGTCGCCGTCGGCTCATCTCTAAAATTTTGTCTTGTTGCAGAAGGTAAAGCCCAACTTTATCCTCGTTTTGGACCCACGCATACGTGGGATACGGCGGCAGGTCATGCCATAGCGATTGCTGCTGGCGCACATGTCACAGATTGGAAAGGGGTAACGTTAGATTATTCTCCTAAAGAGTCGCTAATAAACCCAGGATTTAGAGTTTCTATATTTTAGTATGTAGAGAGGCGGTCGGAGCCTTTTGTTTAATAAAGGCTCCGATATCTCACATCATTCTTTAATTAAATCATTGATAAGATTGATAGCTGTGGTTATCTCAGCACCACTTAATACGCCTTCTTTCACAAAACGTACTTTGCCTTGTTTATCAAGCACAATAATCGCTGAATTCTCTTTTTCTAATCCCCAGCCTTTTAATGCTGCGCCATCGGCATCAACAATAAATTGTGACCAAGGAAACTCTTTTTTACTGTCTTCAACACTGCCACGTACAAAGGGGCCCGTCCCAAATACTGCATCATCTGTATTAATAATTGTCGTTGTTTGATAGCTCGCTTGTGGGAATTTGGCCAATTTAACCGCTTCAATAAACGGTGCATTCATCTCCTTTGCCTTACTACGTCCCGCTATATGCTGAACTGTACGTACTTTTCCACTAAGCAGACCACTGTTCCAATTTTGGTAGCTAAACTTATCTTTAGTTGTGTCATAAAGCAGTTCACCTTTGTCATTGATGGTGACTGCTGGGAGTACGGTATTCTCAGTGATGTTATGAGCAAATACCCATGTTGATGTGCTAAGTAAAAGTGCAGCTAAGGTGAGTTTGTGCATAGCCATTGTCCTATTATTGAGATGACGTTAGGTTCTATTTAAGCATAGAAGCTAGTGAAGAATAATACCGCATTCTTGATACATTTATTTAACATTCAGAGGGTAAGATATTGCTTACGTTATCTTGATTTATATTCTTTACTGTCAATAAATGTAAAAATAGATAAGAAATTTAAATAAGTTGAACCTAGTACTTATAATTAGGTCTTTAAATTTGATATATAAAGATAAGTTTTTATGACTTATTAAACTCAACAACGAGCATGGGAGACTAACTGAAAGATGAAAATCTTCAATCGCTATAACCCTGAAAAAATTGCTCTCTACGTTAAGACGTTATTTCGTGGACGGTTTTACATCAAAGGAATGGGTGCATTTGAATTTGATTACGGCAAAATTTTACTGCCTAAAATAAAAGATAAGCTACATTTTAATGTTATGAGTGAAGTAAACCAGCAGGTTATTTTACTTAAAGCTGAAATGGGTTAACTTTTATCTGATAGATAACTGAGTCTTTCTCTTTGAGTTTTCAGATAAGACTCAGTTATTAATTTCATTTAGTTACTAATCAGTAATTTTATTTTCATCTTTTTTGATTTCTACTTCCGTTGTTGTTGTCTGTGTAACAGGAACATGCTCCTGTAAGACGGGTTTAACGGGAGGAATATCATCAATTTTTGTCACAAGTAATTGATCAATTTTATAATTATCAATATCGACAACTTCAAACTTATACCCTGAGAACTTCACATAATCTGTGCGTTTTGGGATCTTGCGTAAGCGAAACATCATAAAACCAGCAATAGTTTCGTAATTACTTGAATCAGGGAAATCATCAATATCAAGTGCGCGCATCACATCATCAATTGGTGTACCACCTTCAACTAACCATGAATGCTCATCACGACTGACAATTTGCTCTTCTTGTCCTGGCCCAATTAAATCTCCCATCAATGTTGTCATCACGTCATTTAACGTAATAACACCCATTACCATGGCATATTCATTGAGGATAATGGCAAAATCTTCACCTGATGTTTTAAAACTTTCTAACATATCTGAAAGTGTTAATGTATCAGGAATAATGAGCGCTTTACGGATATGAACACCTTCATTGAGATTTAGGCTTTGTCCATTAATAACGCGATTAAGAAGCTCTTTAGAATCCACATAACCAATAATATGGTCGATATCACCTTCACAAACTAAAAATTTAGAGTGAGGCTGGGTGGCAATTTTTTCTTTAATGTCGTTTTCAGTTTCTTCTCGATCAAAATAAACCACATCTTCCCTAGGCGTCATTGCAGAAGGCACGGTACGTGATTCTAATTCAAAGACATTTTCAATGAGTTCATGTTCTTGTTTACGTAAAACCCCTGCAACAGCTCCAGCTTCCACTATGGCGAAGATATCATCAGAAGTAATATCTTCATTTCTGACCATCGGAATTTTAAACAGTTTGAAGATGAGATCAGCCATGCCATTAAATAACCATACTAAAGGGCGGAAAAAAGCAAGGCAGAAACGCATTGGATTCACAATTCTTAATGCGATAGCTTCAGGCTTAATCATACCAATGCGTTTTGGGGTTAAGTCAGCCAGTAAAATAAACATTGATGTGACAATAATAAAAGAGCAGATAGACCCAAGCTGTTGAGCTAGAGGCTCTTCAAAAAATTGTAGGTAGAAACTTTTTAGTGAAGGAGAGAATGCAGACTCACCAACGATACCCGCCAAAATGGCAACTGCATTTAATCCAATTTGAACGACAGTAAAAAACATGCCTGGCATTTCTTGCATTTTTAAGACGCGGGCAGCGTTAATATTACCTTCATCAACGAGTTGTTTGAGTTTAATTCGACGAGAGGCGGCAAGAGAAATTTCAGACAGCGAAAAAAAGGCGCTGATAGCACAAAGCAAAAGCACAATGAGTAAACTATTAAGCATATAAGGCTCACATCACCCCAAGTATTTAATCCAAAGGGCAATACTAGAGTGTTAAAAATAGAAGATAAATCAATATATTGTGATGGATTTATTCACAAAGATAGATAAGAGGGCGCAATTATATCATCGCCCTGCTATTTTCTGCTAGTGTTACTTTTCAGGTGGAAAACAGACACCTATCCCGCCTAATCCACAATAGCCTTGTGGGTTTTTGTGTAAATATTGCTGATGGTAATCTTCAGCAAAATAAAAAGGGCCAGTTGGCTGTATTTCTGTCGTAATTTCCGTTGTTGCGCCTTGAGCATTCATTGCTTGTTGATAACGCTTTTTTGATTCAATAGCTTGTTCATATTGCTCTGCGTTAACAGTATAAATGGCAGAACGATATTGGCTGCCAATATCATTACCTTGGCGCATACCTTGTGATGGATTATGATTTTCCCAAAAAAGAGCCAGAAGTTGTTGGTAGCTAATTACTGCAGGATCAAAAACAACTCTCACCACTTCACTATGGCCAGTTAAACCTTGGCAAACTTGTTGATAGGTTGGATTTTCTGTTACACCACCGCTATAACCCGCACTTGTTGAGTAAACACCTGGTTGTTGCCAAAACAGACGTTCAACTCCCCAAAAACAACCCATGGCAAAATAAGCGATACTCATCTTTTTAGGAATATCATTTATAGAATGCCCATTTACTGCATGATTAGCAGATATTTCTAATGGTGTCGAGGTACCCCTTAAGGCATTCTCTGGTTGGTAAGCTTTATGTTGCAAGGTAGACTCCATTTTTTATATTTGTAAACGCTTTACTATGGTAAAGGCTTAATATTGTTATAAACTAAATCTACAATAAAGCTTAAAACAGTTTGTCGTCAATTCATCACATGGATTAAATCATATTGAGGAGAAAACGTGCCGAGATACTCCGTTATCTACGTTCTCTGTCTGTCTTTTATCGCACCGGTTGCCTATGGGGCAAGTTTGCGTTTAAAAGTAGAAGGTTTAGAAGGGCAACTCGAAAAAAATGCGCGAGTCCAGCTATCAAACATTACAACAGAAGAAGTTGCACCTGACGGGCGTTTTCGTGCGCGTGTTGAAAAAGCAATTCAAGAAGGGCTTCGCCCTTTAGGCTATTATCAGCCTAGTGTGACATTTTCTTATCAAGAAAATACACCGCCAACGCGCTCTGTATTAACCGCTAAAGTTGAGCCCGGTATTCCTATCTTACTTAAAGGAGTCGATATTGTTCTTGAAGGTGGTGCTAAAACCGACGAACAATATGCAAAGGTAATTAAAGAAAATACTCCTCCTCTTGATAGTGTTTTAAACCATGGTGATTATGAAAAGCTCAAAGGTTCATTAACAGGGCTTGCTATCCGTCGTGGTTACTTTGATGCAGAAATGGATAAAAGTCAGCTAGGTGTCTCGTTAGATAACCATGCATCATATTGGGATTTTGTCTTTAATAGTGGTGAACGTTATCGCTTTGGCAAAGTAAATTATACTGGTTCTCAAATTCGTGAAGACTATTTACAAAATATTGTTCCCTTTAAAGAAGGGCAATATTACGCGTCTGAAGATCTTGCTGAATTTAATCGTCGTTTAGCCGCAACAGGGTGGTTTAACTCTGCGGTTGTTACTCCTGATATTGCAAAAGCACGAGCCGAAGGTTCCCATCTTTTACCAATGAGTGCGGTTGTCACTCCGCGTTCTCGTAACTACGTAGAGCTTGGTGGTGGTTATGCCACCGATGTTGGTCCTCGCCTTAATATGCAGTGGGATAAACCATGGATGAACTCGCGTGGTCATAGTCTAACCTCCAACATTAGCGTTTCTCAGCCTGAACAATCTATTGGTGCTAACTATAAAATTCCACTTAAGGTTAATCCATTAGAGCAATATTATGGTGTTCAAGGTGGTTTTAAACGTACCGATTTAAATGATACTCGTTCTGATACCACAACGTTAAATGTGTCTCGTAACTGGGATATGTCTACGGGCTGGCAATACAGTGTGAATACACGTTGGAGTCTTAGCCACTTTACCCAAGGTGAAGTTACAAATACCACCATGTTGCTTTATCCCGGTGTTACTGCCAGCCGTGTACGTCAACGTGGTGGGATGATGCCTTCTTGGGGAGACAGTCAACGTTACTCATTAGACTACTCTAATAAAATATGGGGTTCGGATGTCGAGTTTGCAGCGTTCCAAGCGCAACAGGTTTGGATCCGTACACCATGGGAAGGGCATCGTTTTGTGGTAAGAGGTAATTTTGGCTGGATTGAAACGAATGCTTTTGAACAAGTTCCTCCAGAGCTACGCTTCTTTGCAGGGGGTGATAGGAGTGTTCGAGGCTTTAAATACCAAAGTATTTCGCCAGAAGATAGTAAAGGTAATTTAACAGGGGCATCAAGGATGCTCGTTGGATCGGCAGAATATCAATATAACGTTACGGGTAATTGGTGGAGTGCTGTCTTTATTGATAGTGGCGAAGCGGTTAATGATTTTACTCGCAGTGATTTTAAAACAGGTGCAGGTGCCGGTGTGCGCTGGGCATCACCTGTTGGGCCAATTAAATTTGATTTAGCACTACCAGTGAGTGACGTTGATAAACGTAGACTCCAGTTTTATATCGGGTTAGGAGCAGAGTTATGATAAAAAAGTGGTTGAAATGGATTGCGTTAACACTCCTTATCATTATTTTGCTTACATTTGGTGCTGTAGCTTGGATCTTAGGAACACAATCAGGTTTGCATTTTGCCATTAATAGTGCTGCTCGCTGGGTTCCAGGCTTAGTTATCAAGGATGTTAATGGTGACTGGAAAGATCTGCGTTTAACGGGTGTTGAGTATCAAATGCCCGGAGTTGATGTGAACGTAGGTGAGTTATCATTAGGATTACGTTTAGCATGCCTGACGGATAAACAAGTTTGCGTTGATACATTGGCGACACGCGATGTGGTTGTTAATGTTGATACTAGTGCTTTCCCACCCTCTGAAGAAACACCACCATCAGAACCTTTAACTGAGCTCAATGCTCCGTTACCTATCTATTTAAACTCGCTCTCATTAGAAAATACGCATGTGAAGATTGACGATATGGCAATCTCGCTGGATGAGTTTAAAACAGGTGCTCAGTGGGAAGGTCGTCAAGTTACATTAAATCCAACCATTATTAATGATTTGCTGGTGGCGCTACCCAAAACGCCAGAAGAAGGTAGTGTTGAAGCGGTTGCCCAAGATGTAAAAGAAGTCGTAACTGCAAAACCTAAAACTGAGCCTAAAACACCAGAAGAAAAAGAACAAGCATTAGCAGACACAATTAAAACGATCTTTGCTAAGCCATTATTGGCTGAATTACCTGAAATTATTATTCCTGTAGATATCAATATTGAAGGTATTGAAGGTAAGCAATTACAAGTGAGTGGGGATACCCCAGTTACCATCAATCAATTATCTTTTGAGGCAAATACTCAAGGTAAGCAAGTTAATCTCACTAAATTACGTGTTGATGCGCCTGAAGGTGAGGTCAGTTTAAATGGGGGGATCACGCTTGATAAACAATGGCCTGTTAATTTAGATATCAACGCAACCATTCGTGATGTTGTGGGGCTTGAAGATTTTAAAGATCAAAAAGCGACACTTTCTTTACAAGGTGCGTTACTCGAAGAGCTTAAATTAGCACTTTCTTTAACTGGAACAGTAACCGCTACACTTGATGCACAGGCTGAGTTAGCCAAGCCACATCTTCCATTAAAACTGACCTTAGAGAGTCAAAAAGTACGTTGGCCATTAACTGGTGATGCACAATATCAACTTAATGACACTCGACTACGTCTCAATGGCCAGACGGATAATTACGATCTTTCATTGCGTTCTGATATCCAAGGTCAGGAGATCCCACCGGCTAAATTAATGTTGGATGCAAAAGGTAATGAGGAAAAAATAGAGTTAACACGTCTGCGTTTAGCAGCATTACAAGGTCATGCTGATATCACTGGTGTTGCTGATTGGAGTAAAGCAATTAGTTGGAATGCATTGCTCACTATTTCAGGAATTAATACCACAAAACAGTATCCTGATATGCCAGCCAAATTAGATGGGCGTATTGCTACAACGGGAAGCCTGTATGGTGGAAGTTGGCAATTACGTGTTCCTGAAATCACTTTAGATGGCAATATCAAAAATAATCTTATCAAGGCGAGAGGAAATGCCTATGGTAATGATTCTGGGCAATGGAATATTCCTCAATTAAATCTGATACTGGGTAAGAATAAACTCGATATCGAAGGACATCTAGGTGACAAGTGGGCATTAGATGCCAATATTAATGCGCCAGGATTAAATGGTTTAGTGCCAGGACTTGCTGGTGTTGTAAAAGGTAAGGTGAATATTCGAGGTGATATTAATGCACCGAAGATTATTGCTGATATCAACGCTCAAGGTATTAAATGGCAAGACCAAGTGAGTGTTGAATCTATTACGATTAAAGGCGATGTTCAGTCTGATAAAGAGATTGGTGGCAAACTGGCTATTACTGCACGTCAGTTAAAACAAGCTGATTTAATTATCCGTAATTTAACGTTAGATGCAGCAGGCACAGAAAAACAACATAAACTCACGTTGAAAATGGATGGTGAGCCTGTTTCTGGTGGGCTGACATTAGCTGGATCATTTGATAAAGAGAAACAACAGTGGAAAGGAACACTAAATAATACAGCTTTTGATACCCCTGTGGGTGAATGGCGTTTAAATAAAGCAATGGCGCTGAATTTGTTGGCAGAAAAGCAAGAGATCACTATTGGCTCTCATTGCTGGGTGAACCCAAATGCGCAAGTTTGTGTTCCTAAAGCGATAACAGTGGGTGAAAGTGGAACTGCTGCAATAACGCTAACACGTTTTGATTTAGCAATGATAAAGCCGTTCTTGCCACCTGAAACTTCTGTTCGAGGTGTATTTACAGGGGATGCCACTGCAACATGGAACTCAAAAGGTGGATTACCGAAAGCATCTGTCAATCTAAAAGGGCAAGGTGTCGCAGTAAAACAGAATATTGAAGGAACAATTTTACCTATTGATTTCGATGCTATTACCTTAAATGCAGGTATGAATAATGGTAAAGCAACATTGCAATGGCTGATTAGCATTGCAGGCAATGGTGACTTTAAAGGTAATGTACATGTTGCCGATCTTGAGAAAAAGCGCCAACTATCAGGTACGGTTGATATTGATAATTTGACATTAGATTTAATTAAACCGTTCTTAGGTAAAGGTGAAATTGCTCAAGGGAATATTGGCGCTCAATTACGTTTAGGAGGAAGTGCTCAATCGCCACTGTTATTTGGTCAATTCGGGATTAATCAATTAAAAGTGGTCGGGCATTGGATCCCATTTGATATTACGAAAGGTAATGTTGATGTTCGATTCAATGGAGCAACATCGGACTTAGGTGGCAGAATTGAAACGCCAGAAGGTTATTTGAATCTTACTGGGAATGCCGATTGGCGTAAGTTAGATGAATGGCGCGCAGTGGTCGCCGCTAATGGTAATAAGCTACGAGTGTCATTGCCTCCAATGGTGCGTATTGATGTTAATCCTGATCTCGTCTTTGAGGCTGGCCCTCATTTACTGAAATTAGATGGTCGTATTGATATCCCTTGGGCTCGTATTGTGGTTCAAGAATTACCAGAATCAGCGGTATCGGCATCTTCTGATGAAGTGATGCTAGATAAAAACTTGCAACCTATAGCACCAAAAGAGACATCGATTCCAATTCAAAGTAATTTAGCGATTAATATTGGTGATGATGTGACGCTGGACGCATTTGGACTTAGCGCCCGATTGACGGGAACACTTAAAGTCAATCAGAATAAACAAGGGCTAGGTTTAAATGGGCAAGTTGATATTCCAAGAGGGGCATTCAAAGCCTATGGACAAGACTTACAAGTACGTAAGGGCCAAATCTTGTTCTCTGGACCTGTTGATCAACCTTACTTAAATATCGAGGCTATTCGTAATCCAGATAATACTGCAGATAATGTCATTGCAGGGGTTCGAGTAACAGGACTTGCTGACCAGCCTAAAGTGGAAATTTTCTCTGAGCCGGCTAAAACACAACAAGAAGCATTATCTTACTTGTTAAGAGGCGAAGGTCTAGACAGTGGTGATGCTGATTCATCACAAATGACAGCAATGCTGATAGGATTAGGCGTTGGTCAGAGTGGCCAGCTTGTAGGGCGCATAGGTGAAACCTTTGGTGTTTCGGATTTAGCGCTTGATACACAAGGTGTGGGGGATAACTCACAAGTTGTGGTCAGCGGTAAGATAACGAACGATCTACAAGTGAAGTATGGAGTGGGTATATTTGATTCGCTAGCGACGTTAACCTTACGTTATCGCTTGATGCCCAGGTTGTATTTACAAGCAGTGTCTGGTATGAATCAGGCAATAGATCTGCTTTATCAATTTGAGTTTTAAATTATATGCGAATTATTGTTTATGGAAGTTTACGGCAAAACCAAGGTAACCATCACTGGATGACGTATGCGCAACTTTTAGGTGAGCATAAGTTAGTGGGGTACAAACTCTATGATTTAGGGTTTTACCCTGCGGTTATTGAAGGTGAAGGAGAGATAGAGTGCGAAGTCTATCGGATAACCCCTTCTATCTTGACAGAGCTTGATGAATTGAAAAAGAATGATCAGGATTACAAGCGACAACTGATTTCAACGCCTTATGGCAGTGCTTGGATCTACCTTTATCAAAAGCCGGTGGATGGTTTACGTGAAATAAAATGTGGTGATTGGTTAAAGCGCCACGAAGAAGAGTAATCGGTTATTACCCTTTTACTCAATGTTATGCAAAAACGGCTTGATAGGAATATTGAGCCGTTTTTATTTTTATAAAAGGGGAATAATTTTAATCGAAAATACTATTTATAATTAATCGTTGTTTAATCTAATAAAATAAATTAGTGGGTTATACATTAATGATAGTCGGCATTGCGATTACATTGATAAGTGGTAGATTACGTATAATGTGTTTGAAGAAAAGAGTAGTACCATCATAAAAAAGCTCTTCAATAAGAAGAGCTTATTCATCAGTAAATTATAAAATAATAACTTACTTAGTTATTCTGATAGCATCAGAATTATTTTTTAGCACGTTCGAAAGAAGACAGAATTTCAGCTTTAGCGGCTTCTACACCTTCCCAACCGTCAACTTTAACCCATTTACCAGCTTCTAAATCTTTGTAGTGCTCAAAGAAATGTTTGATCTGTGCTTTTAACAGTTCTGGTAGATCAGTCACATCTTTAATGTGATCGTATTCTTTGCTCAGTTTAGTGTGTGGTACTGCAACCAGTTTCGCATCTTCACCTGATTCGTCAGTCATTTTTAGTACGCCAACAGGACGGCAACGAATAACTGAACCTGGTTGTAATGGGTATGGAGTTGGAACCAGAACGTCTACTGGGTCACCATCTAAAGATAATGTGTTGTTGATGTAACCGTAGTTGCATGGGTAGAACATTGCGGTTGACATAAAACGGTCAACAAACAGTGCGCCACTTTCTTTATCAACTTCGTATTTGATAGGATCAGCATTTGCTGGGATTTCAATAACAACATAGATATCTTCTGGTAGTTCTTTACCAGCAGGAACATGATTCAGGCTCATAAAAAATTTCCTATAAAAAAATTAATTTTACGTGGCCTGTAGTATAGCGAAAAGTTTTTAACAATACCCGTTTTTTGCCGAACATGTTGCGTTATGACGTAAAAATAAGCAGTAAATAAAAGGAAGTTCTATTTTCAAAGATGAAAAAACCGGACGAAAAAGAAGCCCGGTTTATCTATGTTGGAGCTAGACCAATGAATTATTCTTCGTCTGGATATTGCGCCATAAAGCTTTCAGCTTGCTCAACCATCGATTTAGTACCTACAAAGAAAGGCATACGTTGGTGAAGCTCTTTAGGTTCGATATCAAGAATACGTTCTTTACCATTACTCGCTTTACCGCCAGCTTGTTCTGCTAAAAACGCCATTGGGTTACATTCATAGAGTAAACGTAATTTACCAGTAGGGTGGCTTGCAGTGCTTGGATAGATATAAATGCCACCTTTCAGTAAGTTACGGTGAAAATCAGCGACTAAAGAACCGATGTAACGAGTGGTATAAGGGCGATTAGTGGCTGCATCTTGTTCTTGGCAATACTTAATGTATTTTTTGACACCTAATGGGAATTTGATGTAGTTACCTTCATTGATAGAGTACATATTTCCTGTTGGTGGGAAATGCACACTTTCATGAGATAGGCAGAACACACCTAAAGAAGGGTCATAAGTAAAGGCGTGAACACCACAACCTGTTGTATAAACTAACATGGTTGATGAGCCATAAACGACATAGCCTGCTGCAACTTGACGATGACCCGGTTGTAAGAAGTCATCTAATGTTACAGATTGGCCAATAGGCGTAATACGGTGGTAAATAGAGAAAATTGTCCCGACGGAAACGTTTACATCAATATTCGACGAACCGTCTAAAGGGTCCATTAGTACAACATACTTAGCATTCTCAGCACGATCACCTTCAAAGATTACAATATCATCTTCTTCTTCTGATCCGATACCCGCAACTTCACCACGTGCTTTTAATGCCGCTTTTAGTTTCTCATTCGCGTAAAGATCCAGTTTCATCTGGGCTTCACCTTGAACATTAGAAACACCGTTAGTACCCAGAATATCGACTAACCCTGCTTTATTAATATCACGGTGGATAATTTTAGCCCCAAGCTTAATTGCCGAAAGCAATGCAGTAAGTTCGCCAGTTGCATGGGGAAAATCTTGTTGTTTCTCGACGATAAATTCGCCTAATGTTTTCATGACGCAGGTCCTGAATGTGAGTGGGTAAAGTAAAAAAGGAGGAAAATCTCCTTGGTGGTGGCAAGTTTAGCCAAAGAATCGAATGATTCAAAGGTTAATCCGTTCCTTATCTGCTTTTTGATCGTTAGAATAGTGACCAACTTCATGCTATTGGACAGAAATTCATGCACATTCATATTCTTGGTATTTGTGGCACCTTTATGGGAAGTCTTGCCATTTTAGCTCGAGCTAAGGGACATAAAGTCACAGGCTCTGATGCTAATGTCTATCCACCAATGAGTACCTTATTAGAAAATCAGGGAATTGAACTGATTGAGGGATATGACCCTAAACAATTAGAACCTGCTCCTGACATGGTGATTATTGGTAATGCAATGACACGAGGAAATCCTTGTGTTGAAGCTGTACTTGAAAAAGGTCTGCCTTATACATCAGGCCCTCAATGGCTACATGATTATATTTTACCTGAACGTTGGGTATTAGCGGTTGCAGGAACCCATGGTAAAACAACAACGGCAGGTATGTTAGCTTGGGTTTTAGAAGATTGTGGCTATAAGCCGGGTTTTTTAATTGGGGGTGTGCCTGGTAATTTCCAAGTTTCAGCACAATTAGGTGAAAGTCCTTTCTTTGTGATTGAAGCCGACGAGTACGATAGCGCTTTCTTCGATAAACGTTCTAAATTTGTACATTACTCACCTCGCACACTGATTTTAAATAACCTTGAATTTGATCATGCCGATATTTTTGATGATTTAGCGGCAATTCAAAAACAATTCCATCATTTAGTTCGTATTGTTCCAGGCAGCGGAAAAATCATCATGCCTGACAACGATATAAATTTAAAACAGACCATTGGAATGGGATGTTGGAGCGAACAAGAATTCACGGGTGAAACAGGCGATTGGCAAGCTAAAAAACTCACTAATGACAGTAGTCATTTTGAGGTGTTTCATAAAGGTGAGCGAGTCGGAGAAGTGTGTTGGGGGCTTTCTGGTGAGCACAACATGCAAAATGGCTTAATGGCAATAGTGGCTACACACCATGTTGGTGTTTTACCTGCTGACGCTTGTGAAGCATTAGATAAGTTTGTTAATGCACGTCGTCGCTTAGAGTTACGTGGTGAAGTTAATCAGGTCAGTGTTTATGATGATTTTGCACATCATCCTACGGCGATTTTAGCAACGCTTGAAGCGCTACGCAGTAAAGTCGGTGGAACCGCGCGTATTATTGCGGTGTTAGAGCCTCGTTCAAATACCATGAAAATGGGAATTAGCAAGGATGATATTGCCCCAGCATTAGGTCGAGCTGATGAAGTATTTTTATTCCAGCCACCGAATATTCAATGGTTAGTGAGTGATATTGCAGAGCATTGCGTACAACCAGCTCGTTGGAGTACCGATCTTGATACATTAGTGGATATGATTGCGAAAGAAGCACAAGCGGGCGATCATATTTTAATTATGAGTAATGGTGGCTTTGGTGGGATACATGAAAAGCTGCTTAAAAAATTAGCTCAGCCTAAAGGATCAGAGATTCAGTATTAATAAGAAATAAAAATAAGCCACTGAATGTTTAGTGGCTTATTTTAGGACGTTAGAGTAAAGCGATTATAATTCCTGATCAAACAGGTTTAGGATTGCATCTCGCAACTCTTCTGTTGAAAATCCTGGCGCTGGTGTTGAGAAAATAGTGTCATCACCTGCAATACTGCCAAGTATCCCTTCTGCTTTGCCTAATGAATCTAATAAACGTGCAATAAGTTGTGCCGCACCTGGGCTCGTTCTTATCACCACAACCGAATGGTTATGGTCGATATCGAGTACCAAATTTTTTAATGGGCTACTTGCTGTTGGTACGCCAAGTTCAGTTGGAAGGCAATATACCATTTCCATTTTGGCGTTTCGGGTTCTTACTGCACCAAATTTTGTTAGCATACGAGAGATTTTGGATTGATTAATATTATCAAATCCGGCCTCTTGTAATGCCGTCACAATCTCGCCTTGTGAACTGAATTTTTCTTCTTTCAGCAGGGCTTTAAACGCTTTAACCAAGTCTTCTTGCTTAGAAGGAACGCGCATAGTTCACCTTTAGTGAGTTATCAATAACCTGCGTATTATGCAGAGAAGTGAATTTTTATGCAACAAAAGACGATGAACGGTGAGAGGTAATCTACTGAAAATTGTAAAGTAGAATGTACTGCAAAAAAGTTTTATTTATCGACTTTGAATGTGATAATTTAAGGAAGTAAAATATTTGTTAAATAAATGATAAGCTTAAATGATTATCATAAGGAGATAGTGCCACTTAACATTTTACCCAATTTATTGGAATTATTTATCAAAAGAGTGCCCACTATCTCATTAACAGATAAGCAATTTGTTTAGAATAACCAAAGTATTATTTTCCACTGTAAATGCCTTATTATGCAATATTGCTGTTAAATAATTGTTTTTCAAAAGGTGTATTGCGTAATAGTGAGTCTCTCTAAGGCGTTCCACTATCTCGTAACTAAGGAGTATCAGAATGAAAGTAGCAGTTCTCGGTGCAGCGGGTGGTATTGGTCAGGCACTGGCACTTCTTCTTAAAAACCAGCTTCCAGCTGGTAGTGAACTCTCTTTATATGATATCGCTCCCGTCACACCGGGCGTCGCAGCTGACTTAAGCCATATCCCAACTCAAGTGACTGTAAAAGGTTTTGCCGGTGAAGATCCATCTCCTGCATTAAAAGGCGCTGATGTTGTTCTGATTTCTGCGGGTGTTGCTCGTAAACCTGGTATGGATCGTTCAGATCTTTTCAACGTTAACGCAGGCATTGTGCGCAACTTAATTGAAAAGGTAGCACAAAATTGCCCTAAAGCACTTATCGGTATCATTACTAACCCTGTAAATACGACAGTTGCTATTGCGGCTGAAGTACTTAAAAAAGCAGGTGTTTACGATAAAAAACGTCTTTTCGGTATCACCACACTTGATATCATTCGTGCTAATACTTTTGTTGCTGAATTAAAAGGCCAAGATCCTCAGAAAACCAATGTTCCTGTTATTGGTGGGCATTCTGGTGTCACCATTCTTCCTCTACTTTCTCAAGTTGCTGGCGTATCATTTACAGATGATGAAATCGCAGCACTGACAAAACGTATCCAAAATGCAGGTACTGAAGTTGTAGAAGCGAAAGCTGGTGGTGGATCAGCAACATTATCAATGGGACAAGCAGCTGCTCGTTTTGGTCTTTCATTAATTCGCGCTTTAAATGGCGAGAAAAATGTTATTGAATGTACCTATACAGAAGGTGACGGAGAATATGCCCGTTTCTTTGCACAACCTATTCTTTTAGGTAAAAACGGTGTAGAGGAATATTTATCTATTGGTAAATTAAGTGATTTTGAAAAACAATCTCTTAATGGCATGTTAGACGTATTGAAAAAAGATATAATTCTTGGTGAAGAATTTATTAATAAATAAAGAAATACTTTTTTTGCTATAAAAATAATGCAAAATTAAATAAAAACCGCTGATATAGTATCAGCGGTTTTTTTTATTAATTATAATGTATGTAATTATTAGTTAATTATTAGTTTTGTCACGAATCTTTCGTTCAAGTAATTCTCCTGTTTCAGGATGAAAATAACGGCTTGGCCAAATTTCAGAAGGAGCAATACCAAGATAATCAGCAATGATTTTTTCTCCTTTAGGCCAAGGGCGTGACAGTGCATTAGCGAGTGTTGAAGAGCTTAACCCTGCTTGGCGAGAGATGGCAGCAAGTGTTGTTCCTCGTTTTCTAAGTGCGGCAATAATATCGGCAGGATGCCAATCAGATTTCCTTGAAATCATTTTTAATCCTTTTTCTATAAAATTAATTGCTGTGTTAGTGGTATAAATAACAGTTTATTAGAAATGTCCTAAAGCATTTAAACTGATTATTTAGAAAATAAAATAACATTATTTTTCTAAAAAGATTTCTGATTTTTTTCTTAATAATTTCTTTTTTGAAGTTGATAACAATTTTAGAGAAACATAATGAAAAAAGAGTGGTATACGGCAAAGGAATTGACGGGTATAGGTGGATTACCTAAATCACCACAAGGTGTAAATGCAAAAGCTAAACGTGAATTTTGGCAAAAACAAAAGATAAAGAATAAGCAAGGTAATGGTGTTGAATATCATTATTCTTGTTTACCAGATAAAACTTTAATTGCTCTGGAACTTTATGAACCATTAGCACATTACAAACTAAATAAAAAAGAGGAGCCACTCGTTATCTGGGTGAAAGCATTCCAACAACTAAATGATGGTGAACAAAAAACATTAACAGAGCTGATATTGCGGGATGGTATTAGAAGTTTTTTAGAAAAACTCATCAATGATTAGGCGAGTTTAAAGAATCTATTATTGCGTTATCCGCAACAGATATCTATCTGACTAACCTCTTAGTTGAATGTGAGATGAGATCATGAAAAAAGAATGGTATACAGCGAAAGAATTAGTGGGGCTTGCGGGGTTACCTAACTCACCGCAGGGAGTGAACTTGATGGCGCGTCGTGAAGGGTGGGAAAATCGTCGTAAACGTGGTGTGCAGGGGAAAGCTGTCGAGTATTCAGTGAAAAGTCTACCTGATGAGGTCATTGGGGTATTAGCTGCACATGAACCTCCCGCAGAGTATTTATCAAAGCGTCAGGATGCTTTTTTGATCTGGGTGGAAGCGTATTATCAATTAACCAAATCAGAACGTGAAAAAATTGTGAAGTTTGTGCTTCGAGAAGGGTTAGCAAAGCTCATTAGTTATATTGATGCTGATAATCAAGACGCAATTGAGCGAGAAAATGAAGAAGTACTCAATAAATTAAAAAACCCACCAGAGTCGACATAGTCGCTCTGGCAGGCTTTTCTATACCATTAATGGGGTAGTATTATTAGGATTACGATTGACGTTGTACAGCAACGTGAGCAAGCCCAATAAGCGCTTCTTTATAAGGTGAATCAGGTATGATAGATAAAGCTTCAATTGCTTTGTCTGCTTCTTCTTCTGCTTTTTGGCGGGTATATTCCAAAGATCCACTTTGTTTCATGGTATTTAAAACGGTATCCAATAAATGGCGACCATTACCTTGCTCAATAGCTTGGCGAATTAATTGAGATTCTTCTTCATTACCATTATGCATGGCATGAAGTAATGGCAACGTAGGTTTGCCTTCATCAAGATCATCGCCTGTGTTTTTACCCAACTGACTGTTGTCAGCATCATAATCAAGCAGATCGTCAATGAGCTGGAAAGCAGTACCAAGATAACGTCCATAATCTTGGAATGCTTTTTCTTGCTCAGGTGTGGCACCAGAAAGAATGGCTGACGCATGAGAAGCCGCTTCAAATAGGCGCGCTGTTTTACTGTAAATAACTTGCATATAGTCATCTTCAGAAATGTTAGGATCGTTACAATTCATTAATTGTAAGACTTCACCTTCGGCGATCACATTGGTGGCGCTAGACATTAATTTTAATACACGCATTGAATCAAGATCCGTCATCATCTGAAAAGATCGTGTATAAATAAAGTCGCCAACAAGCACACTTGCTGCATTTCCAAAGACGGCATTTGCCGTTTGTTTTCCTCTACGCATATCAGATTCATCAACAACATCATCATGTAACAACGTTGCAGTATGAATAAACTCGATAAGCGCTGCGACCGAGATATGTTTGTCACCTTGATAGTCCAATGCTCGTCCAGTGAGCACTGCGATCATTGGTCGGATCCTTTTACCACCACCACTAATGATGTAGTAACCAAGTTGGTTTATCAAAGAAACATCTGAATTAAGCTGGTAAAGGATTGCCTCATTTACCGCAGCCATATCAGCGGATGTTAGTTTTATAATAGATTCTAAATTCATGTTTTTTCGACTTTGGCTCGCCAATGAGCGCGTTATTATTAATAAAAAATGATCATGCCATAGATTTTACTCTCTTATAATTTAGATTGTACTTTAAAAATGGCTGAAATAAATATCGCATAAAAAACTCTTTTTTTTAACGCTAGTTTGCGATCTGTACTTGTCATCGGCACTAAATTTGCGTAGAATTCGCGCCCTATGTGAATATTTTAATTGTGCACTCAAATTATACATATTGGGAGTGTGCGGAAAGCGGAGTTTATATGTACGCGGTTTTCCAAAGTGGTGGTAAACAACACCGAGTCAGCGAAGGTCAAACTATTCGTTTAGAGAAACTTGAAGTAGCTACTGGCGAAACAATCGAGTTTGACACTGTAATGATGGTCGCTAATGGCGATGATATTCAAATTGGCGCTCCAATCCTTGCGGGCGTTAAAGTTAAAGCGGAAGTGGTTGCTCACGGTCGCGGCGAGAAAGTTAAGATTGTTAAGTTCCGTCGTCGTAAACATAGCCGTAAACAACAGGGCCACCGTCAGTGGTTTACTGATGTTAAAATCACTGGTATCGCTTAAGGTTTAGGAGAGTAGTTCAATGGCACATAAAAAGGCTGGCGGCTCGACTCGTAACGGTCGTGATTCCGAAGCAAAACGTCTGGGTGTTAAACGTTTCGGTGGTGAAGCTGTATTAGCAGGTAGCATCATCGTTCGTCAACGTGGTACTAAGTTCCATGCAGGTACTAACGTTGGTTGTGGTCGTGACCACACCCTGTTTGCATTAGCTGACGGAAAAATTAAGTTCGAAGTTAAAGGTCCAAACAACCGTAAATTTATCAGCATCGAAGCTGAATAATTACCGGTCCTTTAATCACCGAGTCAAAAGCCCTGCAAGTCTGTTGCGGGGCTTTTTATATTTAAAAAAGGCCATCTCTGGGTAATTTCGGCCATCCAGCACGTTAATGGCTACTATACGGAGTAAAATCATGAAATTTGTTGATGAGGCCAAGATCCTGATCGTCGCGGGCGATGGTGGTAACGGCTGTGTGAGCTTTCGTCGCGAAAAATATATCCCTAATGGGGGGCCAGACGGTGGTGATGGCGGTGATGGTGGTGATGTCTACATGATTGCAGACGAAAACCTCAACACTCTAATTGATTACCGTTTTACAAAATCTTATCGCGCAGAACGTGGTGAAAATGGTCACAGCCGTGACTGCACCGGTAAGCGTGGTCAAGACATTACAATTAGTGTTCCTGTTGGAACACGAGTCCGTGATTTAGCCACCAATGAAATTATTGCTGACTTAACTGTTCATGGACAAAAACAAATGGTCGCTAAAGGCGGCTTTCACGGTTTAGGTAATACTCGCTTTAAATCTTCGGTTAACCGTGCTCCACGCCAACGTACTATGGGTACTCCGGGTGAATCTCGTGAAGTTCTCTTAGAGCTAATGTTATTAGCCGATGTAGGTATGTTAGGTATGCCGAATGCGGGTAAATCAACGTTTATTCGTGCAGTATCGGCAGCAAAACCTAAAGTTGCCGATTATCCGTTTACCACCTTAGTACCGAGCTTAGGTGTGGTACGTATGGATAATCATCAGAGCTTTGTTGTTGCTGATATTCCTGGATTAATCGAAGGCGCTGCTGATGGTGCAGGTCTTGGGATCCAATTCTTAAAACACTTAGAACGCTGTCGTGTGTTATTGCACTTGATCGACATCGATCCTATTGATGGATCAGATCCTGTTGAGAACGCACAAATTATTGTCTCTGAATTAGAGAAATACAGCGAAAAATTAGCACAAAAACCACGTTGGTTAGTATTCAATAAAGTGGATCTTCTTGATGCTGAAGAAGCAAAAGAGAAGGCAAAAGCGATTGTTGAAGCACTGGGTTGGGATGAAAACTATTACATGATAGCGGCCATCAACCAAGAAGGTGTGAAAAAACTTTGCTGGAATATCATGGAATTCCTGAATGTAACACCACGTGAGCAAGATTTAGTGGCGACAGTTGCAGAGCCAGGAAAAGTTGACTTTATGTGGGATGATTACCACAAAGAACAGCTTGAAAATCCTGATTTTGAAGAAGATGACGATGATGATTGGGATGAAGAAGATGATGATGGTATAGAGTTTATCTACCAACGTTAATTATCATTCTTATCATGAAAAAATAAAAAACGCCTGATTTATCAGGCGTTTTCTTTTATCTCGATATCGTAAACTTAGCGGTTATTGTACATATCTTTATACAGGTTAGTTTCAAAACGTACTAAATAGGCGCGCCCTGCATTACGATTTTGTGTTGGTGGTGAATATGCAGAGACGTACTGAACAAAAGCAACTTTTTGTCCATTAGCTGTCGTCATAAAGCCAGCAAGATTATAGACCCCTTTTAGTGAACCCGTTTTGGCAGAAACTTTGCCATCGACACCTGCTTCATGAAAACCGCCTCGGTATTGTAATGTTCCATCGTGTCCAGAGAGGGGAAGCATAGTAATAAAGTTGAGTTCATTTTCATGTTGCCCTATATATTGAAGGACTTGCATCATTGTTGCAGGCGAAATGAGGTTATGGCGAGAAAGACCTGAACCATCAACCATTACTGTATTACCTAAGTCAATTCCTGCTTTTTGTTTTAAAATCGCACGAGTTGCTTCCGCGCCTGAACGCCACGTTCCAGCAACACCATAATATTCACGTCCAATGGTTCTAAATACAGTGTCTGCAATCATATTGTCAGACTCTTTTAACATTGTAGTGAGCAAGTTATGTAGAGGCTTAGATTGTGTTTGTGCTAATACAGTAACCGGTGCTTTAACGTAAGAGCGACGTTTTATATAGCCATCAAGTTCAATATTGGCTCTTTGTAACTCTTCTTTTAAAATTGTGCCTGCCCAATGCGCACCGTCTTGAATAGAAAACATTAAAGGCACTGCATCGTCACGTTTAGGAATACATCCTGTTATTACATAGGTATTTAAATCACGGACAGTGACATCTAATTCGCAAAAACGAGTACGTGTTGAGCCTTTCTCATAAGTTTCAACTTCGCTTAAAACGGTAACTGGGTAAAATGAAGCTTTGCGTATTGTGGCAATATCGCCATCTTTATTGCCACTTTGCAATAAGACAGAAAAACAGTTTTTATCAACAATTGCGGCACTAGGTGGCGCACTAAAACATTGAGTCATATCATTCCAAACCCAACCAGGTGCTTTGTCATGACTCGAAAAAGCAGAAGTATCAATCAGCAAATCGCCATGGACTTTAGTGATGCCGGATTGTTTTAATACCGCGACCATTCCTCTTAACTGTTGGCGAGTTAATGTTGGATCACCGCTGAAACGAAAGATCAAATCTCCGTTGAGTTGATCATTTTTTATTTTGCCTTCCGTCTCCATTGTTGTGGTGAATTGGTAATCACCCCCTAATTGAAGTAATGCCGCCAAGGCGGTGACTACTTTTTGAGTACTGGCAGGAAGAGCTAATTGATCTGCATGATAATTGAGATTAGGAGAAGCTGCGCCCACAGGCTGGGTAATCAAACCCACTTGTGTTCCTTCAGGAAGAAGGGATGTATAGTTTTCAACGGGTATTGCTTGGGTTGAAAAACTGATGATACTTAATGTGTAAAGTATCCGTCGAAATGTTGATAATAAGCGCATAATTTCTCTGTCCGTGACTATAGCGTACAAACGTTACAGTATTGATTGCCAGAGGCTAATACTAAAGGGCAATGAGGGCAAAAGTAAACGATATAACGAGCGATTACTGCATTATCAGAAAATATCTGTTTATTGATTTATAAAGAGAGATAAGGCGTGAAGCAATGCGTCTGTTGTGTTAGATTTAGTTTTAGGTCTGGGGGCTAAGTTTGCTTCCCAACAGCATGAATAAGGGAATAAACGTCTTTCCTTATTCACCGAACATATGTAGAGACAGGCCCAATTTAAGGTTGCCTGTGTCTTTTTTTGTCTTGAGAAGAGTAAATAGATCCTTTTCTCTGTGTTGTTAGTATAAAAAATCAGGATGATACCTATTTTTTATTAGGAATAGTATTGAGGTATTAACACATGAATCAGATCCCTATGACCGTTCTTGGTGCGGAAAAACTACGCGAAGAGCTGGAATATTTAAAAAGTGTTCGTCGTCCCGAAATTATCGCGGCTATTGCAGAAGCGCGTGAGCACGGAGACTTAAAAGAAAACGCAGAATATCATGCAGCAAGAGAGCAACAAGGTTTCTGTGAAGGGCGAGTACAAGAAATTGAAGCAAAATTATCAAATGCTCAGGTCATTGATATTACTAAGATGAATAACAATGGCCGTATTATTTTTGGTTCAACAGTGACATTGTTAAATGTTGAAACTGAAGAAGAGCAGACCTACCGCATTGTGGGTGATGATGAAGCAAACATTAAAGTTAACTTAATCTCTGTAAATTCACCAATTGCGCGTGGATTAATTGGTAAAGAGTTAGATGATGTTGTTGTTATCACAACACCGGGTGGACAAGTTGAGTACGAAGTTTTAAACGTAGAATACATTTAATTTATAATTTTACGTTTCTATAGAAAACTAGGCTGCTATCCTGTGGTAATATAAAAAAGGCCTTAAAAGGCCTTTTTTGCCATAGAGTTACTTATGGCATTTTTATATAAAGATACAAGTATTATTTCGGTAAAATAATCTTGCGTGCTTCTGAAGGACGATAAAGAACAAGAATTTTTCCGATTACTTGTACATTCTGTGCACCGCTTTCGCGTACAATCGCTGCCACGATCAAGTTTTTAACATCTCGATCTTCGCCTGCGATTTTGACTTTGATAAGCTCATGGTGTGCCAGAGCGAGTTCAATTTCTGCAAGAACGCCTTCAGTCAACCCGTTGTTACCAATCATAACGACCGGATTCAGGTGATGAGCGAGCCCTTTCAGGTGTTGAATTTGTTTTTTGTTAAGAGTCATCATTAATTTTTGCTTTGTTGGGATTGAAAACACACTATTCTAACGCCATCTCTCACTTATCACCATAAAATGTCGTTAAGACGAGGTTAAATGAGTGAAAGAGTAAAAATTTTGATAGCTAAGTGTATGATAGTTGGAAAACGCAATGGCCAATAAGAAACGTTCTGCAAGCTCTAGCCGCTGGTTACAAGAACATTTTAGTGATAAATATGTTCAGCAAGCAAAGAAAAAAGGGTTTCGCTCTCGTGCTTGGTTTAAACTGGAAGAAATTCAGCAAAGTGACAATATCTTTAAACCAGGTATGACCGTTGTCGATTTAGGGGCAGCCCCAGGTGGGTGGTCTCAATATGTTGTACAGCAGTTAGGAAGTAAAGGTCGAATCATCGCATGTGACCTTTTGCCTATGGATCCTATCGTCGGAGTCGATTTCCTTCAAGGCGATTTTCGTGATGAACTTGTGTTGAAGGCATTGCTTGATAGAGTAGGTGAAAATAAAGTCCAGGTTGTCATGTCTGACATGGCTCCAAACATGAGCGGTACACCCGCGGTCGATATCCCTCGATCCATGTATTTAGTAGAGTTAGCGCTTGATATGTGTCGTGATGTACTGGCTCCCGGGGGAAGTTTTATTGTCAAGGTGTTTCAGGGAGAAGGCTTTGATGAGTACCTGGGGCAAATACGCTCCCTGTTTACGAAAGTGAAAGTTCGTAAACCAGACGCTTCGCGGTCTCGTTCTCGTGAGGTATATATTGTAGCCACAGGGCGTAAACTTTAGTACCCTAAAGCTATTTGTTAACACAGTTGTAATATGAGGTTAATCCCTTGAGTGACATGGCGAAAAACCTGATCCTCTGGCTAGTTATTGCAGTCGTTTTGATGTCATTATTCCAGAGCTTCGGACCCAGCGATTCGAATAGTCGTAAGGTGGATTACTCTACCTTTATCAATGAGTTAACTAATAACCAATTACGCGAGGTCAGCATAAGTGGTTATGATATTAATGTAACTAAAACAGATAACTCAAAGTACAGCACGTATATGCCTATGCGTGATGACAACCTGCTGACCACTTTAATGAACCGTAATGTAAAAGTAACGGGTGAACCACTTGAAGGCCAAAGCCTTCTGACTCAAATTTTTGTGTCTTGGTTCCCAATGCTATTACTTATTGGTCTTTGGATTTTCTTTATGCGCCAAATGCAAGGTGGTGGCGGTAAAGGTGCGATGTCTTTCGGTAAAAGTAAGGCTCGCATGTTGACAGAAGACCAAATCAAAACAACCTTTGCTGATGTTGCAGGTTGTGATGAAGCAAAAGAAGAAGTAAGCGAATTAGTTGAATATTTACGTGATCCGGGTCGCTTCCAGAAATTAGGGGGTAAAATCCCTAAAGGTATTCTGATGGTAGGGCCTCCTGGTACAGGTAAAACGTTATTAGCGAAAGCTATTGCAGGCGAAGCAAAAGTACCATTCTTCACCATTTCAGGTTCTGATTTCGTTGAAATGTTTGTGGGTGTTGGTGCTTCACGTGTTCGTGACATGTTCGAACAAGCTAAAAAAACCGCGCCTTGTATTATCTTTATCGATGAAATAGATGCCGTAGGGCGTCAACGTGGTGCTGGTTTAGGTGGTGGTCATGATGAACGTGAACAAACATTGAACCAAATGCTTGTTGAAATGGATGGTTTTGAAGGAAATGAAGGGATTATCGTTATTGCGGCAACTAACCGCCCTGACGTTTTAGACCCTGCGTTACTCCGTCCTGGCCGTTTTGACCGTCAAGTGGTTGTAGGTTTACCTGATGTCCGTGGACGTGAACAAATTCTTAAAGTCCATATGCGTCGCGTACCTTTATCACCAGATGTTGATCCTGCAATTCTAGCACGCGGTACACCGGGTTTCTCTGGTGCAGATTTAGCTAACTTAGTTAATGAGGCTGCTTTATTTGCTGCTCGTGGTAATAAACGTGTTGTTTCAATGGTCGAGTTTGAAAAAGCAAAAGATAAGATAATGATGGGTGCTGAACGTCGTTCGATGGTGATGACGGAAGAACAAAAAGCATCAACAGCTTATCATGAAGCCGGTCACGCGATTATTGGACGTTTAGTACCAGAACATGATCCTGTGCATAAAGTGACGATTATTCCTCGCGGACGTGCATTAGGTGTGACTTTCTTCTTACCTGAAGGTGACCAAATCAGTGCTAGCCGTCAGAAATTAGAGAGCCAAATTTCAACACTGTATGGTGGACGCTTAGCAGAAGAAATCATTTATGGTGTTGAGCATGTTTCTACAGGTGCCTCTAACGACATTAAAGTAGCAACAAATATTGCACGTAACATGGTGACACAGTGGGGTTTCTCTGAAAAATTAGGGCCATTACTGTATGCAGAAGAAGACGGCGAAGTATTCTTAGGTCGTTCTGTTGCGAAAGCGCAACATATGTCTGATGAAACTGCTCGTACTATTGATGAAGAAATTAAAGCTATCGTTGATCGTAACTATGTTCGTGCTCGTCAGATCTTGATGGATAATCTTGATATTCTTCATTCAATGAAAGATGCACTGATGACTTATGAAACTATCGATGCACCTCAAATTGATGATTTAATGAATCGTCGTGATGTTCGCCCACCTGCAGGTTGGGAAGGCAGTAATGGCAATAGTAATGCAACAACTACTGCCCAGCCGACTCAAACGCATGTGGCAAGTGAGCCAAAAGATAAGTCTGAGTCAGAAAGTGATACACCTTCTGATAAAAATACTCACTAATCCTTATTGGGTTATACATATTGAGTAAGCTATAAATACAAACCCCAGGCTTCTGGGGTTTTTTTATGAAGGTATCAATGAAATGAAATTAATTGCTAGAGGAAGAGAACTTAATTTATCAACACCTCAAGTTATGGGGATTTTGAATGTCACTCCGGATTCTTTCTCTGATGGTGGCACTCATAATTCACTTAATGATGCGGTTAACCACGCAGCAAAATTAATTGCTGAAGGGGCTTCTATCATCGATATAGGTGGTGAATCGACAAGACCTGGTGCAAATGATGTATCTATAAATGAAGAGTTACAACGTGTTGTTCCTGTTGTTGAAGCTATTCGTCAGCGTTTTGATGTTTGGATTTCTGTTGATACATCTAAAGCTCAAGTAATTACTGAATCGGCAAATGTTGGGGCTTCAATTATCAATGATATTCGCTCTTTACAAGAACCAGGAGCGCTTGAAGCTGCAGCTAAAACGGGTTTACCTGTGTGTATTATGCATATGCAAGGTGACCCTAAAACTATGCAACAATCACCACATTATGAGAATGTGATGATAGATGTGGATTGTTTTTTACGAGAAAATATTCAACGTTGCGTTGATGCTGGTATTGAAAAAAATCAAATTATTCTTGATCCAGGGTTCGGCTTTGGTAAAAATTTAGCGCATAATTACCAATTATTAGCGCACTTAAGTGAACTTCATCACTTTGGTCTACCTATACTTGCTGGGATGTCACGCAAATCAATGGTTGGACAACTATTGAATGTGCCACCACAAGAGCGTGTTGCTGGTAGCGTGGCCTGTGCTGTCATTGCGGCAATGCAAGGCGCACAAATTATTCGTGTACACGATGTTAAAGAGACAGTTGATGCGATGAAAGTCGTACAAGCGACTCTTTCTGCAAAGGAAAATAATGAATGAGCGAACGTAAATACTTTGGAACAGATGGTATCCGTGGAAAAGTAGGTGATAGTCCAATTACACCTGATTTTGTATTAAAACTGGGTTGGGCTGCGGGCAAAGTATTAGCACGTCATGGCTCTCGTAAAATCATTATTGGTAAAGATACACGAATTTCAGGCTATATGCTGGAGTCTGCATTAGAAGCCGGTTTAGCGGCAGCGGGATTATCAGCCTCATTTACAGGGCCAATGCCAACACCTGCGGTTGCTTATTTAACACGCACATTTCGCGCTGAAGCAGGGATTGTGATTTCAGCTTCTCATAACCCTTATTACGATAATGGGATCAAATTTTTCTCTATTGATGGTACAAAATTACCAGATGAAGTAGAAGAAGCCATTGAAGCAGAAATGGAAAAGCCGATTACTTGTGTTGAATCAGCAGAGCTGGGTCGAGCAAATCGGATCGTGGATGCAGCAGGTCGTTATATTGAATTTTGTAAAGGCACATTCCCTAACGAAAACAATCTTAATGGCTTAAAAGTGGTTGTTGATTGTGCACATGGTGCAACATACCACATTGCACCTAATGTATTTCGTGAATTAGGCGCGGAAGTTATTACGATTGGTTGTGAACCAACGGGGATTAATATAAATGCTGAATGTGGTGCAACCGATGTTCGTATGTTGCAACAACGTGTACTTGAAGAAGGTGCAGACGTTGGTTTAGCATTCGATGGTGACGGTGACCGTATTATTATGGTTGATCATCAAGGCTTAAAAGTTGATGGTGACCAGATTCTCTATATTATTGCGAGAGAAGCGTTGCGCCAAGGCCAATTACGTGGTGGTGCCGTTGGTACACTGATGAGTAATATGGGACTGGAAATTGCACTTAAGCAACTAGGTATTCCTTTTGTACGAGCTAAAGTGGGTGACCGCTATGTGCTTGAAAAATTACAAGAGAAAGGCTGGCGTTTAGGTGCTGAAAACTCAGGCCACATTATTTTATTAGATAAAACAACCACAGGTGATGGCATTGTTGCAGGCTTACAAGTTTTAAGTGCAATGGTTCGTAATCATATGAGTTTGCATGATTTATGCAGTGGCATGAAACTATTACCTCAAATTTTAGTGAATGTTCGCTTCACAGGAAGTCATGATCCATTACAAACACCTGAAGTTCAGAAAGTCGCTAAAGCGGTTGAAGAAGAACTTGCGGGTAAAGGGCGTGTACTGTTACGTAAATCAGGCACAGAGCCTTTAATTCGAGTGATGGTTGAAGGCGAAAATGAAGAACAAGTTACAGCGATGGCTAATCGTATTGCTGACGCTGTGAAGCACGTAGGTTAATTGATGCTTTTTTCTTCAATTAATCACTTTGTCGCAAAATAACCTTGCTTGTCAGTTCAGCTTTGGTTAGTATTCACACCCGCTTAGTAAGGTCTTGAACTAAAGCGGGTGAAGCAATCGAAGGTTATCGTTAAGACGATAAGTTCCATAGAAAAGGTAACGCAAATGTATACGGCACTCATTGTTATTCTTATCATTGTAGCAACAGGGCTAGTTGGTCTGATCCTGTTACAGCAGGGTAAAGGTGCTGATATGGGCGCTTCTTTTGGTGCAGGTGCTTCCGGTACAGTATTTGGTTCAAGCGGTTCAGCTAACTTTATGACCCGTATGACCGCTGTTTTAGCAACAGCTTTTATTGTACTTGCCCTTATTTTAGGTAATCTAAGTGCCAATAAAACTGTGCGTGAAGACAGCAAATGGATGTCTATCGAGCAGACTACAGAAGAAGCAAAAAAAGCTGAGCAATTAGCAGCGCCTGTAGCGCCAGCAAATACAGATATTCCGCAGTAAACTAAGTAAAGATTTAAATGAGATTGTTAATATTTACGCAATAACAGTCTCATTAAAGTGCCGAGGTGGTGAAATTGGTATACACGCTACCTTGAGGTGGTAGTGCCTATAAAACGGGCGTACGGGTTCAAGTCCCGTTCTCGGCACCATTATTCCAGATAGCTTGCGTTTTGCTTGTTATCAGCGTAAAATTTGCCACGTTTTTCGAACGCGGGGTGGAGCAGCTTGGTAGCTCGTCGGGCTCATAACCCGAAGGTCGTCGGTTCAAATCCGGCCCCCGCAACCACTTCTAACAATACAGCACTTTTCTCATTAATCATCTTTTTGAACCGATTATGATCCTGAGTGGAATGTGCCGTAAGAAGAGGTTATTCTCGAATGGCAAGTTACAGGGTCCAGTTGCATAAAGCCCCGAATTTCGGGGTTTTTTGTTATCAGAGAATAGAATACTGGGCTATAGGCCCTTTTTTTATGCCTTGGGGGTGGGTTTGTCCACATTAGAGCAAAAATTAACAGCGATGATTTCAGCACCAGTAGAAGCATTAGGCTTTGAATTTGTCGGTCTTGAGTTTATTCGTGGCCGAGAATCAACATTGCGCATCTATATTGATAGTGAAGACGGTATCACTGTTGATGATTGTGCTGATGTTAGCCACCAGGTCAGTGCTGTGCTGGATGTTGAAGATCCAATTCAAACAGTTTATAACCTTGAGATCTCGTCTCCTGGTTTAGAACGACCTTTATTCACTGCAACGCATTATGAGCAATTTATCGGTGAAGAAGCCGCTATCGTATTACGAATTGCAATGCAAAACCGCCGTAAATGGCAGGGCATTATTAAGTCTGTCGCTGGCGAAATGATCACGGTTACTGTGGATGGTAAAGACGAAGTGTTCGCACTGAGCAACATCCAGAAAGCTAACCTGGTACCCCACTTTTAAGTTTTGAAGAGGCAACTAGGATGAACAAAGAGATTCTGGCTGTTGTGGAAGCGGTCTCTAACGAAAAATCTCTTCCTCGTGAAAAGATTTTTGAAGCACTGGAAACCGCACTAGCGACAGCAACTAAGAAAAAATACGAGCAAGAAATTGATGTTCGCGTATGTATCGACCGTAAAACCGGTGACTTTGATACATTCCGCCGTTGGGTTGCTGTAGATGAAGTGACTCAGCCTACTCGTGAAATTACACTTGAAGCTGCTCAATATGAAGATCCTAGTATCGAACTAGGTGGTTATATTGAAGATCAGATTGAATCAGTTACTTTCGACCGTATTACAACACAAACTGCAAAACAAGTTATCGTACAAAAAGTACGTGAAGCTGAAAGAGCAATGGTTGTTGATCAATTCCGCGAACAATTAGGCGAAATTATCACGGGTGTTGTGAAGAAAGTAAATCGTGAAAACATCACCCTAGACTTAGGAAATAACGCAGAAGCCGTTATTTTACGCGAAGATATGTTACCGCGTGAAAACTTCCGTCCGGGCGACCGTTTACGCGGTGTATTATATGATGTACGTACAGAAACTCGTGGTGCACAACTTTTCGTGACGCGTTCTCGCCCTGAAATGCTGGTTGAACTTTTCCGCATTGAAGTGCCAGAAATTGGCGAAGAAATCATTGAAATTAAAGCTGCAGCGCGTGATCCAGGTTCTCGTGCCAAAATCGCAGTAAAAACTAACGACAAGCGTATTGACCCAGTGGGTGCTTGTGTTGGTATGCGTGGCGCACGTGTACAAGCCGTTTCCAGTGAATTGGGCGGCGAGCGAATTGATATTGTTCTGTGGGATGATAATCCTGCACAATTCGTGATTAATGCAATGGCTCCGGCAGATGTTGCTTCTATTGTTGTCGATGAAGACAAATGTACAATGGATGTTGCAGTTGAAAGCAGTAACCTTGCTCAGGCGATTGGCCGTAACGGTCAAAACGTACGTCTGGCAGCTCAGTTACTGAAAAAACATCGTGGTGATGACAAGTGGGAATTAAACGTCATGACCGCTGATGAACTGAATGCAAAACATCAGGCAGAAGCAAACGCAGCCATTGAAATATTTACTAAGCATCTCGACATTGATGAAGACTTCGCAACTGTTTTAGTTGAAGAAGGTTTCTCTACCCTTGAAGAGTTAGTTTATGTGCCAATCAGTGAACTGCTGGCGATTGACGGATTAGATGAAGACACCGTTGAAGCTCTACGTGAAAGAGCAAAAGCAGCATTAACAACGATTGAATTGGCTCAAAAAGAAAGCCTAGGCGATAACCAGCCAGCCGAGGACTTATTAGCTCTCGAAGGCTTGGAGCGCTCTTTAGCATTTGATCTAGCTGCCCGTGGTATCTGCACACTGGAAGATCTTGCCGAACAGGGTATCGACGACCTAACTGATATTGAAGGTTTAAATAGTGAGCGCGCAGGCGAACTCATTATGGCCGCACGTAATATCTGCTGGTTTGGGAATGATGCGTAACAACTGAGCAGGAAGGAACAGAATGACAGATGAAACAGTAAAATCACTGGCAGAAGAGATTCAGACACCGGTTGAACGTTTGGTACAGCAGTTTGCTGATGCCGGTATTAAGAAGACCGTCTCTGATTCTGTCTCCCAAAAAGAGAAAGAAACCTTACTGGCTTGGTTGAATCGTGATAAAGACGTCTCAACCAACCAACCAGAAAAGTTAACGTTACAACGTAAAGTACGTAGTACGTTAAGTGTTCCTGGTACAGGTGGCAAAAGTAAATCAGTAGCCATCGAAGTCCGCAAAAAACGCACTTATGTGAACCGTGACGCCGTTGAAAAAGCGCAAGCGGATGAGCAAGCTCAGCGTGAAGCGGAAGAAAAGGCGCATCGCGAAGCCGAAGAAAAAGCCCAGCGCGAAGCACAAGAGAAAGCACAGCGCGAAGCTGAAGAAAAAGCAAAACGTGAAGCTGAAAAGGCAAAGAAAGACGCCGAAGAAAAAGCGAAACGTGAAGCTGAAGAAGCAAAACGTGAAGCAGCGGAATTAGCTAAGCGCGAAGCAGCGGAAAAAGATAAAGTGAAACAAAACGATAAACCAAAAGCTGATAAAGCAGCAGATCAGGAAAAAGCACGTCGCAATGCTGAACAGGCTGAACTGAAACGTAAAACGGAAGAAGCACAGCGCCGTAAAGCGGAAGAAGAAGCACGAGTTGCAGCAGAAAAAGCACGTCTTTTAGCTGAAGAGAATGCTGAAAAATGGACTGCTGAACCTAAAGCACCAGAAACTGAAGGCTCAGACTATCATGTAACAACATCACGTTATGCTCGTGATGCAGAAGATGAAAGTGATGCTGAAGTTGAAGGTGGCCGCGGTCGTGGTCGCAATGCTAAGGCTCCTCGTCCTAAGAAAAACAACCGCCATTCTGAAAAAGCAGATCGTGAAGAAGCACGTGCTGCTGGTCGTACTAACAAGAAAGGTAAACGTAAAGGTAGCTCATTACAACAAGGCTTCAATAAGCCAGCAGCTGTTGTAAACCGCGATGTTATTATCGGTGAGACTATTTCTGTTGCTGAACTTGCTAACAAAATGGCAGTAAAAGGGTCTGAAGTTATCAAAACCATGATGAAAATGGGTGCTATGGCAACCATTAACCAGGTTTTAGACCAAGAAACTGCACAGCTTGTTGCTGAAGAAATGGGTCACAAAGTTATCTTACGTCGTGAAAACGAGTTAGAAGAACAAGTCATGAGTGATCGTGATACTGGCGAAGAAAGTGCTGTATCTCGTGCACCGGTTGTGACTATCATGGGTCACGTTGACCACGGTAAAACATCATTACTGGACTACATTCGTTCAACGAAAGTAGCATCAGGCGAAGCGGGTGGTATCACCCAGCATATCGGTGCTTACCACGTTAAAACAGATAAAGGTGAAATCACCTTCCTAGATACCCCAGGTCACGCCGCGTTTACTTCAATGCGTGCTCGTGGTGCTCAGGTAACGGATATCGTTGTTCTGGTTGTTGCGGCAGATGATGGTGTAATGCCACAAACTATCGAAGCAATCCAACACGCAAAAGCTGCAAACGTACCCGTTGTTGTTGCTGTGAACAAAATCGATAAACACGAAGCTGATCCTGATCGCGTGAAAACTGAACTGTCTCAATATGGCATCCTGCCAGAAGAGTGGGGCGGTGAAACTCAGTTTATGCACGTATCTGCAAAACAAGGTTTAGGTATTGACGAACTGCTGGATGCGATTCTTTTACAAGCTGAAGTTCTTGAACTGAAAGCAGTTAAAGAAGGTATGGCAAGCGGTGTTGTTATCGAATCTTACCTCGATAAAGGTCGTGGCCCTGTGGCAACTATCCTTGTTCGTGAAGGTACGCTGAATAAAGGCGATATCGTTCTGTGTGGCTTCGAATACGGTCGTATTCGTGCAATGCGTAACGAATTAGGCCAAGACGTTCAATCTGCTGGCCCATCAATGCCTGTTGAGATTTTAGGTCTGTCTAACGTTCCTTCTGCAGGTGATGAAGCAACGGTTGTTCGTGATGAGAAGAAAGCGCGTGAAGTTGCATTATACCGTCAAGGTAAATTCCGCGATGTTAAACTGGCTCGTCAGCAGAAATCTAAACTGGAAAACATGTTTGCTAACATGGAAGAAGGTAAAACTTCTGAACTGAACATCGTTCTGAAAACAGACGTTCAAGGTACTTGTGAAGCGATTACTGATGCATTAGTTAAACTGTCTACTAACGAAGTTAAACTGAAAATCATCGGTTCTGGCGTAGGTGGTATCACTGAAACTGACGCAACATTAGCGGCTGCTTCTAACGCAATTATTCTTGGTTTCAACGTTCGTGCAGATGCATCTGCTCGCCGTATTATTGAACAAGAAAGTGTGGATTTACGTTACTACTCTGTTATCTATAGCCTGATTGACGAAATCAAACTGGCAATGAGTGGTATGTTGGCACCTGAATATAAACAAGAAATCATGGGTCTTGCAGAAGTCCGTGATGTGTTTAAATCACCGAAATTCGGCGCGATTGCGGGCTGTATGGTGGTTGAAGGTAACATCAAACGTAATAACCCAATTCGTGTTCTACGTGATAACGTGGTTATCTACGAAGGCGAACTTGAGTCACTACGTCGCTTTAAAGATGACGTCAATGAAGTGCGTAACGGCATGGAATGTGGTATCGGTGTGAAAAACTACAATGATGTTCGTGTAGGCGACATGATTGAAGTCTTCCAAGTTATCGAAATCAAACGTTCTATTGATTAATCTAGTACGTCTTGTTTTAAAAGGGAGCTTAACGGCTCCCTTCTTATTCCCTTCTTTGCTGTATTCTCTTTTATTTTCCTCTTCATTTTTCAACATAACCGAAATAGATTGGCTTTCAGTAATTTATGAAAGTGAGATAACAGGGTAAAATAGCAACAAAGAAACATTTTATTTCTAAAGAAAGAAATCAGAGAAAGCGGTTGTTAAATACCACTTCATGTATACTCTTTAGATATCATTGATTTTAGATCTGAATTAATAGTGACAATCAGGGCAATACCCTATTGTCAGGGAGAGATAAAATGGCAAGAGATTTTAGCCGTAGTCAGCGTGTTTCTCAGGAAATGCAAAAAGAAATCGCCATCATTCTACAACGTGAAGTAAAAGATCCACGTATTGGAATGGCCACTGTATCTGGCGTTGAAATTTCTCGCGATTTGGCTTACGCCAAAGTGTTCGTCACCTTTTTAAACTTATCTGGTGGTGAAAAAAGCGAAGAAGAGATGGTTGAAGATGGCTTAACTGCCTTGAATGAAGCGGCGGGTTTTATTCGTTCATTATTAGGTAAAGCAATGCGTTTACGTATTGTACCAGAACTGACATTTGCTTATGACAACTCATTAGTTGAAGGTATGCGCATGTCTAATTTAGTTTCTAATGTCGTTAAAAACGACGAAGAGCGTCGTCATAAAGAGGAAGAATAATGGGGAGTCGTCGTAAGGGGCGTGAGATTAACGGCGTATTGCTACTCGATAAACCCCAAGATATTTCCTCTAATGACGCACTCCAAAAAGTCCGCCGTATGTTTAATGCCAGTAAGGCAGGGCATACGGGGGCATTGGACCCTTTAGCAACAGGTATGCTACCTATTTGTTTAGGTGAAGCGACGAAGTTTTCACAGTTTCTATTGGATTCGGATAAGCGTTATCGTGTTATTGCCCGCTTAGGCCAACGAACAGATACTTCTGATGCACATGGTGAAGTTATCCAAGAACGCCCAGTGCAATTTACGCAGCAAGCTTTAGACGATGCCTTAGAGAGCTTTCGTGGTGAAACATTGCAAGTTCCTTCAATGTACTCGGCTTTAAAGCATCAAGGTAAACCGCTTTATGAATATGCAAGACAAGGCATAGAAGTTGAGCGAGAAGCAAGACCGATTACTGTTTATGAACTTCAGTTTATTCGCTGGGAAGGCGACGAATTAGAACTAGAAATTCACTGCTCTAAAGGAACGTATATTCGCACTATCATTGATGATCTTGGTGAGAAATTACAATGTGGTGCCCACGTTATTTTCTTACGCCGATTAGAAGTTGCAGATTATCCTAAAGAGCGAATGGTAACGTTAGAGCAATTAAGAGCGATGATAGAAAATGCACAAACTGCACAAGAAGATCCTTTCGCGGCACTTGATGCACTGTTATTGCCTATGGATACCGCTGTGGCCCATTTTCCTGTTGTGAATTTAACCACGATCATTGCGGGTTATCTCAAGCTAGGACAGCCTGTTCGTGTTAATCATGATATCAATGAAGGCGAATGGGTGAGAGTAACTGAAGGTGATGAAAAAAAATTCATTGGTCTTGCTATCATTAAAGATGGCCTAGTTGCTCCGAAAAGAGTCGTTGTAGACTATAACGCAAAAGATAACACTTAATAGCAATCTTGCGCTAAAAGTGTTTGAAGCGTAGAATAATGCGGCTATCTGTTTAGGTGGCTGAGTTGGATAGCTGAATTAGAGATTGGCTATCCTAAAAATTTTAATTTAATTGGAGTTTATTATGTCTCTAAGTACTGAAGCGAAAGCAAAAATCGTTGCTGAATTTGGTCGTGATGCTAACGATACTGGCTCAAGCGAAGTTCAGATTGCACTGCTGACTGCAGAAATCAACCACCTGCAAGGTCACTTTTCAGAGCACAAAAAAGATCACCACAGCCGTCGTGGTCTGCTGCGTAAAGTTTCCAGCCGTCGTAATCTGCTGGACTACCTGAAACGTAAAGATGTTGCTCGTTACTCTGCACTGATTGAACGTTTAGGTCTGCGTCGCTAATCAAGTGAGTTTCAGTGGAAAGGGGCCTGTTGGCCCCTTTTCTACTAGAAAGTGCTATTTTTAATATTAGTCGTTATGTTTTAATGTGGTGATTGTTATTTAGTCTCTCTAGTTACGACAATTCGCGCGGCTAATGAAAGTATTTATTGCTAATAAGTGGTCAATATTTTCATTAGTCGCGAGGGGACGTAGCGGAGAAAAGATCATTCATCGTCGCTAAACATCTGGCGACAATAAGATAAAGGATATTATTTTGCTGAATCCTACAGTTCGTAAATTTCAATACGGTCAACATACGGTTTCAATCGAAACAGGTATGATGGCTCGTCAAGCAACAGCTGCTGTTATGGTTGACATGGACGGCACCGCTGTTTTTGTTACCGTTGTTGCAAAGAAAAAAGTTAAAGCTGGTCAAGATTTCTTCCCATTAACAGTGAACTACCAAGAGCGTTCATACGCTGCTGGTCGTATCCCAGGTAGCTTCTTCCGTCGCGAAGGTCGTCCAGGTGAAGGCGAAACGTTAATTGCACGTTTAATTGACCGCCCATTACGCCCATTATTCCCAGAAGGTTTCTTAAACGAAATCCAAATCGTTGCTACTGTTGTTTCTGTTAACCCACAAGTTAACCCAGATATCGTTGCAATGATTGGTGCTTCTGCTGTATTAGCTCTATCAGGTGTTCCATTTAATGGTCCTATCGGTGGTGCTCGTGTTGGTTTCATCGATGGTCAATATGTTCTGAACCCAACTGTTGATGAGCTGAAAGTAAGTAAATTAGACTTAGTGGTTGCAGGTACTGCAGGCGCTGTGCTGATGGTAGAATCAGAAGCTGATTTATTATCAGAAGAAGAAATGTTAGGTGCAGTGGTATTTGGTCATGATCAACAACAAATTGTGATTGAAAATATCAATGCATTAGTTGCTGAAGTCGGTAAAGAAAAATGGGATTGGGCACCAGAAGCCGTTAACCAAACTTTACATGATCGCATTGCAGAATTAGCGCAAGCACGCATCGGTGATGCATACCGTATCACTGAAAAACAAGAACGTTATGAACAAATCGAAGCAATTCGCGATGAAGTTGTTGCAACGTTATTAGCTGAAGACGAAACCTTAGATGAAGGTGAAATCAACGATCTATTCTCTAGCTTAGAGAAAAACATTGTTCGTGCTCGTGTATTAGCAGGCGAACCTCGTATCGATGGTCGTGAAAAAGACATGGTACGTGCATTAGATATCCGCACAGGTTTATTACCACGTACTCACGGTTCAGCACTGTTTACACGTGGTGAAACACAGGCTTTAGTGACTGCGACATTAGGTACTGCGCGTGATGCTCAAACTATTGATGATATCATGGGTGAGCACACTGATACCTTCTTACTGCATTATAACTTCCCTCCATATTCTGTTGGTGAAACAGGTATGATGGGCTCACCAAAACGTCGTGAAATTGGCCATGGCCGTTTAGCAAAACGTGGTGTGTTAGCGGTAATGCCGACTATTGAAGAATTCCCATATACTGTTCGCGTGGTTTCTGAAATCACTGAATCAAATGGTTCTTCTTCAATGGCGTCTGTATGTGGTGCTTCTTTAGCACTGATGGATGCAGGTGTACCAATTAAAGAATCTGTTGCTGGTATTGCAATGGGTCTGGTAAAAGAAGGCGACAACTTTGTTGTTCTTTCAGATATTCTGGGTGATGAAGACCATTTAGGCGATATGGACTTTAAAGTTGCGGGTAGCCGTAACGGTGTCAGCGCATTACAAATGGATATCAAAATCGAAGGTATCACACGTGAAATCATGCAAGTTGCGTTAAACCAAGCGAAAAGCGCACGCCTGCATATTTTAGGTGTTATGGAAGATGCAATTAGCCAACCTCGTGCTGATATTTCTGAATTCGCACCACGTATTCATACTATCAAAATTAATTCAGACAAAATCAAAGATGTTATCGGTAAAGGTGGTTCAGTTATCCGTGCATTAACGGAAGAAACGGGCACAACTATCGAAATCGAAGATGATGGTACTGTGAAGATTGCTGCAACAAGCAATGAGCAAGCTAAAATGGCAATTGCTCGTATCGAAGAAATCACAGCTGAAGTTGAAGTGGGCCGTATCTACAACGGTAAAGTAACTCGTATCGTAGATTTCGGTGCGTTTGTTGCTATCGGTGGCGGTAAAGAAGGTCTGGTTCATATTTCTCAAATCGCAGATAAACGCGTTGAGAAAGTGAGTGATTACTTGGAAATGGGTCAAGAAGTTCCAGTTAAAGTGCTGGAAATTGACCGTCAAGGCCGTATTCGCTTAAGCATGAAAGAAGCTCAAGCTAATCAGCAGGAAGCAACAGAAACTTCTTCTGAAGATTCTGCGAATTAATGATATTCTACTACCGATATCTAGACATAGGTATCGGTAGAGACTTATTATGATTGACAAGTAGGACGTCCAGAACGCTTTTTGTTGAAAGGTCTGACTTTGGGAGTGAGAAATGAAAACATTTCTGCGCGGTTGTTCTATTGCTGTTTTCATCTTTATTTCCGGATGCAGCACTAGTCCAGAATGGCGTCAGAATGCGATTTTCGCCACTCCATTACAACCTTCTTTACAACAAGAAGTGATATTGGCTCGTATAGAACAAATTCTTGCGAGTCGCTCATTAACCGAAGATGAATACGCACAGCTTTTATATGAGCGTGGTGTGCTGTATGATAGTCTCGGTTTACGAGCTTTAGCGCGTAATGATTTTTCAATGGCGCTATCAATAAGACCAGATATGCTGGAAATTTTTAATTTTCTAGGTATCTATTTTACGCAAGCAGCGAACTATGATGCTGCTTATGAAGCGTTTGATTCTGTTTTAGAGCTTGATCCAACTTACAATAATGCGCGTTTTAATCGTGGTATCGCTTTATACTACGGTGGCCGATTGAAATTGGCGCAGGATGATCTGCAGGCGTTTTATCAGGTCGATCCAAATGACCCCATTCGTTCGCTTTGGTTATATCTTGTCGAAAAAGAGATAAACACTGATTTAGCTAAACAACAGTTAAAACAGCGATACCAGCAGGCGGATAAAACGGGGCAATGGGGATGGAATATAGTTGAGTTTTATTTAGGTAACATTAATGAAAAAGCATTAATGTCAAAACTACGTGAAGCCTCAACCGATAACACTTCGCTCGCTGAGCATCTTAGTGAAACTAACTTCTATTTAGGTAAGTATTACCTAAGTCTGGGGGACATGGATAGCGCAGAAGCGTTATTCAAGCTGACGGTTGCCAACAACGCACATAACTTTGTTGAGCACCGCTACGCATTGTTGGAATTAGCACTGTTAGGCCAACAAGAAGACCTAGCGGAATCGGACCAGCAATAGCTGACGAACATTTCTCTGATCAGTTTGAAAGCCATCATCTGCATAGGATGAGGGCTTGTTTGTTCGTTTAATAATATAATTTGAGCCAGTTCACATTTTAGATGATAAAGACCGACAAACCATGCGGTATGTTATGTCAACTGGCTGCCATAATGAATGAGGCACAGTGACATGACTACTGAAACCGATATGACTTTTGCTGATCTAGGTTTATCAGCACCTATTTTGACTGCACTGAATGACTTAGGCTACGAGAAGCCTTCTCCAATTCAGCAACAATGTATTCCTTTCCTTTTAAACGGCAATGATGTTTTAGGTATGGCACAGACTGGTAGTGGTAAAACCGCTGCATTTAGCCTGCCGTTATTACACAATCTTGATGAATCATTAAAAGCACCACAAATTTTAGTTTTAGCACCAACTCGCGAACTCGCTGTTCAGGTTGCTGAAGCCATCGAAGATTTCTCTAAGCATTTACCAAAAGTAAATGTAGTTGCACTGTATGGTGGTCAGCGTTATGACGTCCAATTACGTGCATTACGCCAAGGGCCACAAGTGGTTGTAGGCACACCTGGTCGTTTATTAGACCATTTAAACCGTGGCACATTAGATTTATCTAAACTGAAAGGCTTAGTTTTAGATGAAGCTGATGAAATGTTACGTATGGGCTTTATTGAAGATGTTGAAAATATCTTAAGTAAGATCCCAGCTGAACACCAAACTGCGCTGTTCTCTGCAACAATGCCAGAAGCTATTCGTCGTATTACACGTCGCTTCATGAATGATCCTAAAGAAGTTCGCATTCAAAGCAGCGTAACAACTCGCCCAGACATCAGCCAAAGTTACTGGATGACATTTGGTGCGCGTAAAAATGAAGCATTAATTCGTTTCTTAGAAGCGGAAGATTTTGATGCGGCGATTATTTTCGTGCGTACTAAAAATGCAACATTAGAAGTTGCTGAAGCATTAGAACGTAATGGTTATAACAGTGCAGCATTGAATGGTGACATGAACCAATCACTGCGTGAGCAAACATTAGAGCGTTTGAAAAATGGTCGTTTAGACATTTTAATCGCGACTGATGTTGCAGCTCGTGGTCTTGATGTTGACCGTATCAGCCTTGTTGTGAACTATGATATCCCAATGGATTCAGAATCTTATGTTCACCGTATTGGTCGTACTGGCCGTGCTGGCCGTGCTGGTCGCGCAATTTTATTCGTTGATAACCGTGAACGCCGTTTGCTGCGTAATATCGAACGTACAATGAAGATGACTATTCCTGAAGTAGAACTGCCAAATGCAGAACTTATCAGCCAACGTCGTCAGGAAAAATTTGCACAGCAAATCGCTCAGCAATTAGAAACAAGCAACCTTGACCAATATCGCGCTCTGTTACCTAAATTAGCTCCACAAGGTGAAGAAGCGTTAGATATGGAAACACTGGCTGCGGTATTACTGAAAATGGCTCAAGGTGAGCGTGCGCTTATCCTGCCACCAGATCCAGTTCGTCGCCCTCGTCGTGAATTTAACGATCGTGATGATCGTCGTCGCGGTGATAACGATCGTGAACGTGCTCCTCGCCGTGAACGTCGTGATGCTGGTGAAATGGATTTATACCGTATTGAAGTAGGTCGTGATGATGGTGTTGAAGTTCGTCATATCGTGGGCGCAATTGCTAACGAAGGCGATATCAGCAGCCGTTACATTGGTAATATCAAACTGTATGGTTCTCACTCAACTATCGAGTTACCAAAAGGTATGCCAACTGACTTATTAGGTCACTTTACACGTACACGTATCATGAACAAACCACTAAATATGCAATTAGTGGGAGATGCTCAATCTCAACCTTTCCGTGAACGTCGTAATAACAGCCGCCGTGATGGACAACCACAAGGTGGTCGTCGTTTTAACAATGGTGATCAACCACAACGTCGTGGTAATAACGACCGTGGTGGCGAACGTGGTGGCGAACGCGGTAACTTCCGTAGTCGTAACAACGAAGGTACTCCACGTCGTCGTAGTAGCTCTCATAATCAATAAGAGCCTATAATCAACTCAATGTTAATTGAGCTGATGATAAAAAATCGAAACCAGTCAATGAATATTGGCTGGTTTTTTTATGCTTATTTAAATGATATAAAATTTATTACATCGAATTTTTATCAATATAAAAAATAGACATATTTATGAAAAGTAATTGGCTAGAATTACGTTGTATCCAACAAAATAATGATACTTGTGCTGACTTTAATTTTTATATTGATGGCAGAGTACTTGATGAATGGCTTCAATAGCAGGATAGAAATCCCCAATTAACATTCGACTATGAGAGAAATCACGCTCTACAGCCACATCTTTTTGGGTGTGAGTATCACGAATTTCAATACGGTTTTTATAAACCTTAATATAAATAGGTTCCATCCTATTTTTTCCTTATATAAATAATTAGATTAAGCCAATTGCTTCTTTTAACGGTTTTAGATATCGACGGCTAACAGGAATTTGGCTGTTATTGTGTAAGATCAGTTCAGCTTGCCCATTATCACCAAAAATAATCTCATTAACATAATCCATATTCACTAAATATTGGCGATGGCAACGAACTAATTGTGTGCGTGTTTCTAATGTACGTAGTGTTAATTCAGTAAAACCTTCTTGGCCTTGATTATTCGTGACATAAACACCACTAAGTCTTGATGTAGCAAATATGGCTTCATCAATTGGCATTAACCAAATACGGCTATGCCCAGTACATGGAATGCATTTTAAGCGTTCTTCTGGAGGAGTTAATAAATCAATATTTTGCTTATTACCTTGGCGTAAACGGTTTAATGTTTTTGTGAGACGCTCTTGCTCTAAAGGTTTGAGTAAATAATCAAAAGCATGTTCTTCAAAGGCTTGGATCGCATATTCTTCAAATGCAGTTAAAAAAACAATATAAGGGCGATGTTCAGGATCAAGCATTGTGACCATTTCAAGTCCAGTAATGCGAGGCATTTGAATATCAAGGAAAACAACATCAGGTTTTTTACGATGTATTTCACCTATGGCTTCAATAGCATTACTGCATTCACCAACAATATGAATATCCTTTTCAACTTCAAGTAAACAACGTAAATTCTCACGAGCCAGTGGCTCATCATCAACGATTAATATATTCATTGTTATGTAACGTTATCCATGCTTTTTTCTAGAGGTAAGCAAATTTTCACCTTTGTATATTCATCAGCTTGGCATTCGACTAAAACACCATAAAGCTCGCCATAGCGTAATTTTAATCGCTTATCCACCAGCCTCATGCCTAATCCTAATTCATGGGAAGGAGATTGAGGTCGATAAAGCCCCGCATTATCACAGATTTCAATAATGATCAGATGGTGCTCTTGGTGCGCCCTAATTGTAATCTTTCCAGTGTCTAATAACTGTGATGTTCCATGTTTAATTGCATTTTCGACCATCGGCTGAAGCGAAAAAGCAGGTAAACGAGCATTGGTTAACGTTTCTGGAATATGAATATCAATTTGTAAACGATCTTGGAAACGGGCTTTTTCAATTTGCAGATAAGCATTTACATGTTCAATTTCATCACTTAATGTCACAACTGCTTCAGGTCTTTTTAAATTCTTACGAAAGAACGCTGAAAGAAATTGGACTAATTGTTTTGCTTGTTCACTATCACGGCGAATAACGGCTTGTAGTGTATTTAACGCATTAAAAAGAAAATGTGGATTTACTTGTGCATGTAGAAGTTTAATCTCTGATTCTAAAAGTGATTGCTTATTTCGCTCATATTGCCCTGCCAGAATTTGTGCAGATAATAAACTGGCTATACCTTCTCCTAAAGTACGGTTAATTGAACTAAACAGGCGATTTTTAGCTTCATAAAGTTTTATTGTCCCAATGACTTGATTATTTTCACCTCTTAGCGGAATAACTAAGGTTGATCCTAGCTTACAATGAGGAGAAAGTGTGCAACGGTACGGTGTTTCATTACCGTCAGCATAAACAACTTCATTATTATTAATTGCCTGTTTCGATTGTTCTGATGAAATAGGCGTACCAGGTAAATGGTGATCGGCACCAATACCAATAAAGGCGAGTAGTTTTTCTCTGTCAGTAATAGCAACAGCACTGACTCTTAATTCTTGATAAATGACTTTTGCAACTCGAGTGCTATTGTCTTGATTAAATCCTTTACGCAAAATACCTTCGGTACAAACGGCAATTTTTAAGGCTTGTGCTGAGAAAGCGCTGGTGTATTTTTCAAATATTGCCCGTCTATCTTGTAATATTCTAATAAACATTGCCGCACCAATAGTGTTTGCAACAATCATAGGCGCTGCAATATCCTTAACTAAGGCAAGAGCTTCATTAAACGGTCGTGCTAATAATAAAATAATACTCATCTGTATTATTTCGGCAAAGAAGGTTACTGCAGCCGCAGTCCATGGATTAAATATCCGATGCATTTGGCCACGTTTGACATAATAGCGGTGAACTAATCCACCAATTAATCCCTCTGCGATAGTTGAAACCATACAACTTAGTGCAGTCATGCCTCCGAGAGAATAACGATGTAATCCCCCGGTAAAGCCAACAAGAAAGCCGACATATGGGCCGCCGAGTAATCCTCCTAAGACAGATCCAATCGCGCGCGTGTTAGCAATAGAGTCATTAATATGTAACCCAAAATAGGTGCCCATAATGCAAAAAATAGAGAAAATGACATAGCACATCAACTTATGAGGGAGTTTTATCGTGACCTGTAAAAGTGGCGTAAATAGTGGTGTTTTGCTTAAAAACCAAGCAATAATTAAATAAACGCACATTTGCTGTAATAACAGCAAAATAAGATCAAATTCATACATAGGTGTTGAGTACCGTTCTCTTTTTTATCTGATTAATATAAAAAGTTCAGATAAAACGAGGCTATTAATTAGGCGATAAAGTTTGATATAAGAGTAACTTAATCGCGCTTTCAAAGAAAATATTCCTTTGCGTCAGTGATCTGGCGCACAAAATTCTTAAAGAAATTCTGAGTTATTGTGTAATATAACTCTGTCAGTGAGTGTTCTACTTCACTATTAAGGTCTAATCGTTATATGAAAAAAAGAGCCATTTATCTTATTTTATTAATGCTAATACTAATTGCATTAGCCATACTTTTCCGCGCGCATAATCAATATTTATTACTGCAAGGGGAAGTTGATGCACCAGAAGTGATTGTTGCCTCAAAAGCTAAAGGTCGTGTAATTGAGCGCCATATAGAGCGAGGTGATGATGTCAAAGCCGGGCAATTAATGATCACATTAGAAAGCCCCGAACTTAACGCACAAGTTGCGGCACTCGAAGCTGCCAAAGCACAAGCACAAGCTCAATTAGATTTGTCACTACATGGCACAAGAGAAGAGAGCATTCGTAATTTAGAAGCGGTGTTATCTCAAGCCAAAGTAGAAGCCAGTAATGCGACACGAGATTATCAGCGTATTAGCGCTGTGGCTAATCAAGGTTATGTCTCAGCAACTGAACTGGATAATGCACGCCGTAGCCGTGATGTTGCATCACAACGAGTAAGAGCTGCCCAAGCAGAATTAGATGAAGCTAAAAATGGCGATCGCATTGAATTACGTCATAAATACATGGCTGCGGTACAACAAGCAGAACAACAACTTATCGAGCTGAAGATCCAACAAGACGATTTACAAGTGAAAGCCCCCGTTGATGGTGAAGTTGGGCCAATTCCGGCAGAAATAGGTGAGCTTTTTAATGCTAATAGCCCACTTGCGACACTGATTCGTATTCCTGACGCTTATTTTGTTTATAACCTGCGTGAAGATATTTTAGCGGATATTCGCAAAGGTGATCGCATTACTATCATGGTTCCTGCACTGGGCAACAAAGAAGTCGAAGCGGAAATTCGTTATATCGCTCCGATGGGTGATTACGCAACAAAAAGAGCGACAAGAGCAACTGGTGATTTCGATTTAAAAACGTTTGAAATTCGACTGTATCCTGTGACACCGATTGAGGGACTACGTCCTGGTATGAGTGCGTTATGGCGCTGGGATAAATAAGGGCGAATAATGAGAGTAAAAGCAGCTTGGCGTGGCTTTAGTAGCGCATTTTCACGAGAAACTCATATGGCAGTTCGTAGCCCCGTTTTTCACTGGCTAAGCTGGCTGTTCCCATTGATGTTATTCACGTTAATTAGTGCTAACTTTTCTGAAGGTACATTGCTGAATTTACCCGTCTCAGTGATCAATAATGATAATAGCCCATTATCGAGAACACTGATCAGAGACTTAAATGCAGGTTCCCACGCACAATTAAATACATTAGATGGCAACCCTCGTACAGCAATGGAACGACTCGGTAGCGCAAAAGATTACGCAATACTCACAATACCCCGCCATTTTGAAAGCAACGTATTAGCTGGAAAGCAACCCACCACACGTATGTATTACAACGGGTTATATTATGCTGCTGGGAGCTACGCAATACAGGACTTTAGTGGATTAATTGCAGAGCTTAATGCGCAATATCGTACGGTATTGGCACAAGAAATGAATAAACCTGTTCCACCATTAGCAAAAGTAACGCTCTCTTATGACAGTTTGTTTAATGCCAGTGGTAGTTATATTTATTATCAGCAATTTGCAGCTACCATCCATATGCTTCAATTATTTGTTGTGACCTGTACGATTTATTCGTTGTCACGCGGTAATATGCTATTGAACATTAAGCCCTTCACATTTGCACTTATTGGTAAGCTCACACCTTACACACTGTTTTTCTTGACCTTATTAATTGTTGAATTAGCAGCATTAGTGCATTTTTCCGGGGCAAAGGTAAACGGTAACCCGCTATATATGGTGTTGGTCGGATTCTTTTATATTATTGCGGCTCAAAGTGTGGGGTTACTGCTTTTTGCGTTTACCAATAGTGCGATCACTGCGTACAGTATGATAGGGATGTTGGTGAGTATTGCATTGGCATTTTCAGGAATGGCTGTACCTGAACTTTCAATGATATTACCTGCACAAATTATCTCGAATCTAGAACCGTTAACACACGCTTTAAATGCGATGTTTGATATCTTCTTAAGAGAGGTATCACTACAAGGTATTTTGTATGTTTGTTCACTCTTGCTGATTTATCCTTTTGCTATCGCCTTCTTAGTTCGTAAACGTATTTTTAAACGATTGGAATTACAGGTAGGTGTTGCATGATGCAGATGTATTTCCAAACTTTTAAACGCGTTCTACTGGGCATGTTAGAAAAACCGATGTGGATGTTGTTAATTGTTTCTCTGTGTGTGATGAGTTTGGTTTATGCCAAACCTGTTTTATGGGATCTACCTGTCGCTGTTATCAATCAAGATCACAGTCCTGCAAGTTATTCACTTATTCGTGCATTAAACTCGACACCCAAATTAAGCATTAAGAACTACGATAATTTAGATGAAGCTCGTCACGATATGATTATGCGAGAGCTTTTTGCCATCATTATTGTGCCAACTGATTTTGAGAAGAAATTACTCAATGGTAAAGATGTCACTGTTCCGGTCTTTGGTGATGCTACAAACCGCCTTGCCAGTGGACAAATTCAGCAAGAATTGATGTTGGCTTATCAACAGTTATTAGATTCTTACAATAGTCGTATTTTACAAAATGCCGGCTTTAGTGGTGAGCAATCGAAAATTCTGTTAAAGCCCATTCAAGGTGAAACCATTGCGATGTATAACCCTGGTGTAAGTTTCGCAGCGATTATTTTTCCTGGGTTATTAGTGATGTTGTTACAGCACTCGCTCTTAATTGCTTGTGTCCGTGTCAGTATTGCTGTGAGAAGTACGCCGAAAGGAAAACCACCGCTAGCTGTTTATTTAGGGGCTTTATCTGCACTTATTCCGATTTGGTTATTTTTGTCAGCTGTATTCTTTGCATTATGGCCTTGGGTATTAGGCTATCGCCAAGAGGCGCCACTTTATCAAGTCTGGATGCTGACATTTCCATTCTTATTAGCAGTTTTAGGGTTAGGGAAGTTAATTACAGAATGCTTGCGTAGTGTTGAGATGATTTATCTGACACTAGCATTTGTAACAACACCTGTGTTCTATATTTCTGGCACGATCTGGCCACTACAAGCAATGCCTGATTGGGTATTTGCCATTTCATCAGCATTACCTTCTACATGGGCTGTAAACGCTATGGCAGGCATAAATCAAATGGGATTGTCATTCCAAAGTATATTGGGTGATATCGTGATGATGTTGGTTTTAGGTGTGATTTATACTGTATTAGGTGTACTGGTGGGGATGTTACGTAATGGTGAGTTAAGACATATTACGCACCAATTTAAACATTGGTTACATCATCGTGGTGAGTCAAAATAAAAAGCCCTTAAGGGCTTTTTATTTATTGCTAAATTATCAACAAAAGAGAAATTGTTATAAGCAATTAAATATCTTCATTTTAGAAGAGGTGAACTCTCTACTAACTTCAATAGTGTAACGGGTAATAAATTCCTTTTATCCATTTCACAAAATAGATATGAAGTGGATTTATCATTGAATTCTTACTCTACCAACGCCAATCCAGCTAACTTACGCCAATAGCCATTACAGTCATGATGATGAACTGTCGCTAGTGGTTGTTGGCCTTGTTCATTTTGGCGAAATTGTTGCAAGGTATCAAAAATAGCGTCAGATTCAGGAGATAAACGGATAATATCCACTAAACCTGCCATTGATGCTTGATCGTTACCCAAGTTATAACAATAGCCACTTTGTGTTTGAATACCATTGAGCACAAATACTTGCTGATTTTCTTGAGATAATACTTCACGGCCTTGAGGGTATTTTTGGCAACAAGTTTCACAATCATCTTTAGAGCGATTTTCAGAACGGGCAGTAAAACAACGCGCTGAATAAGCTAAAGGAAGATGCCCATAAGCCAAAACTTCGACTTCAAATTTATTCCGAATACCCAATGTTTCACATTGGTTTAGAAGGTTACTTAGCCATTCGCGAGAAAGTTCTACAGGCATACACCAACGTATCATTCCTTGTTTATGCAATAAACGTAACGCATAAGCGTTGTAGCAATTTAGTCCGTGACCCGCAATAAAAGGAAGATTACGCTCATAAAGCATATTGATGACGCCAAAATCATGCGCTTCAACTAAAAATTCACCGTTATCAACCAGCTTAGTAATTTCTTTCAATTCAGAAGGTGCTTGTAATAACGCTAAGGTAGAAAGAACCACTTGTTTACCACTTTTAGCAACTTCTTTGGCAAGATTAATCCAATCTTGAGGTTTAGTTTCTCGGCGTTTACTGCAAACTGTTTCGCCTAAATAGATAATATCAGCATCACATTGTTTTGTTTTTTCATAGAACGCTTCAAGTGCTTCTTTTTGCCAATAATAAAGTACAGAACCTAATGCATATTTCATTTTCTTATCCTTATTATTGCCATTTACGGTGATAAGCACCCAATGTTGTTTGTGTTCCTTCTGAAATTTTTCCTAATGCATTCATCCAGCGAGGATCAGTGCTAAAACCTTGGGGATCTTTTTTACATTGATCAATTGCTGTTCTCCAAACTCTTGCAACTTCAGTGACATAAGCAGGGCTACGCTGGCGACCTTCAATTTTGACAGAGGCAATATTCATTGCCATTAATTCAGGTAATAGGGAAAGGGTATTTAAGCTAGTTGGCTCCTCTAATGCGTGATAACAATGGTCATCAACAAAATAGCGCCCCTTACACAGTGTTGGGTAGCCCGCATTTTCATCAGGCGCATAGCGATCTATCAGGACATCATTAAGGCGAGATTCCATTCCTTGTGGTGTTTGTTGCCAACGTACAAAACGTGCAGGAGAGCAAGCACCTACGGTATTGGGTGATTCACCGGTTAAATAGGAAGAAAGATAGCATCGACCTTCAGCCATAATGCATAAGCTACCAAAGGCAAAAACTTCTAAAGGTACTGGGCTAGTTTGTGCTAACTGTTTTACTTGATGAATAGATAGAACTCGAGGAAGAACGATACGAGCCACGTCGAAGTTACGCTGATAAAATTCAATCGCTTGTGTATTGGTTGCAGAGGCTTGCACTGAAACATGGCGCTCAATATTAGGATAACGCTCTGCGGCGTACTCTAACATGGCGATATCTGCCAAAATCAGCGCATCAGCACCTAAAGATGCTGCCATATCAACCGCTTTTTGCCAGCGTTCAAACCCATCAGGGTGAGCAAAGGTGTTTATTGCAATATGCAATTTTCGCTGGTGGCGGTGAACATAATTAACCGCTTCTTGTAACTTCTTTTCTGTGAAATTCAAACCTGCAAAATGTCTTGCATTCGTATCATCTTTTAAGCCGATATAAACGGCGTCCGCACCATTATCTATGGCTGCTTTTAAGGCAGGTAAATTACCCGCAGGGCACAGCAATTCCATCTTCACTTCCCTTTAGAAATTAAGAATGATCGGAAATTGTAATGAGTAAGATAAAAAAAGGTTTTGATTTAAGGCAGAGAAGTTTGTTTTTTACTTAAGTAAAATCAAAGAACTCAAAAAGTGAACAATGGATTAACAGAATATTGATATAGGATCGCAGAATATCTGTTCATTTCTGGCACAATAGCCCCTAAATTTATTTATAGGAGTCCGAACGTGTTTAACAAAATTCGTACCCATTTGGTAAAAGAGGGGCCTCGTTTTTTACGCTACCCTTTACAAGTTACCCCATTTGCTTTGCAACGCGATATTTTAGAACAGTTTTTAAGTTGGCAGTTTCGTGAATCCCTTGCGGAAGGTGATTTACACTTTTTAGAAGATAAATGGCTAAAAGTTGAGATAAGAGACTTACATTTACAGTGGTTTATCAGTGTTCGTGATGATAAATTAGTGGTTAGTCGCTTAGAAAAAGAAGATGTCAGCTTTAGTGGTAATGCTAATGATCTTATTTTAATTGCAGCTCGCAAAGAAGATCCTGACACCTTATTTTTCCAACGCCGTCTACAAATTGAGGGTGATACAGAACTCGGGTTATATGTTAAGAACCTGATGGATGCAATTGAATTAGACTCAATGCCATCTGTGTTGCGTTTTGGTTTATTACAACTGGCTGAATTTGTAAAAAGTGGACTTCAAGAAGATACTGAAGACAAAATACACAGCCATGAACTGAGCTCAACTTCATGCTAATACGTGTTGAAATTCCTGTTGATATTCCTGCTATTGATAGCCTTTTACGCCAAGTGTTTCCGACAAACTCTGAAGCTGATTTAGTCGGACATTTACGTGAAGAAGGTCTATTAACATTAGGTATGGTGGCTATTAGCGATGAAGGCCAATTAGTTGGCTATATCGGTTTTACACCAGTTGATGTTGATGGAATAGATTGTCAGTGGGTTGGTCTTGCGCCGCTTGCTGTTGCACCAGAGTTCCAAAACCAAGGTATTGGACGCCAGCTGATTAATGAAGGGCTAGATAGCCTAAATGAATTTGGGTATGGTGCAGTCGTAGTATTGGGAGATCCCAAATACTATCAAGTATCGGGTTTTATTCCTGCTAAATCTCAAGGTTTACATTGCAAATGGCCTGATACAGAAGACGCATTTCAACTTTATGCGTTAGATAATGGCAATGTTGAAGAGATCCACGGTTTAGTCAACTACTCACCATTGTTTGACCAGTTTAGCTGATCCGTTTAACTCATTTTATTTATCTTGTATTAAATATAGTGCAATGTCTGAAGGCTGGTCTGTGATCAGCTTTTCTTTTTGCGTCTTTTTCAATTGTTTTAATTGGTATTCAAGTTGAGAAGCACGCTGTCTATCGCCAACCTGACAATGAAACTCAAGTAATAAAGGGCCTTTACCTTTCAGTGCCTTAGCACCAGTTCCATTCTGATGTTGTTGAAAACGACGCTCAACATTTGTTGTGATCCCAGTATAAAGAGAGCCAAGACGATTTCTAACAATATAGAGTGACCACATTGTGTCAGCCATCATTTTTTCCTTTTCGTGCTACTTTTTCTTTTGATAAATAATATTTCTTAGTTTTTTAAGTGAGTAATTTAAGGCATGTCAAAAATAAATCTATTAAGTATATCAATATGTTGTGAAATATTTGTGACAATAAAATTTATTATTTAAAAAATAACATTCAAATTTTTTGAAAATGAACAGCAATTATTGCTAATTTTAAAGTTAAATTAAAGCGCATAATATGATCCACATCACAGAGACACACTCCGCGATACCTAACAAAATTAGAATTAAATTGGAGTTTATTATGAAAAAATCTACATTAATCGCTGCAACATTAGCTTTAAGTGCTATTTCATTCGGTTCAATCGCATCTGATAGCGTATCAAAAAGCCCTTCTGTTAATGGTGAGTATATCACAATCACAGGCAGTGATACTTTAGATGGCTTAACCGCTAAAATTGCTCAAATCGCAAAAGATGAAGGGGCAAAAGGCTTTAAAGTTGTTGGCGCAACAGGTGAAGATTACCTCACTGTAAATGCTGAAATTTATCGTTAATTTTGACTGTTTTCGATAAATAACCTGTAATAAGAGACACGCGGTAAGACGCTCGTTTTGATGATATAATTATCATCTAAACAGCGTCTCTTTTTGTTTTTATGCAGGTATGTTATGTCTTCATTAGACTCGATCAAAATAATTAAACAATATATACGTGATAACCATGTGTTTACCTTATGTACAACATGTTCATTGGGTGATGTTTGGTGTGCTAATTGTTTTTATTGGTTCGATGAAAGTCAGATGAGGCTTGTTTTTCTTTCTGAAAAGAAAACTCGTCATGCTCAGATGATGCAGGAAAATTTATTAGTTGCAGGGAGTATTAGCACACAAGAAATTGTCGTATCCAATTTACAAGGCATCCAATTTACTGGGGCTGTTTCTTTGCTAGCAGGTAAGGATGACTTCAATGCAAGAAAACATTATTGCTTACGTTTTCCTGTCGCACTAGCCGCCATCCATGTACCTTTATGGGAATTACAATTGCAAGAAATTAAGATGGTGAATAATCAATTGGGATTCGGGACTAAGCTTTATTGGCAGCGTAATTAAGCTTCTTATTTTTTAACTTCTTATTATTCCCAAAAATAATGACTTTTTTGTTCCCATCCTTTTAAAGACATACAAGAGGTGTAGAAGGTTTTTCTGTCTTCTTGATTAATATCTTCAACATAACTTTCTGTCATTGGTACACGTTCTGTGTAGGTTTTTTTATCCCCACAGTGATCTTTATCATCTTTACGACATGTTTTTTGTACATCACGATAAACAGTACGTTGTAGCACTTCTTTGCGAATAGGGTAGCGAGTATTAGCATCAAGTTCACAAAGCATTTTAGCTTCTTGTAATGTGTAATCTGATGCACCTTTAGGTTCCCAAGTGCTGCTACAACCAGAAAGTAAAACTATTGAAAAAAAAGGCAAAAGTGCTATTTTCATATCAAATATCATCATAAAAAGAATAGTAAAGAGCGTTAATAATAAAACAAAACTAATCACTTTGACTATCATTTTTGAAAATGATTCGCATTTGATAACGGAGGTGATTAAATGAGAATGATGAAAGAAAAAAAGCTCATTATAAATGAGCTTCTAGATATTAATTCAACTTATGAATAACCTGATTACTACTACCACGCCATAGTAATGCGGGATCATAAAGTTCTTGTACGAACTTCCCATCAATCAGCACGTTAATATAGCTAACCACTTCTTGTTGCTCTGGTGTCAAGTCTGCCAGTAAATAACCAGTCCAAACCCAAATATCTTTTTCAGGACATTCGGCTTTAACTCGTTTTACCAAGTGCAAAATTGTAGATAAATTTTGCGGATGTAAAGGATCACCTCCTGAAAGTGATAATCCTTGTCGTTTAATACGACTATCTTGAAGATCAGCAATAATCTGATCTTCCATCTCTTGGGTAAACGGCTTGCCAGACGTTAACGACCACGTTGATTTGTTATAACAACCTCGGCATTGGTGTATGCACCCTGCAACAAACAGGGTGCAACGAGTACCAGGGCCATTGACAACATCAACAGGGTAATATTGATGGTAATTCACTTTCTTAACCTAACTGACCATTTGCCAGATGTTTCACACGACGTTTAACTTCTTCTTGTTTACCCGCATTAAATGGACGTGAATCTGGGCTACCTAAATATCCACATACACGGCGAATAACAGAAACTCTCGCTGGGTTGTGATTACCACAACGTGGGCAAGTAAAACCTTTGCTAGTGCAAGAGAATTCACCGGTATAACCACAGTCATAACATTCATCAATCGGAGTGTTTGTTCCGTAATATGGAACGCGGGTATAGCTGTAATCCCACACATCTTCTAATGCTTTAAGGTTATGTTGTAAGTTTGGATATTCGCCATAGCAAATGAAACCACCATTGGCTAATGGAGGATAAGGTGCTTCAAAATCTAGCTTGTCGTATGGATTTACTTTTTTCTCAACATCTAAGTGGAAGCTATTGGTGTAATAACCTTTATCCGTTACACCCGGTAAAATACCGAATTCAGCTGCATCTAAGCGACAGAAACGATCACATAAGTTTTCACTTGGTGTGCTGTAAAGACTGAAGCCATAGCCAGTCTCTGCTTTCCATTGATCGGTTGCTTCACGCAGACGATTAATAATCGCTACTGCTTTTTCTCTTAAGGTTTCATCATCAAAAACATGTTTTTCAGTACCAAACAGCGCATTGATGGTCTCGTGAACACCGATATAACCTAATGAAATTGATGCTCTGCCATTTTTAAAGATCTCAGACACGTTATCGTCTGCTTTTAAGCGCACACCACATGCACCTTCCATATAAAGAATAGGGGCAACACGCGCTTTAACATTTTCTAAGCGAGCAATACGTGTCATTAGTGCTTTTTTCGCTAATTCAAGACGATCATCAAGTAGTGACCAGAATGTGGCTTCGTCACCTTGGGCTTCAATGGCAATACGCGGTAAGTTCAGACTGATAACACCTAGGTTATTACGGCCTTCGTGGATCATTTCGCCATTTTCTTCGTAAACACCTAAGAAGCTACGGCAACCCATTGGGGTTTTAAATGATCCTGTTACTTTAACCACTTGATCGTAATTTAAGATATCTGGATACATGCGTTTACTTGCACATTCAAGCGCAAGTTGTTTGATATCGTAATTAGGATCACCAAACTTATGGTTTAAGCCATCTTTAATGGCAAAAACAAGTTTAGGGAAAACAGCTGTTTTACGGTTTTTGCCTAAACCAGCCATACGATTTTCAAGGATAGAACGTTGAATTAGACGCGCTTCTTTCGACGTACCAAGGCCAAAGCCGAAAGTGACAAATGGCGTTTGTCCATTAGCGGTATGCAGTGTATTGACTTCATACTCTAAAGATTGGAATGCGTCGTAACACTCTTTTTCAGTGCGTGCATTGGCATAGGCTTCTTTATCAGCAATTTGCCACTCTTGCGCTACTTTATAGTGTTTGTCATAACTTGATTTTACAAATGGCGCTAATACTTCATCGATACGGTTTATCGTTGTACCACCATAAATATGGCTCGCCACTTGTGCAATAATTTGTGCTGTTACTGCTGTTGCTGTTGAAATAGATTTAGGCGGTTCTATTTCTGCATTTCCCATTTTAAAACCATTGTTTAACATGCCCTTAAGGTCAATTAGCATACAGTTAAACATAGGAAAAAACGGTGAATAATCGAGATCATGATAATGAATTTCACCACGCTCATGAGCGAGTACCACATCTCTTGGCAGGATATGCAATTTTGCGTAATGTTTAGCCACAATACCCGCAAGTAAATCACGTTGGGTAGGGATAACTTTACTGTCTTTATTCGCATTTTCATGAAGAATAGAGACATCACTTTGTTCGATAAGACCTCGGATTTCCTGAGTTAATCTTCCACGTTGCTCACGGGCAACATCTCGGTCATGACGGTATTCAATGTAGGCTCTGGCGACATCTTTATGCTCACCAGCCATCAGCTGATTTTCTACGGCGTCTTGGATCTCACGGATATCGACATTCGAACGTCCTGCGAGAGATTGTGAAACGGATTGCGCGATAGAATCGCAATAATCATCATCAGTGATCTCACAAGCTACGGCGGCTCTTTTGATAGCATCGCTGATGCGGGTTTGGTCAAAAGAGACTTTACATCCGTCTCGTTTTATCACTATGGTTTTCACAATCTTGCTCCTTAACTATTTATCCACAGGCTCAAATCCCATAAAAACAGGTGATGGCACAGCATTCAGGCTTATTGTGGATAAGATGTGTATAATTACTATATGTTGTATGTCGGTATGTATTAAAGCACAATATATAGTAATTGAAAGGGAAATAATCTTCATTAAAACTGATCTAAATCAAGGTATTTTTGCTACATCAGGCATCAAGAGGGGTTAGCTGAATTGTAAATATGTGCCAAAAACAGAAGTGATAAATTATTATCAAAAAATGAGAGCATAAAAAAAGCAAAGTGCTCATAAAGAGACCTTTGCTTTTTTATGACCTATTTTTGAAATGAAATTAACGGATAGCAATAACTTCGATTTCTACTTTTGCATCTTTTGGTAAACGAGCAACTTCAACACAAGAACGAGCTGGGAATGCTGCATTATGCTCTTTAAAGAAAGCTTCATAAGCGGCATTAATGGTACCAAAATCATTTAAATCTTTTACGAAAACAGTGGTTTTGATGATATTAGCAACAGTTAAACCCGCTTTTTCAATAATTGCTTTTACGTTTTCTAAAGATTGACGAGCTTGTTCTGCGGCATTATCAGAAACAAATTCACCTGTAGCTGGATCAACAGGTAATTGGCCTGAAGTGATCACTAAATTACCTAAATCAACGCCTTGTACATAAGGGCCAATTGCTGCAGGGGCTTTATCGGTATTAATTTCGTAAGACATGTAGAACTCCTGTTTTTATAAGATTAAGGCTAACGCTTGATTAGCACGGCGCTATTATAGCCAGCGCTGTAAGTTAGCAATATGACAGATATCAGGCTTTATCATAAAGTCTGTGAGTATAAAAAGAAAATAAACTCATGCAATTACCCTTTATTAACGCCTGCTTTTATCAGTATATATCCGATTATTAGAGAACTTTTTTTCACAAAAAGAGGTTTATGTATAAATTCTATTTTTTACAAATCTCCTCTTTATGATTTTAAGGGGTAATTATTCTATAATAGAAAGATATCGTGCTTTTTTATGATCTTTTTATCTGTGAATTACTGATGTACGATTAAAAATAATCACAGCGGGCACTTATGACACAATTCAATTCACTTTCAAGCATCACCGCTTTTGTTGCAACGGCTCAAACAGGTAGCTTTACTGAAGCTGCATCTCGTTTAGGAGTAACCAAATCAGCCGTTGGGAAAAGTGTGACTCGGTTAGAAGAGCATTTAGGTATTAATCTACTATTAAGAACAACACGACGTTTAACGTTGACCTCTGAAGGTGAGTATTATTTACAGCAGTGCCAAATAGCACTTTCTATTCTTGAACAAGCTAATAATCAAGTTCAAGAAAATCAGTCGGTATTAACAGGAAAAATTCGTCTGGATTTACCGTCTGCTTTTGGTCGTAAATGTATTATGCCTGTTTTAATGACATTAATGGATAAGCAGCCCCAGCTTAAGATGAGCATTTCATTTAGTGAGCGCTATATTGATATGCATGAGGAGAGCGTGGATTTAGTCGTTCGTATCGGGCATTTACCTGATAGTAGCAATGTTGTTGCTCGACAACTGACAACACAAAAACTGGTTCTCTGTGCTTCTCCGATTTATCTGCAAAAATATGGTATTCCTAAAGAAATTGAAGCGTTATCAGACCATCGTTGTATTGTTGGATTTCGCCAAGAAGCCCCTTTTTATTGGATGCTAAAAGAAGCTGATACCTTCCGCCAGTATATTCCCACTCCTTTTTATGAACTTGCTGATGGTGATGCAATGCTTGACGCAGTGATCCATGGCTATGGTATTGCTCAACTTCCGTTATGGATGATTGGGGATAAGCTTAAAGAAGGGCAATTACAGCGTATATTGATAAAAACAGAAGGGTATCAATCTCCTATCAATATGATGTGGCATAAAGGGCAAAAAATACCACCTAAAACACGTTATATAGCAGATGCATTGCTTCAGGTGGCAAAAGAAGGCGGGTTTGATGAGTAAATATTTATTGCTGATAAGCCATTTCACAATTTGGTGATTGCAATCGTACTCGTAACCAAATGGTACCCAATGCGAGTAGTGAGAAAATTATACCTACCCAAATTATCATTTGTAATTCAATGTGTTGAATAACCCACGCGCCAACCATAGAACCCACCGTTATCCCTAAATTAGAAAAAGCGATATAAAGGCTATTTGCAAATTCAGGTGCTGCTTTTGCATCTCTCATTAACCATGTTTGAGAAATAATTAATCCTGATGTGTGTAACATGCCCCAAAGAATGATCAGTGGGATCATGGCAAGCGCCTGGGAACCGCTTAACCAGATAAATAAGTAGATAAAACAGAACAAGATTGGGTAAGTTATTGTTGTTTTAACGACATTTTGCTGTAAATAGTGACTAAAAATAAAATTACCAAAATAACCACTCACACCAAATACAATTAGTAATGTGCTGGTCATATTGTTTGAAAACCCTGTGATATTCACTAAAAAATCAGCAATATAACTAAATCCAGCAAACATGGCTGAAAAAATAAGTGTCACAGTAATAATGCTCAACCAAACTGTTGGTTTTGTTAATACTTTTAGTTGATCACTAATTTTAAGAGGTGCTGTGACTTTAATTGAAGGCACAAAAAACACAATGCCAATAAAAGCGATAACACTGGTGATAGCGCCAAACCAAAATGCCATACTTAATGACCAAGTTTCAGCAATAAAAGCACTAAGTGGCATACCTAAAACCATTCCCACTGCAACACCAGAAAAAACAATAGCAACGCCATGAGTCGATTTTTCTACTGGTACTGAATTTGCGGCTACCATCAGTGCTATTGCGAAAAATAGCGCATGGGTTAATGCGGGCAAAATACGAAATAGCAAAATAACGTGATATTGATGCGTTAATGCATAAACAGTATTGGAAATAATAAATAGGGCCATTATGACCAACAGTACTGTTTTGCGATTAAATCGCCCAAATAAAAGTGTAATAGTAGGACCTGTTATTGCGACAACAATCGCGTAGATACTGACTAAAAATCCCACTTGTGGTGCAGTGATATTCATCTGTTCGACAAGTTGTGGTAGCAATCCAATCACCGCAACTTCGGTTGTGATCACACCAAAAACAGCGAGTGACAGTGTTAAGAGTAATAAGCGAGTTTTTGTTTGCATAAGTCTATCCGCAGAAGGCGAGAATTCGTCTCTGTTAAAGTAATTAAGTAAGTGATTTAGCGGATATATCCTGACTTTATGGTGACAAAAAATGAGGGAAAACAGAAGGTCTACTTTGGTGATTCTAAGTAGAGAAAATATCTACAATAAGTACAAATTGGTATTTTATTGTATTAATAATAAAATTAATTCTATTAATAATTAGAGTAAGCATTTATTAATAATAATGAGTTATAAATAACTAGTCTTAAAACAAAATACATTTTGTAAACTCACTGGAATTTTTTTACTTTTATTTATATTTGTATTGATTTTATTCCTCTGGTTCCGATTAAGGTTTATATATTACCAAATAAAACTATTCAAGTTTAAATTAATATAAGGATTTTATAATAATTAGGATAAATATTAATTCTTTTTCTAATTGGAGAATTGTATATATAAATGGTAAGGTGAAGAAAATAGATATGAATCACTACTCAAAGGCATTTAAAGAGGCTGGATTATTAATGGAGTCATTTTGTAAGACAAAATCAGTGGAATAGCAAAAGTAGGGTAGTTATTATGGATGACTATAATATAAAATATAATGATATATTTGAAAAGCTAGTTATTAATATTAATCAAAATGATACTCAATCTTTTTTTTCAGGAATGCTTGCATATTCTATGTATAAGCAAGAGAAACATGAATGGGCTGAATCATATAGAAAAATGCATAATACTAATAATATCCCATTGAGTGATTTGAATAATTTTTTATTAATATATAGTGATGAATATTTATTACGTTTAAAAAATAGTGCTGAATTATATACAGAAATAGCGATTGATCTTGCTAACCCTGATTCTAATTATAGTAAGTTAATTCACTTTATTATAGGTGGAAAAGAATTTGTTATTCAGCAGGTTAACTAATAAAAAACTATCTGCCCTTGCGAGCAGATAGTTAAAAGAATTAACGAATAACCGCGTGGCGTTCGAACTCTTTTTCACAGTACTTGCAGGTTAATACAACATCTGAGGCCAGTTTTTTGACACGGAAACTGCTTTGTACTGGCTCGTTATGGCTAATACAGTTGCTATTAGGACAAGGCACCACATCTTCAAGCAATTCTGGCAAGCTTAATGCCATCTTATTAACGACTTGATAATCATCGATGATATTTACAGTTGCTTGAGGCGCATACATCGCTAAACGGTTTGCTTGCTCAGAGGTTAAAAAGACATTTTCAATTTTAATTAAGTCTTTTTTACCTAAATTTTCTGAAGGTAAATTAAAACCTACGGTTATTCTTTCATCCGTTTCTGTTAAGCGAAATAGTGACAGAATTTTAAAGCCCACCTGCGCTGGAATATGATCAATAACAGTCCCACGTTTGATAGCTTCAACTTTTAGTTTGTGATCATGTGTCATGGTGTGCTCCTTATTAAAGAACTAAGTTTTTATTCAGAACTAAGGCAAGTAATGCCTGACGTGCGTAGATACCATTTCCAGCTTGTTGGAAATAATAAGCGTAAGGTGTTTTATCTACATCTGTCGTGATTTCATCGATACGTGGCAGTGGGTGTAAGATCTTAAGGTTATCTTTCACATTCACTAAATCAGCGCTAGTTAAAACAAACTGTGCTTTCACATTTGCATATTCAGAAGGATCTAAACGTTCTTTTTGTACGCGTGTCATGTAGAGAATATCTAGCTCTGGCATCACTTCATCGACTGTTTCATGTTGGCTATATTCAACACCATTTTCTTCCAGCAAGTGAAGAATATGCTCTGGCATGGCGAGCACTTTAGGGGCGATAAAATAGAGATGATTACCTTTAAATTTCGCCAATGCTTGTGCCAGTGAATGTACTGTTCTGCCATATTTTAAGTCACCGACCATTGCGATATTGAGATTATCTAAACGGCCTTGTGTTTCTTGGATGGTAAACAAATCCAGCAAAGTCTGTGTTGGATGCTGATTTGCACCATCACCCGCATTGAGTACTGGAATATCGCCTGCAAACTCAGAGGCTAAACGTGCTGCACCTTCTTGAGGATGGCGAATAACAATGGCGTCAGCATAAGTGCGAAGAACCGAAATGGTATCCGCTAATGTTTCACCTTTTTTACCCAGTGAAGTGTTGCTTCCATCAGAAAAACCGACAACTGATGCACCTAGGCGGTGGATAGCTGTCTCAAATGATAAGCGAGTACGTGTTGATGCTTCAAAAAAGCAGCTCGCAATCACTTTGTCTTTCAACAATTCGTTATTAGGTTGCTGTTTTAATTTATCAGCAACGCGAAGAACAGCTTCCAAATCTTCCCTGTCCAGATCATTGATGGAGATAATATGCTTTTGGTAGAGCGGATTAGTCATTAGAGTTCTCCTTTAGCGATGAATTGTGCGATGAATTGTGCGATGAATGGTTTTTTATAGGCCAAAAAAAACCCCTCCATAAGAGGGGTTTTAAAAAATTGGGCTATTGGAAAAAAGTGAATGCGCTTGCGACCGGTTAAGGTGCGATTTTTTTTAACACATTGGAATAGGCGCTGTTTCATCTTTCCTCCTGACAAATTGTGGCGCATTATACGCATCTTATATTTACACGCAAGCGTTTGCTTTTATTTTTTTCTAAAAAATTTTTTTTGATTTAAAAATCAATAAGCTTGAGATAAAACGAAGAAAACACCTATTTTTTCTCGATTAAAAAATAGGTGTTTTGCATGATTATGTATTTTAGAAAGGATTTGCAAGGGTAGCGACCATCACCGCTTTTATGGTGTGAAGACGATTCTCTGCTTCATCAAACACAATGCTGTGTTTTGATTCAAAAACCTCATCAGTAACTTCAAAGCCACCATATAGATTAAACTCTTTAGCTAATGCTTTACCCATTGTGGTTTCTTCATCATGAAAAGCGGGTAAACAGTGAAGGAATTTGACGTCTGGATTTCCGGTTGATTTTATAACATCCATATTGACCTGATAAGGCTTCAGTAACGCAATACGCTCTTTCCAAACCTCTTTTGGTTCGCCCATAGAAACCCACACATCAGTGTAAAGAAAATCAGCATTTTTAACACCTTCAGCTACATTTTCAGTGAGTGTGATATTTCCGCCATTTTTCTTGGCAATCTCTTGGCATTGAGCAACTAAACTTGCTTCAGGCCAACATGCTTTAGGTGCAACTAAACGTAAATCCATACCTGTTAATGCCGCCGCTTCCAGCATAGTATTACCCATGTTGTTACGAGCATCACCAAGGTAAGCAAATACCGTTTCTGATAATGGTTTAGCTTGATGTTCAGTGATAGTCAGTAAATCGGCTAATAACTGTGTTGGGTGAAATTCATTGGTTAAACCATTCCAAACAGGTACACCTGAATATTGTGCAAGTGCATCTACCGTTTTTTGTCCGTAACCCCGGTACTGAATTCCATCATACATACGGCCTAATACTCTCGCGGTATCTTTTATCGATTCTTTATGTCCAATTTGGCTTCCGCCCCCTAGATAAGTCACTCTTGCACCTTGATCAAATGCAGCAACTTCAAAGGCACAACGAGTACGTGTTGAGTCTTTTTCAAAAATAAGCGCGATGTTTTTTCCAGTAAGATACTGAGTTTCTTGACCTGATTTTTTGGCTTTTTTTAATTGCGCTGACAATGTAAGTAGCTGTTGAATTTCAGCAGGTGAAAAATCCAGTAAACGTAAGAATGATTTTTGATAAAAAGGGTTCATAGAGTGATATCCTGTTATTGAATTTATATTCAATTTATATCAATAAATATTCATCATCAACCCCTAAAGGAAAACTTTTAATTTAGACAGTCTGCGATAAGCGCATCATATTAGGTATGGAGTGTTGATTCGCCCTGTGGGAGAATGAACAAGATACCTTTTCAGACTATTGCGGAGCATGATTATGGCGGACAGCAAAGAATTAGCAGAACAACGTGAAGAAACACGTCTTATTATTGAAGAATTACTGGAAGATGGCAGTGATCCTGATGCACTGTATGCTATAGAGCACCACATCTCTTGTGAAAACTTCGAAACACTAGAAAAAGCTGCAGTTGAAGTATTTAAATTAGGTTATGAAGTGACTGAACCTGAAGAAATCGAAGTAGAATCAGGTGAAATTTTAGTTTGCTTTGATGCTGTGAGTGAAAGTGGTTTAAATGCTGAGCTTATTGATGCTCAAGTTGAACAGTTAATGAATTTAGCTGAAAAAATGGGTGTTTATTACGATGGTTGGGGAACTTACTTTGAAGATCCTGACGCTGAGTATGATGATGAAGACGGTGAAGACGAAGACGACGAAGATGAAGAGTCTGATAAGTCATCACGCTTACATTAATTTTTGCTAAATGTTGTCCCTTTATGCCTGATTTATCAGTGCAAAATAATAGCACCAGCCACAAAATTATTGCTTTGTGACTGGTGTTATTGGTTTTAAGGGGAGAGCGATTAATCCATCACACCAAATTTACCATTGTCATAATCATCAAAAGCTTGTTGTAACTCTTCTTGCGTGTTCATCACAAAAGGTCCTTGCCCTACAATAGGCTCATTAATTGGCTCACCGGTTAAAATTAAAACAATGGTGTCACCCATTGATTCTAATGTGAGCGTATCGCCATGATTATCTAACATCACCATATCGTGTTGACGTGCAATTTCACTGTCATTGATATGTACAGCACCTTTCACCACAAACAGCATTGCATTATGACCTTCAGGAATACTGTAATGTGAAACACCTGCGCGATTTAAACGTAGATCCCACACATTCAGCGGCGAGTAGGTCATTGCCACACCTTGTGTGTTGGCATAATTACCTGCAATTACTCTGACATAACCTTGGTTATCCGGTAATTCAACATGAGGGATATCCTCTGCTTTCAGCGCCTGATAACGAGGCTGTGTCATTTTGTACGCTGTTGGCAGATTCACCCAAAGTTGCACCATTTCCAATACACCGCCTTCTTTGGTCATTTTTTCAGAGTGATACTCTTTATGCAAAATACCAGAAGCAGCGGTCATCCATTGCACATCACCTGCGGTAATCGTTCCTGCGTGACCTTTAGAGTCATGATGAGAAACTTCACCTTGATAGGCGATTGTTACGGTTTCAAATCCACGATGAGGATGCGCTCCTACACCACGGGCATTAGTAACAGGTTTAAACAGTGTTGGCTCGGCATAATCCATCAGCAGAAACGGGCTATGTTTCTCACCATTTTCCTGATAGGAAAATAAGGTGCTGACTGGAAAGCCATTACCTACCCAGTGTGAATTTGGCGCCGAATAAATATGATTAATCTGTCTGATAGTCATGATTGTTCTCCGAGTTAAGGAAAGAAACCGCAATAACCAAGACACAGAAGGAGGTAATACAGATTATTGCGATTTCTTAATGAGGCTGATCATAAAGTGTTCTCATGATGAACAAAATAGGGGGAATTTGTTGATGGTGTTCAAAAAAAATGAATGAATTTCTAAAAAGAAGATAAATAGGGATATTGATTGAATGTGTAATTTGGCGACTACGAGGTTAACTCTTTTTTCATCTTTATTTGTCGAACCTTGGTAGAGTTTTATAGCTTGGCTGATGCCGTATTTTGTACCAAAACCATATTAGTACAGTAAACCTAGTGAATTCATTGTAGTTAGATCCTATCTATTTTTGATAGCTTCTTGATAATATATTCTCGCTTTATCATATTTTTCTAACTCACTGTACAATATTTTCAGTTGAGTAAATGAAAAATAGTCTTTAACCTAATTAATAAGTTATATAATTTTTAGTTAATTCATTGTTTTTTTAGTACGTATGTTAAATTTTCAGAGAGTTATAGCTATTCTATTTTTATCATCTCTGTGATTTTTATATATTTCATATATGGAAATTGTTTTTTTAAAAATATATTTAATTTGATTATTTGAATATAAAAATATAAAGTTAGATAAATATAGAAATAACGTGATGATAATAATCATATTGTTTAATTTTATATAAATGTATCTAAAAATGGACTTTATTAATGGCTAATTTAATTTATCTTACATTAGAAGGTCAGCAACAAGGCCTGATTTCTCGTGGTTGTGGAACATTAGATTCAATAGGAAATCGTTATCAATTAGGGAAAGAAAATGCAATATTTGTTACAGAATTAAATTTTTCAGTATCTAGAACTCAAAATTTAGCTCATCAA
>NZ_PENV01000007.1:0-113740 GCF_003144375.1 Proteus genomosp. 4 str. ATCC 51469
CAATTAAAGGTCCTAATTCCGTTTCAATAAAATAATAGGCCATAGTGATCTTGCTTTTATTCATTACGTCGTAAACCATTTTATTTTTATTTGCAAGTCTTCTTGCTGCTTCCGACATTTTTTCAATCGTACCGTAACCGTACATTAATGTTGCAACTAAAGTTGTCCTTTTGATAATTTGGGTTGGTCTAAAAGGTTTAAAAAAGGATGGGTAGTTTGTAATAATACCTGCAACCATTTGAGCGATTTTGATTTTTACTAGAAGAGTCTTCATATTGCCAAGTTTTTTGGGCAAGATTATGTGCACTTTTCAGTTCCCGACCTATTTTTTTGTAAATAATAAGTCGCTTTTCCATTGCCTCATTAGCATTTAATATTTCACCATTTTTACAGTAAAACCACTCTAAATCACCACACTGCATATAAATCTCCTTTTTATTTATTCATAGTTAAACTATAAATAAACCCATTTAGATGAATAGACATCTGGAATTATTTACCGTAGCAACTAATATGTTAAAGTTAATTTTTATGGTTATATTAAATTTTGTTATTATTTATAAAGTGTTTATTTAAGAAATTAATTCGTAACTGAATATCGGTATAACCTAATTGATAGGCTCTTGTATATAATTCGATGGATTTTTCATAATTTTGAGGTACCCCAAGGCCTTCTTCATACATTAGACCAAGGTTAATTAGCCCTCCGATTTCGTCTTGTTCAGTGGCATCTTGATAAAATTTAACTGCTTTATTGATATCACGTTTTACACCAAAACCATGTTGATATAGTAATCCCATTGAATTCATTGCGGCGGGATCACCTTTTTTGATCGCTTTTTGATAATATATTATCGCTTCATCATATTTTTCCAGATTGCCATACAGTATTCCCAATCGTGTAATGGCAAGATAATTATCAGCTTGAATAGCGGCTTTATACCAGTGTTCCGCTAATTCCATATTTTTTTCAACACCAAATCCATCAAAATATAAATCGCCTAAACTCATCATAGCTTTACCTGAATTATTATCGGTAATTGCTTTTTCAAACATCTCTTTTGCTTTTTTATAATTATTATTATATTTGTACAGTATACCTAAATTATAATTAGCAGATGATGAGCCTAGTTCTATTGCTCTTTGATAAAGTAAAATAGCCTCTTGTTTTTTGCCCTGATCTTCCTTAAGCATTGCCAATTGATTAAATCCATCAGCATCATTTTTATCTGCTAAGAGTTGATAGATTTGTTCTGCTTTCTCTACATTTTTTTCAACTCCGGTACCTGTTTCATAGAAACGTCCGAGTACTAATAATGCTTTATTATCTCCCTGCGTTGCTAATATCTCACATGCGGAGAAGTTCTTTGCTTCGGCAATACATTTAATTTGAGGGGAGGAATAAGCCAATATAGGAATAGATAAAAATAATGTGACGATAATAATCTTGTAGTTTAATGTCATATAAAATTACCTAAAATAGATTTTATTAATGGCTAATTTAATTTATCTTACATTAGAAGGTCAGCAACAAGGCCTGATCTCTCGTGGTTGTGGAACATTAGATTCAATAGGAAATCGTTATCAATTAGGGAAAGAAAATGCAATATTTGTTACAGAATTAAATTTTTCAGTATCTAGAACTCAAAATTTAGCTCATCAACCAATAGAGTTTACCAAATTGATTGATAAATCTTCCCCTCTGTTACTTGTTGCGGTTTCAAATAATGAAATTCTTAGTTTAGTTTTTGATTATTATCGTACCGCACAAAATGGTGGAATTGAAAAATATTTTACAGTGAAATTAAACGAAGCATCTATTATTGATTATTCACATCAATGCCCAAATAATATTTTACGCAATGATATCGATCCTGAAGAGCAATTAACTGTTAGATATCGTGATATTACCACCTCGCAAATTATGGCTGGTACTTCTGGGTATAGTATATCAGATGAGAATGTATTCTAATTTTTATATTTATTGATTAAATGGCGTACTTCAGAAATAAAAGCATCATCACTAGCTACACTACTTGGGCTTGCAGCTAAAGTAATTAAAGGTCCTAATTCCGTTTCAACAAAATAATAGGCCATAGTGATCTTGCTTTTATTCATTACGTCGTAAACCATTTTATTTTTATTTTCAAGTCTTCTTGCTGCTTCCGACATTTTTTCAATCGTACCGTAACCGTACATTAATGTTGCAACTAAAGTTGTCCTTTTGATAATTTGGGTTGGTCTAAAAGGTTTAAAAAAGGATGGGTAATTTGTAATAATACCTGCAACCATTTGAGTGATTATAGCGGATACAATAAATTTTCGAATTTTAGAATCAGCCATAATGTCGACACCAACATCTGTTGCAAAATTTCTAACTGATGAATTAACCTGTTCTTCAATATCAAAATTATCACGGAAATTAATTGGGTTGTTCATATTAGAAATAGTGGTTGCTACTTTAACATAATCGGATAGTTTTTGTTTTCTAGATGGAGACATATTATTGATTATTGTATCAATAATAATATTGACAACTTCCGTAATATTTTCATAAGGTTTATAAACAAACCGCAGTAGATAAATGGCTTCAATATTTTCTTGTATGATCCGAGGTTTTCTAGATAACCGAGATTTAAGAACATAATTCATACCCTCAAGAGCTGGTGGGAGTATACCCAATTCAATGAATGTATCTATTGTTCTGTTTACCCCTTTTGCAGAAGTAATACCAAAATCTTCAATATATTTTACCCAAGGATTATTTAGAGCTACTTCAACAGAAGGAGCACTTCCTTCACATTTATAATAAATAAATTCATCCAATCCACTGGGCGAGCATTCCTTTGAGCGTCTTTGATTTGCACTAGAAGAGTCTTCATATTGCCAAGTTTTTTGGGCAAGACTATGTGCACTTTTTAGTTCCCGACCTATTTTTTTGTAAATAATAAGTCGCTTTTCCATTGCCTCATTAGCATTTAATATTTCACCATCTTTACAGTAAAACCATTCTAAATCACCACACTGCATATAAATCTCCTTTTTATTTATTCATAGTTAAACTATAAATAAACCTATTTAGATGAATAGACATCTGGAATTATTTACCGTAGCAACTAATATGTTAAAGTTAATTTTTATGGTTATATTAATTTTTGTTATTATTTATAAAGTGTTTATTTAAGAAATTAATTCGTAACTGAATATCGGTATAACCTAATTGATAGGCTCTTGTATATAATTCGATGGCTTTTTCATAATTTTGAGGTACTCCAAGGCCTTCTTCATACATCAGCCCCAAATTAATCAACCCACCAATTCCATCTTTATTTGCTGCATCTTGATATAGTTTGACAGATTGACTAATATCACGTTTTACACCAAAACCATGTTGATATAGTAATCCCATTGAATTCATTGCAGCGGGATCACCTTTTTTGATCGCTTCTTGATAATATATTATCGCTTCATCATATTTTTCTAATTCACTGTACAATATTCCCAAGCGAGTAAATGCAAAATAATTACCTGCTTGAATTGATGCGTTATACCATTTTTTGGCTAATTCTATATTTTGTTCAACCCCATTACCATGACGATATAGATCGCCTAAACTCATCATAGCACTACTGGAGTGATCTTTTTTAATTGCTATCTCAAACATCTCTTTTGCTTTTTTATAATTATTATTATATTTGTATAGTATGCCTAGATTATAATTAGCAGATGATGAGCCTAGTTCTATTGCTCTCTGGTAAAGTAATATAGCCTCTTGTTCTTTATTATGATTTTGTTTAAGCATTGCCAGTTGATTAAATCCATCAGCATCATTTTTATCTGCTAAGAGTTGATAGATTTGTTCTGCTTTCTCTACATTTTTTTCAACTCCGGTACCCGTTTCATAGAAACGTCCGAGTACTAATAATGCTTTATTATCTCCCTGCGTTGCTAATATCTCACATGCGGAGAAGTTCTTTTCTTCGGCAATACATTTAATTTGAGAGGAGGAATAAGCCAATATAGGAATAGATAAAAATAATGTGACGATAATAATCTTGTAGTTTAATGTCATATAAAATTACCTAAAATAGATTTTATTAATGGTTAATTTAATCTATCTTCCATTAAAATGGAAACACTAAGCTCTGATTTCTTATGTTGGTGAGGAGTGCAACTCATAAAAAACGAGTAAAAATATAAGGTATGATAAAACAAAAAACTACATTCTTTCTTAGCAACAATAAGTCAGAATGTAGTTTATTAATGTGTTTATTTCTTAAATCTTATTTGCTTGTGTCGCCACAACCGCCAATGATTTTAGAAATAGAAACTGCTGGGTGCAGTAAGTAGTCGTAGTTACAATCTTTTTCTTTATTGTATACGCTACCAGTACAGCCTGTCATTACGGTAATTACAGAAGCAATAAGTGCAATTTTAACAAAGTTTTTCATGAAAAAATTCCTTTTAAATTTTAGAGTTATAAAAGCCAATGCATGACTTTATCTGCATAAAGATATTAAATTAGCTATAAATAGCAATATAAAAAAATCTCTTTTTTAAAATATAAAATAAGATAAATAATATTTTATTTAAGAGGGATAATGTAATTATCTAGAGTGGAATTAAAAACAATTTAAACTTGTGGTTTTTAATAAAATTTAAGATGAGAATTTCATTGATAATATTTTGATAATAATTAATTAAGAAATTAATTGAGAAAATAAGCATATAAATATACTGTATTTATATCATTTTGATAAACTGGATTTGTGTTAATAGATGCTATTTATTGCTAATAAAAACCCGCATAAGAAATGCGGGTCAAGTAGAGCTTATTTTATTTATTGTATTACGTAGGGAACAGCAAGAACGCTTAAAGTGGCTTCACCATACGGATCTCACAATCACTATGTCCAGTGTTGCCTAATGCTTCATCAATAAATTCGAATCCTAGTTTTTCGTATAAACCGACAGCCGCTTTTAAGATATCGGTAGTTTCTAAATAGCAACGGCTAAAGCCTTGCTCTTTACCAAACTCAAGAGATTGCAGAACGATTTTTTTCGCAATACCTTTGCCACGTAATTTGGATGAAAGGTACATTTTTTGTAGTTCACATGTATTGCTATCACCACCAGCTAGTGGTGCGACACCACCCCCACCAACAACTTCTCCATCCATTTCAACAACCCAGTAAGCACTGCGTGGCTGATGATAAACTTCATAGAGGGTATCTAAAATTGGATCGGCAACCGCAAAGCCTTTATCGGCAGTTAAACCGTGCTCAGCTGAGACTTCACGAATAACGCGAGCAATACTTGCGTTGTCTTTTTCTTCAATGGCTCGAATAACAATATTTGAGGTTATAGCTTGGGTTGCAGTCATAGTTGCACTCATCGTTTTCACTTATTAGTAGAATATTTTTTGATTATTTATTGAGAGAGCACCGGAAAGGAACTTCTTCATTGAAAGTAGCACTGATGGCTACAAAAACTATCTTAATTGATTAAACGTGTTTGTAAACCGTTAACCCTTTCTCTTTGCTTAATTTCTCCCTTTATTTCTAGCGTTATATTTTAGTGAGTGATTAAATCTAAGTGAAAATAGAGGATGAAACGACGTATTGACGAGAATAGAACCGTGAATATTAAAAAATGAAGTGAAAAATGGTTTTATTTTCTGGCTGAAAGAGACTAAGTAAAAACCCGCGATAAACGCGGGTTTTCATTATTAATCTCAGCGTCTTTAAAGCGATAGTGCTTATAAAGAGGCGATAGAGACTTTCTGTGCGATTAGCTTCTCTTTTGCACTTAAGCATGTTGCTAAGCGTTCACGCTCTTTAGCAACAACCGCTTCTGGCGCACGGCTAACAAAGCCATCGTTAGATAATTTGCTGTCTAAAGTTGTGATATCTTTTTCTACTTTTTCAAGCTCTTTATCTAAACGTGCAAGCTCTGCATCTTTATCGATAAAGCCTGCCATTGGGATCAGTAATTCTGCACCGTTAACCAGTTTGTTTACTGATAATGGCGCTTCTTCACCTTCTGCCAATGGACGGATATCGGCTAAACGACCCATTGCTTTTAAGAAACCAATATTGTCACTAACGCGACGTTTCGCATTGTCATCGGCACCACGTAAGATAACTTCAAGTGGTTTACCCGGAGCAATATTCATTTCAGCACGGATATTACGAACCGCAACGATAACTTCCTTGATCCACTCCAGATCGTTCAGTGCTTGTTCATCCACCAGTGAAGCATCGAATTCAGGGAAAGCTTGTAGCATGATGGTTTCACCTTCAATGCCTTTAACTTCCTTCACTCGTTGCCAAATTGTCTCTGTGATAAATGGAATGATTGGATGAGCAAGACGCAGTAAGCCTTCTAGCACTTCAATCAGAGTATGACGTGCTGCGCGTTTTTGTGCGTCATTACCTTTGTGTACCGCAGGTTTTGATAACTCAAGATACCAGTCACAGAATTGGTTCCAAGTGAACTCATATAAAATACCCGCCGCGATATCGAAACGATAGTTGTCTAACGCTTCACGATAGGCTTTAACGGTATTGTTAAATTCAGCTAAGATCCAACGGTCAGCCAGTGAGAATGTCATCTCACCACCTTGGTAACCACAATCTTGATCTTCCGTATTCATCAGAACAAAGCGGCTTGCGTTCCACAGCTTGTTACAGAAGTTACGGTAGCCTGATAGACGTTTCATATCCCAGTTAATATCGCGACCAGTTGAAGCTAATGCGGCTAGGGTAAAACGCAGGGCATCTGTACCGTGTGCTTCAATACCTTCTGGGAACTCTTTGCTAGTACGTTTAGCAATTTTTTCAGCCATTTGTGGCTGCATCATATTGCCAGTACGTTTTTCTAACAGGTTCTCTAATGAAATACCGTCGATCATATCCAGAGGATCAAGTACGTTACCTTTGGATTTTGACATCTTCTGGCCTTCTTCATCACGAATAAGACCTGTCATATAAACCGTATTAAATGGAACTTGCGGTTTACCGTCTTCATCTTTGATAAAGTGCATGGTCATCATGATCATGCGAGCGATCCAGAAGAAAATGATATCGAATCCACTGACTAATACATTCGTTGGATGGAATGTTTTCAGTGCTTCGGTATTTTCAGGCCAACCTAATGTTGAGAATGTCCACAGTGCAGATGAGAACCACGTATCCAGTACGTCATCATCTTGGCGTAATGCGATATCAGCGGCGATATTGTTTTCACGACGAACTTCTTCTTCGTCACGACCGACATAGACATTACCTTCATTGTCGTACCAAGCAGGGATACGGTGACCCCACCACAGTTGACGAGAAATACACCAATCTTGGATATCATTCATCCATGAGAAGTACATATTTTCGTACTGTTTTGGTACAAATTGGATATCGCCATTTTTAACAGCTTCAACTGCGGGTTTCGCTAAAGGTGCTGCGCGAACATACCATTGGTCTGTTAGTAAAGGCTCGATAACCACGCCACCACGGTCGCCGTAAGGTACGGTTAAATCGTGAGGTTTGATCTCTTCTAATAAGCCTAAACGCTCAAATTCAGCGACCATAGCTTTACGTGCTGCGAAACGTTCCATGCCTTGGTAGGCTTCTGGAATTTCAGTGCTATAAATGTCAGATTCAACACCGTTGGTGTCTAATACTTCTGCGCTAACACGGATATTGCCGTCAAAATCCATGATATTAATCATTGGTAATTGATGACGACGTCCAACTTCATAGTCATTAAAGTCATGAGCAGGGGTGATTTTTACGCAACCCGTCCCTTTTTCCATATCCGCGTGTTCGTCCGCTAAGATAGGAATACGGCGGTTGACGATTGGTAGAATAATTTCTTTGCCAATTAAATCTTTATAGCGAGGATCTTCAGGGTTAACCGCAACACCAGTATCACCTAACATGGTTTCTGGGCGAGTTGTTGCAACAATGAGGTAATCCTTACCTTCAGCTGTTTTTGCCCCATCCGCTAAAGGATAACGCAGGTGCCACATTGAACCTTTAACTTCACGGTTTTCAACTTCAAGATCAGAAATCGCTGTGTGTAATTTAGGGTCCCAGTTAACAAGGCGTTTACCACGGTAGATAAGATCTTCTTTATGTAAACGCACAAAAGCTTCTTTAACGGCTTTAGATAAACCCTCATCCATGGTGAAACGTTCACGTTCCCAATCAACAGAGTTACCTAAACGACGCATTTGGTTAGAAATATTGCCACCTGATTCAGCTTTCCATTCCCAAATTTTGTCGATAAACGCATCACGACCATAGTCATGACGATTTTTACCTTCTTCAGCGGCAATTTTACGCTCAACGACCATTTGAGTCGCGATACCCGCATGGTCAGTCCCTGACTGCCATAAGGTGTTTTTACCTTGCATGCGCTGATAACGGATCATGGTATCCATAATGGTCTGCTGGAAAGCATGGCCCATATGTAGGCTACCTGTGACGTTTGGCGGTGGGATCACGATACAGAAGCTTTCTTTTGTTGTATCGCCATTGGCTTTAAAGTAGCCGTTTTTTTCCCAATGCTGATACAGAGGTTGTTCAATCTCTGCTGGGTTATAAGTTGTGTCGAGCGATGGCTCTTTCGGTGCGGATTTATTTTCCATATTTTTTACGTATTCAATAGGTTGGCGGCGTAGCCATTGTCAAAGTAAAGCCGACGCTACGATAAATTTTATATCGTTCACGCGCCAACTGTTTCAATTGTTCATCAATAGGTACAAAGTCTATCACTTCATGGAAAGCTGTGGCAAAGTCTACGAATTGCGATTGCAAATTAATCAAGAGATCACGAGGCGCATTACCACGTTTTCCAGGCCAACATAATTCAACAGGAGAGCCATAACGAGGGCCTTCACCTGCAAGATTATGAGGAACAAACTGATGAGGTTCTCTTGCCCATAATGCCTCATCAAGCAATTCAGCTTGAGCCTGAGACTCACAAACCAACAAAATACGTTTGCCTAAGCGCCAATGTTCAGCGGTAAGTTGACAGGCAAGCCACTCGTGAGCCTGTAAATCATCGTGTATTGATGGGTGTTCCATTAAATAAAACGTGGCGTTTTTCATGATATCCCGATAACAGAAGGGTATTGCGTTGCAATACCCTTCTTGGAGTCTGCTCTATTTACCATAATAATAGGGTAATACCTTAACCCTGATAATTATGCGGTATTACTCGTCGCTATTCAAACCCGCGCGATTAAGTAAGAACTGAGACAGTAAAGAAACAGGACGACCTGTTGCGCCTTTGGCTTTACCAGAACGCCATGCTGTACCTGCAATATCTAAGTGAGCCCAGTTATATTTCGTCGCAAAACGCGCTAAGAAACAACCTGCAGTAATTGCACCGCCTAAACGACCACCTGTATTTGCTAAGTCAGCAAAGTTAGATTCGATTTGTTCATAGAACTCATCGCCTAATGGTAAACGCCAAGCGCGATCGCCCGCTTGCTCTGATGCATTCATTAACTCATGTGCTAACGGATTATGATTAGACATTAATCCGCTGTAGTGATGCCCTAAAGCCACCATACATGCACCTGTTAATGTTGCAATATCGACAACTAACTCAGGTTCAAAGCGCTCAACATAAGTTAACGTATCACATAGAACTAAGCGGCCTTCAGCATCAGTGTTTAATACTTCAACGGTTTGGCCGGACATAGTTGTTAAGATATCACCAGGGCGATAGGCTTTTCCACCCGGCATATTTTCACAACCCGCAAGTACACCAATAACGTTAATCGGTAATTGTAGTTCTGCAACCACACGCATCACGCCATAGACTGTTGCAGCACCACACATGTCATATTTCATCTCATCCATGCCATCAGCAGGTTTGATAGAAATACCACCCGAGTCAAATGTCAGCCCTTTACCAACTAATACGATTGGGCGAGCTTCAGGATCTTTACTGCCTTTGTACTCAATGATAGACATTAAAGATTCATTTTGAGAGCCCTGACCTACCGCAAGGTAAGCGTTCATGTTCAGCTCTTTCATTTGCTCTTCGCCAATAACTCGCGTAGAAACATTTGAAGAGGAGTCTGCCAATTGACGCGCTTGAGAAGCTAAATAAGCGGCATTACAGATATTTGGTGGCATGTTTGCTAAATCTTTACATGCTTTAATACCTGATGCGATAGCTAAACCATGAGCAATGGCACGTTCACCACTAGGTAGTTCACGACGAGTAGGAACATTAAAGACCATCTTACGTAATGGGCGACGTAATTCTGTCTTATTGCTCTTTAGTTGATCAAAGGTATAGAGGCAATCTTTTGCAGTCTCAACCGCTTGACGTACTTTCCAGTAATTATTACGACCTTTAACATGCAACTCAGTAAGAAAGCAGACCGCTTCCATTGAGCCAGTTTCATTGAGCGTATTAATAGTTTTTTGAATGATTTGTTTATATTGACGTTCATCCAACTCACGCTCTTTACCGCAACCGATCAGTAAAACGCGCTCAGAGAGAACATTAGGTACATGATGTAACAGCAATGATTGTCCAACTTTGCCTTCCAGCTCACCTCGGCGTAATAAGGCGCTGATATAGCCATCACTGATTTTATCAAGTTGCTCCGCGATCGGAGATAAACGACGAGGCTCAAACACCCCCACGATAATACAAGCGCTGCGTTGTTTCTCTGGGCTGCCGCTTTTTACATTAAACTCCATGCGTTCTCCTGAATATTAAAGACAAAAACGGAAAGTATCGTTTAGAATAGTGATCCGCATTAATCTACCCCATAGAAAGTTTACTTTTTATGTTAAGCTAAATGCATTAATTGAACACAACTAATTTAGCTAACTTATAAGCTTGTTCTTATTGGGAACCTGTTTATAGCATGTTTTGATATCATTTGGGCTGCAAGAATGTCTAACTGAGATGCACAAATGATAGATATACAACGAAGTTAGCGATTTTCCTGCAAAAAGACAAGTTTTCACAGGCATAACTAGCGTGATTATAATTCGATATTTAGCTCGGGAAACCCTTAAAAGCCAGATAGCCATCTTGTTTATCCTGATGCTTATCTTTTTTAGCCAGAAACTGGTTGAAATTTTAGGGGCTGCTGTAGAAGGTAACATTCCTACAAACCTCGTGGTTTCTCTGCTGTGGCTGGGAATTCCAGAGATGGCACAGCTTATTCTTCCATTAAGCCTCTTTCTTGGGCTTCTGATGACTTACAGCAAACTTTATGTTGAAAGTGAGATAACCGTCATGAATGCGTGCGGGATAGGTAAAAAAGCATTAGTGCAAGCAGCACTATTGCTTTCATTGCTGACTAGCGCATTAGCCGCAGGGAATGTCATTTGGCTTATTCCATGGTCATCAGCGCATCAAGAGCAAGTGCTTGAAGATGCCAAGGCAAACCCAAGCTTGGCGGCCTTGATGGAAGGGCAATTCAAAATGTCCAGTGACCGTAATATGGTACTTTATCTAGGTAGCGTAAAAGGTAACCAATTCCAAGATGTGTTCCTCGCACAGTTACGTCCAACGCAAGATCAGCGTCCGTCGGTTGTGGTGGCAGATAAAGGTTATACCAAGGAATTGCCTAACGGAAATCAGATTGTTGTGCTCAGTGAGGGAACTCGCTATGAAGGTACGGCTGTATTGCGTGATTTTCGTATCACCGATTTTAATGACTACCAAGCTGTTATCGGGCATCGCGAATCTACCATTAGCAGTAATCGTGTAGAACAAAAAACGATGACGGAACTTTGGCATTCTAATGAAACAGAATCTATCGCTGAATTCCATTGGCGATTAACTTTGATTTTCTCTGTTGTCATTATGGCTGTGATGGTGGTGCCTTTAAGTGAGGTGAACCCACGCCAAGGTCGCGTATTAAGTATGTTACCCGCAATGTTGCTTTATCTGGTCTTTTTCTTATTACAAAGCTCGCTACATTCTAATGGCGAAAAAGGAAAAGTTGACCCTCTCATTGCGATGTGGAGTGTTAATGGCGTTTATCTTGGCTTAGCTATCTTATTGAATATTTGGGATACCTTGCCTATGCGTAAATTCCGTGCTCGCTTTAAGAAAGGAGTTGCCTGATGTTTGGTGTATTAGATAGATATATCGGGCGTACTATTTTACAGTCGATTTTGATGACACTATTTTTGCTGGTTTCTCTATCTGGCATTATCAAATTTGTCGATCAACTCCGTAAAGTAGGGCAAGGGGATTTCACCACACTTGATGCGGGTATTTATGCGATCTTAAATATCCTTAAAGATGTGCAGATCTTCTTCCCCATGGCTGCGTTACTCGGTGCATTATTAGGGTTAGGCGCATTGGCAACACGCAGTGAGCTGGTGGTGATGCAGGCATCTGGTTTTACACGTTTGCAAATCGCAGGCTCTGTGATGAAAACTGCTATCCCATTAGTACTGTTGACAGTCCTGATTGGCGAATGGGGAGCACCACAAGGTGAACAATATGCACGTAACTATCGCGCTGAAAAAATCATGGGTAACTCTTTAGTTTCCACTAACCGTGGTATGTGGGCTAAAGATGGCAATCAATTTATTCATATCAACCGAATAAAGAGCCAAAATGAGATGCAAGGCATCACACTCTATGATTTTAATAATGATAGAAAACTAGAAACTGTGCGTTATGCATCAAGTGCAACCTATGATGTTGATAAAAAAACGTGGATGTTAAAACAAGTCGAACAGTCAGATTTAACCGATCCACAAAAAATCACAGGTAAAAAACAGGTATCACTTGAATGGCCAACCCGATTAACGCCAGAAAAATTGAGCGTTGTGGCCTTAGATCCTGATGCATTATCGATTAGTGGGCTCTATCAATATGTTAAATACCTCAAACAGAGTGGACAAGAATCAGCAAACTATGAGCTGAATTTCTGGAAAAAAATCTTTGCACCAGTCTCTGTTGCAGTAATGATGTTGATGGCATTGTCATTTATCTTTGGTCCATTACGTACTGTGCCAATGGGATTAAGAGTTCTAACGGGTATCTCTTTTGGCTTCCTGTTTTATATCGTCAATGAAGTTTCAGGACGATTAAGTCTGGTTTATGGCATACCTGCTGTGATTGCAGCATTAGTGCCAGGAATATTATTCCTAACGTTAAGTCTATGGTTATTGATGAGGCGTAATCGTTAGGTAATATCCACTGCAGCCAGAAAAAACAAAAAGCGCCTAACAAGGCGCTTTTTGTTTCTATCGGGGGATGTGTTCACTGATAAAAATCTTTTGCTAGTGCGCGAACAAGAGCATTAGTGCCTTGGGTCACTTCACTAAACTTAGTGCCATTTGGTTTACGAGTGATCACAACAAATACACCAATATTTAATTCAGGTATTGTTGCCATATAGGTATTAAATCCACCGCCACCACCAGTTTTTTGGTAGATAGCCGGAATTCCATTGGCTGGAGCCATATAAACCCAACCTAAACCTACACCATCGGCACGACCTGCAACATCCATTCCCTCTATTGAAGAGAGCCGATTACGAGGAAAATAGACAGACTGCTCTTTACTTGCCGTTGCTTTTCGCATGGCATTATGAGAGGTCAAAAAGCCTTGCATCCAACGTTGCATATCTGCAGGTGTTGAGTACACACCACCACTTCCTGCCGCTGCTATTGTGTCAGAACATGGGCTTGGTTTATATCCGACTAATAATCGTTGGCATTGTGCAGGTGTTGGCGTCAATGTGGTATTGGTCATTCCTGCAGGTTGAGTAACATATTGTTTTAGGAGTTGCGGATAACTTTTACCGGATGCTTTCACTAAGGCATCTGCTAATAAGTCATACGCTAAATTTGAATACGCAGCTTGATTACCCGCAGGTGATGTTAATGTTGCTTTTTTTAACCAGTTCCAACGGTCGCCATGAGTTGGCCAAATAAAAACAGGTCTTCCCCATTTTCCACCAGGTTGTTCTCGTGGAAAACCACTGGTATGACTGGCTAAATGATAAAGGCGGATAGGTGATTGAGCACTCACTAATGGGATATCAACACCATAGTAATTGTATTTCTGTAATGGATCAGTAACTAATAATTTCCCATCATCTTGTAGTTTAAGCATGACTTCACTGGTCATTAATTTTGTTATTGAAGCAATACGAATAAGCGAATTCATTGATGGTGCATTGCGACTTTCAGGCGTTGTTGTCCCAAAAGCATGATTCAAGGTTTGAGAATTATTGATCATGACAATAACCATGCCTTGAGGGTTACTCTTTTGATAGATCTGAGAAGCATATTTATCAAACAACACCCGCGCATTACTCACATTAGGGCTTAATGCTGTAGGCCATTGTGTAAGTTCAGGTACATTATTATTCTGCTGATTTAACATAGAAGGTTGCGTTGCTGGTGGTAGTGATGAATGCTGGCTACAGGCATTCAATGTCAGCAAAGCGACTGGGATCATAAGATATTTTAGAAAATGTTTTTTCATTTTTACTTTCAACAGAAGTCAGTGAGGTGAAAGGAGTGCGATCAACATAAGTGGCTTATGTTTTAAATTGGTGCCTTTCTTATCGCGCTATTTTTTCTTTATCATTTTTAATACGGCACCCAAGATAATACCAACAAATATACCCGTTATAATCCAGCCAACAATGCCCATAACACCGCCTTCTAATCCGATTTAAACCAAATTTTGATTATATTATCAGAAATAAGAATGTCTATCAGTGCAAGTGCCAGTTATCAGAAAGTTGGCATTAAATGTGTCAAATTGTCTCTGATATAAAGATAGTAAAGAAAAACTACATCATAAAAAGATAATTCCCTGCTATTTCTCATCTAAAAATGAGATAAGTATTACCGTTAAGTTACAATCTCCTTCGTTTATCGTACATTTTTACTCTATTATTAGTTTTTCTTTATTATTAAGTTAAAATGTGTATATCAAGAAAATGTTAATGAATGGTGTTATATCTCTTATAGCTTGATTTTATTGGTGCTATAATTTGTATAGTGTCACTTTTAGATAATATTTGTGGTTTTTTATAAAGATAATATAAGAGTGTGTCATATTTTGTAATAATTTAGTGATTGTGGGAACATGAAATTAAACTTATTATAGTTTCATCAAGTCGAGAGACTGAGAATATAAGCGTTACAGAGCAAAGATAACACAGCAATAATAGAGCGAAGCAATAAGAAGGCATATTATAAAATAGCCTCTTAAATAATAAATAAGTTATATATTAGTAGTAATTTTTCAACACCATTATATTAAATAGTAATACCTTTATTTTAAAAGTAAGTTTGTTAATTTAGTTGTAAATACCTTGATATTAGATAGCTGTACCTTCGTTATAGTAGTAAAGAAGTACCTTTATATTAGATAGTAGAACTTTCGTTATAGTAGTTATGTATACCTTTGTTTTAAAAGTAAGTTTGTTAATTTAGTTGTAAATACCTTGATATTAGATAGCTGTACCTTCGTTGTAGTAGTAAAGAAGTACCTTTATATTAGATAGTAGAACTTTCGTTATAGTAATTATGTACCCCTTTGTTTTAAAAGTAAGTTTGTTAATTTAATAATAAGTACCTTTATATCAATAAAATGTAGTACCGATAAAGAAGTTTATTTATCATATTAAAATATAACTACCTTCTTCCTCACACCAGGGAAGAAAAGGGCAATGACGCTATAAAAATAACTTATAGTCATTAAAATAAAATTAAGCCCTCTATTAGCAGTACTGTTGGATCAAAACACTAACCCAAGTTTTGATCCTTTTTTTATTTATCGCTATATAAATTATAATATATCGATTGTGTAAGATAATAATGATTCAAAAATTATTTTAATGGAAAAAAGATATTACTATAGAGAGTAAATATATTTACTATTAATTTATTTCTTAAATAAATGAGAATAAAATAAAAGATGAAATATATAAAAAGAATAGAAATAAATAAAAACTAGGTAAAATTGCCTCAAGAATTTTGATGATTGATATAATGCGGCTTAAACCTATACAACGGTGGTTTTTGAACAACACAACAATTGTACTTTAATGGCAATGCAACAACATAAATGCACTTTTTTTCGCCAATCAAGCTGAAAACTAACAATAATTGTTGCGAGGGTTCACCATGCAAGTATAATGAGCGGGTTTTCCAGACACACTTCAGTGCCGGAGTGGCGAAATTGGTAGACGCAGTTGATTCAAAATCAACCGCCTTCGGGTGTGCCGGTTCGAGTCCGGCCTTCGGCACCATAAGAACATCAATGAACATCAATGGACGTCAATAGACGTCTTTTTTTGTATCTAAAATCCCAGTTCTATAAGGCTTTCCTCGCGTTTTCAGTCAATGCATGTCAACTTAACTCAACCCACATCAACCTCCGAGTGAGTATATAACTGAGTATATACGTCGCTTCGATAATGAATGTATACTCGTCATGCTTCGAATTACATGGTTGTTGGCTTCGTTCAGCTATCCGAGTCACATAGTCATCTATGCTCCTCGGCTATCTTCACTTGCTTGCCGCCTACATGTAATTCGAATTATTTAGAGTATATGCTTGCTCAAAGGTGAGAGGACAAAGAATATGGCATTAACCGATACGAAAGTTCGTGCAGCTAAACCAGACGAGAAAGCTTATACACTGACAGACAGTGATGGCTTATTTCTTTATATTCACCCTAATGGTTCTAAATATTGGCGCTTCCGTTTTCGCTTTGGCGGTAAACAACATTTAATGGCCTTTGGTGTATACCCTGAAATCTCCTTAGCGGATGCAAGAGAAAGAAGGGATGCTGCCAGAAAGCAAGTTGCTCTAGGCATCGACCCACGCGAACTCAAGAAAGAATTAAAGGAAGAACAGCAAAAGGAATTCAATACCTTTGAGAAAGTTGCGCGCGATTGGCATGCAACGAATAAGAAGTGGTCTGAAGGGCATAGCCATCGAGTCCTCAAAAGTCTTGAGGACAATATCTTTGCTGCTATTGGTAAACGTAATATTGCTGAACTAAAAACTCGCGATCTCCTCGAACCGATTAAAGACGTAGAGATGTCTGGACGTCTTGAGGTGGCTGCACGTTTACAACAACGTGTGACAGCTATTATGCGTTATGCCGTACAAAGTGGTTTGATAGATTATAACCCGGCACAAGATATGGCGGGCGCAGTTGCCACAGGCAAACGAGTCCACAGAGCAGCCTTAGAACTTAAACGCCTACCTGAGTTCTTACAACGTATTGATGATTATAAAGGAAGACCTTTAACTAAACTTGCTGTCAAACTTACCTTGTTAGTCTTTATTCGTTCCAGTGAATTGCGTTTCGCTCGTTGGGATGAAATCGATTTTGACAATGCGATGTGGACGATCCCCGCAGAACGCGAAGCGATAGAAGGGGTTAAGCATTCACATCGTGGATCAAAAATGCGTACTACCCATTTAGTTCCTTTAAGTCGACAAGCCATTGAGATCTTAAAACAGATTTATCAATTCAGTGGTAACCATGAGCTGATCTTTATAGGCGATCATAACGCTAGAAAACCGATGAGTGAAAACACGGTAAACAATGCATTACGTGTGATGGGTTATGACACTAAGACGGAAGTCTGTGGACATGGTTTCAGAACGATGGCATGTAGTTCGTTGATTGAGTCAGGCTTGTGGTCGAAGGATGCAGTAGAAAGGCAGATGAGCCACCAAGAACGCAACTCAGTGCGTGCGGCTTATATTCATAAGGCAGAACATATTGAGGAAAGACGGCTGATGGTGCAGTGGTGGGCGGATTATTTGGATGTGAATAGGGAGAAAGAAATTTCTCCGTTTAGTTTTGCGAATTTAGGCAATGAGATAGAGTGAAGTTTGCAGATACAGTTTTGCATACTTTACTAAATGCTCATCAAAAGCTGGTTAGTCAAGAAAGCGTAAATCAGGTTATTTAATTGTTTGGGTATGAGGGAAGACAAACAGGGCATGATTTCTGCTACAAGACGGGTACTATCTTGCATGAGGAAGGTTTTATAACTTACCCGGCTCACACATATCGATAAGAACACGATCCGTGGCATGTATAACCATGTTCAGTATGTGGATGGGTACAGAGAAATAATGCAGCGATATGTGGGTTACATGGATGAGTTGGAGGGGAGCTTGGATAATGTGGTTAGTGTGAACTTTTGATAATTATAAGTCATCTTTAGCCATGATTGTAAAGATGACTTACTCTTTCTATAGATTATATTCACTAGCCAGCAAGTAAAAAATCTTTATTAGAAAAAGAGTTAACTAGCAAATTTGAAAGTCGCGAAAATATAGTGTTAAAACAATCTTTGAAATTATTGTAGTCTTTATCTTCTATTCCTGCCTTCGATTTACCATGAGCTATATCATTTCTAATGTTTAGTAATTGGGATAGCTCAATACTTATTCCATCTAAGTCATTGTAATCTAATCCCATCTGGTATAATAACTTTCGTAGTACATTTGGGCCAATATTATTTTCCGTATTTATATAATCTCTAGGAATTTTAACTTTCTGTTCTTGAATAGTATAAAAATTTTCCAAGAAATCTATTTCACGACAGGTTTGATGTAGTTTGGTATCTTCAGGAAGGTGGCGCTTAAAAAGGGGATTTTTTTTCTCGGGATTTTTTAAGGCTACAAATTCTTTATTAAGAGAGGCTGCTGCAATAGCAGGCTTTACATCTTTACATTTTAATTCTAACTTATTTATCGAATTAAGGTATAAGTTAAAAGAGAAGTACACAAAACCTTCAATATGGGCATACAACATTCCTACGATAGAACGACGCAGACGTTCTCTATCCTCTATTTTTTCAAGAGTAGCTTGAAGGTTATGGAAAAAACGAATGTCATCTTCCCTCCACTGTTTTTCAAGCTCTAATTCAGTTTGAAACTCTTCTAATGTCATAATTTAATAGCCGAAAATTGACTTTTAGCAACATCGATTCTTCTAGTCAAAGAACCTCTTGAGTTTTTGCCTCCCCCTGTTGTTTGGCTGACGAACTCATCATTCTGTTTTAACTCTTCTAATGCTGCTTTTATTAAAATTATATGCTCTGTGTTATCAGGATCTATATTATTAATTACACATTGTATCCCAATGCAGATGGATTCAAATTGATAAACTGCAAAGTTTGCTTGTGCTCCATTTGCACCCCACCGCCCAAAAATTTTATCCCCTAAAGTTAAATTTAATATTTTAAACGTTTTCATAAAATTATCTTTTTCCTGCTGATAATCGAAAACGGTATTTACTGATTCAGGGTCAGAAACTACTTCCATATATTCGGTTAAAAAATCAGCAAGATCATGTACGAATTTGTCTTGCCAGTTTTTTAAAGCAAAATATCGTAAAGCAAGTTCTTGATCGAAAGAACCCAATTTTTGTATATCTGAAATGCGACTAATACAATTAGAAAAATCTTCGGTTTGACTTAGTTCACGTATAAAATCAATAAAAGTAGGGGAAAGCATTCTAATAGTACAATTACGTATTTGTTGTTGTGTTAGTTCTTCTCCCCCTGTGTTAAGCCGTTTAAACATATGGTAACGAAATTTATTATCACTACCTTTTCTTACTACTTCAACTCGAACAAAGGCTCGTTTTAGACGAATTTTTAGTGACAGAGGAAGCTCTTCATAGGTAAATCCATTGAGTTCTTGGACAATATCACAATCCTGAAGTCTTAGAATATCTCCCTTGGCTACTGGGTTTGGTAAATTAGGAGCATCAAGTTGACCTCTCAGATGTAAGTATGAGGAAAAGCGTTGTAATCCGTCGATTAATTGATAAGAACCATCTTCATCTTCTACAACATAAATAGGTGGAACGGGCATCTCTAAAAGTAAAGATTCAATGAACCTCGAACGAGCGCCTTCGCTCCATCGGAAGAGTCTTTGATATTCAGGCTTAATATCTAATTCTCCATCTATATACATATCCAGAAGTTCATTAAAAGATATATCAAGGCTCGATGTGTGAACCTTTTCCATTTTTCTTTCAAGTTCTTTTAAAAGTTCTTCATTTTGCATAAGTCACCTTATTTTTATTAGTTCAATAACAGTTTCAATTGCTTTAGTTTTAGCTCTATATTTTTTACTTTTAGTATTAATGTTAGCCATATTATTTTTACTACGAAACTCATGAGATTGAACGTGTAAGCCACCATTTAAGAGAAACATATCAACAATAATAGCAGCGAGATCACAGTGTATATCTTTATAATAGGAGTCTTGAACAACAAGAAAACACTTTCCACCAGGTTTTAACACTCTTGTTATTTCTTTTATGGATAAATATAAATTATTAAAATATTGAAATGAATTCTTATAGTAATATGTTGAAGACGCCCTAGAGTCATGATTTTTTACTTTACTTAAAAAATCATCACAGATAGAACCGAAGCTCAAGTTATCTGGTACTAATTTGGGAACTGTTGTTGTTCCCATCAAAGCTCTACGTATTACATCTATCTCTTTTTCGCCATTAACTGACAAGATTGATAATTCTGGTAGTGTGGCGACAGCGTAATCAATTCTAGTACAATAAGGAGGTGAAGATAGGATCAAATCGACAGAGCAGTTCTCTAGAGGTAATTTTGTTGAGCTAGCAACTTTTAAGGAATAGCAAGCTTTAGTAGAGCTATTTTTAACTTCACTGCAAATCTGTTGAAGATTAAAAATAAATAGTGTTTTAATTTTTTGCCAATTGATTTCTATTTTGTTGCTATCATCTTTTGCTTTCTTAATCCATGTTGGATTAGTAGGGATAAATGCCTCTAACAACCCACGAACTGTATTAAAAAGTGCAACGTATTGTATACATTGAGTATTTGATAATGCTGTAACTTTTTCTGATAAAGAATTAAAACTTTTTCCTTTTAGTATAAATAGTTCAATTTTTCTTATTAACTCAACTGATTTTATAGTAATCCATTGAGTTAATGGGTCATTTTCAATTAGTTTAGTTTTGTACCTTTTTGTTAACGCTAAGCCGTTGTTTATTGCATTTTCGGTTTCGCCATGGGAGGCTAACCTAGCCTTTGCGATTACAACCATCACGGGATTTAAATCAGCACCGATAGATTTATAGCCTGCTAATGAACTAGCTAAAGTTGTCGTACCTGTTCCATTCCATGGATCTAATATTATTGATTGTGGGGATAAGTCTGTTAAATCTAACACACTCTTTACGAAGGAATGTGAATACCCTGCATAGTAATCATACCAACACGTTTTACCAAGTGTTAAGTCTGTTGAACGTTTAGGGTTCTGAATCACTAAATTATCCTTAAAAATCAATTTAATAAAAATAGCTGAGATATATAACTACCTTGCTAGAGTTTGCATATTGTACTGTGTTGTTATGGATATTCCTATGCTGGTATTTTTTGCCCTACTAAATATCTTTTATTAAGGATGGTGACGATAAGCTTTAATATTAGTAGTGATAGAGATAGCTCCTACTTTAGGATATAAGGTATAAGTTTATATCTTATATATCAGGAAATGAATTAATAGCCATCATGTTAAGAAAAATATTAGAACAGTGGATAAAAAGGATGGCTATCCTAACGAGAATCCTCCCTTTATAACAAGCGCCCGAAACTAAGCCGTTGACCGCCTGTTATATAGTTAATTGATTATGTGACGAATTCTAAAAGAAGAGAGGCTTAGTAAATTGAGAATTAAGCGCGCGATTCTTTAATGCGAATTTGTAACCAACTTTCAACTTCACTTTTAAGCCACCGTGAACTACGCCCGAATTTAATTGGTCTTGGAAACTCACCATCTTGAATAAGTTTATAAAACCATTTATCTGTTAGACCTGTTAATTGAGTTATAAATTTCATATCAATAAACTGATTATCAAGAAGAGATATAGGTGAAGGCATTGAACTTGTCATGATGAATAATCCTGTCTTTAATGGATAAAGTCAGAAGTGATATTCAATAAATAAAATTGATATCACTTCTGTTCATGACATTCCATCTCCAGTAATTAATTATCGACTGCATCCCACCACTCTATGCCCATCGTTATAAGGTTTGCTAAAGTCCTTAGCTAAATAGGTTAAAAAATCAATCCATTTATTCTTTTTTTCTTTAAATTCTGGATCTTTTTTATTTAAATACTTTATTTCAAAAGGCACATAATGGACTAAGCCTGAAGTAATTCTATCAATACCTATTGCGCTAAACCAAGCTGAGTTAATCATTGAGTAAAGGTTATATGTATCTTCAAAACTACCGAGAGAAAAGAAAGCATCTTTATTAAAAAATAAGACACAATGATAATGCTGATGTTTATTAATAGGACCAATTTCTCTGACCCAAACATATTTTAGTTTATTAGGATATATTCTTTTTTTATCTTTTTTGTTCCGTTTTTCGTGAGCTTTTAGTTTTGATTTTAATGATTCAAAGAATCGAGATATAACACGGGAGTCGTTTTTATGTTTAACCTTTAGAGGAAACCTTAGATCTATCCTAACGATAAAATTTCTGGAAGATTGTTCTAACACAGAGTCTAACGTCTTAATTATCTTCTCTTTGATTTTTAAGTTTACCGAGGTCATTTTTGGATTGGTTAAATGAATATTTATTTTCATGTACGCACCTTTTAGTCATGAGATTTCATAGATTGTAGAGATACGTATTAATTTATTTTTTCTAGATTGTTATTTTTTTTCGTTTCATTATCTTTAAACTAAGGGTAGTAATATAATTCTAATACTACATTGCGATGTAATAGTCTATCTGTAGGTATGTTAGATATATATAATACTATACCAACATACTTTTATCCGTATGGGATACCCTATTTATTGGGATTCTCTCGTTTGTTTTACTCTGACGTTGTTACTTCAAATCCTTATACTATTTGCATTATATTTACAAGATTGGTAGTCTAGTTGATGTTTATAAGTATTTGAAACATATGCTTTGTAATATTATATATCAATTAAGGGTTTATTATGATTGTAGTGATGAGGATGTATGAATAAAAAAATAACGAGAAAATTGATTACTATTAAAGATCAAAAAATTATTAATTATTTAAATAAAAAAAAGGAAGTATATGGTATTTCAAATACAGATTTAATTAACTTAGCACTAGAGGAGAAATATAAAAATGAAAATAAGGAAGATGAAGAAAAATCAGATTACATTTCAATTGCTATTCAATTAATGAGAATACGAAGTGTAAGAGATATATCTCCACTAAAAATAAAAATACCATCAAAACATATCATTGGTAATGATTTTGAAAAAATAAGATCTTATAAAAATAAGACTGATGAATATATTTCAAAGATAAAAAACAATAAATATCTACATGATCTTTTAAAGGAAGAGTTAAAAAAAGCTATCTTCTTAAAAGAAAAAGAAAAAGAAAAAGAAAAAGAAAAAGTTTTTAGTTTGATTGTATTTAAAAAAGTAATAGTAAATATTCATAGCGCTGATATCTCTGGAGAAGATGAGATAAATAATGAAGAAATATTAAATTTTAATATTACAATACATTGGAGTCGTTTCTTTATTGATTTTAGCATAAAAGGATTTTTATTCTTTGATTTTTTAAAAGTCAAATATTTAAGATATAGAGATATTTTTATACCATTTAATCTTTATAAAAAAAATTTATTTAATGAAAGCTTTTGTTTTATTCACACTCAGTATGGTGGATATTTTTGCCCGGTACTTAAATCACCTTTAGATCCTTGTATAATAGATGAGTGTATTAAGAGTAAATATAAAGATAACATGTTGATAGAATTAAATTCAGATAACATTGTAGTAAGCATAGAAAAATTGAAGAGAATTTAATATTTATACGATAAATTTAAATTTCATATAAAATGAAATCTATATTATCTCTTTGTTATTACACAAGGAGATAATTAATTTATGTCAAAATCAAACCTTATTTCTACCACATTAACTAAAGTACTTCCTCAATCCCTCTCATATCTACACACTTATATAGAAAGTAAATTAAATACCCTAATTCACTATTCTCCTACCATTGGTTTAATGGGTAAAACAGGTGTCGGTAAATCCAGTCTATGTAATGCCTTATTTCAAGCCAATATTTCCCCAGTGAGTGATATTCACAGTGGTACACATGAAGCTAAATATTTTGAAATGCAGTTAAGCACACGAACATTAACTTTCGTAGATTTACCGGGTATTGGTGAAAGTATCGCAAGCGATGAGGTTTATCTGGTTCAATATAAACAACTGTTACCTAGACTTGATTTAATTATTTGGGTATTGAGGGCAGATGAACGAGCATGGTTATCTGATGAAATAACGTATCGATTTCTAACAGAGCAATGTGGTTATGATAAAACACAGTTTCTTTTTGTTTTAAATCAAGCAGACAAAATTGAACCTTGTCGAGAATGGGATACAGAGCATTGTAAACCTTCAGCTATGCAACATCAGAATCTACAACAGAAAGTCGCTATTGTTCAGCATACTTTTTCACCTCTCCATCCTGTTATTGCTATTTCAGCGAAAGAATCTTATCAATTGAATTTGTTTGCTGAAGCATTGATATCAGCATTACCTTCACACGCTAGTAGCAGTGTAGTTAGTCAGCTACAACGGAAATATCGAACTGAGCCTGTTGAATATATTGCTCGACAGAATTTTGGCCAAAGTGTAACAGAAACTGTTGATTCTTTAATTCATGAACTTTCATTATCCACGTTACTAAAAACTGTATTGGTGAAAACAAAAGGCATCTTAGTTGATGCAGTAACTTCATTATGGCGATGGTTATTTTAGCGTTATTAAAATAAAGCAAATTTCCTTCAAATAGTATGTTTTGTACATATATCGTTCAATGTGACTCGACAGGGTGTGTCGTTCTTAAAAAATCTGAAGTGAATGGATTTAATATACTTATAAATCAATATATTAGCGATTTTAATTTCTGAAAAATCTTTTCATTTAATTTTAAATTACGACATAACCTGTCTGATGCATTTCTTATACTGAGGCTTGTTTGATATGGCACAGGAGATGAGGGATATGCAGGGAAATGAAGCTCGCCATGACCGCTTAGCTATGCGGTTATCGCTAATCATTAGTCGGTTATTAGCGGGGGAAACATTATCTCTAAAAGCACTCTCTGATGAATTTGGTGTGTCAGAAAGAACTCTTCAACGAGATTTTAATCAGCGATTATCTCATCTTGATTTAGTTTCAGATAAAGAAGGATATCGTTTATCTGGGCGTTTAACAGCTTGGCGTCCACCCGATATTTTTACCTTTCTACAAAAAGTAGGGTTATCTCGTTATTTTCCGGGGTTAACACGTAAGGCTGTAAATCACCTGCTTAATAGTGATATTCATTACCCTTGCTTAGCTTGGCACACTTCCATTGAGACTCACCCCACCAGCGCTGAATGTTTTTATCGCATTATTACTGCGATTACGTCAACTGTTGATATTCGTATCCAGCAGACAGATAGCGAATGGCTACAACTCACACCTTATCGGCTAGTTCTTCAAGGTGCCCATTGGTATCTCATTGCGTGCATTGTACTGAGATTAGTCGTTATTCCTTTGGATAAGATCCAAACTGTTCACATTACAGAAATAATGAGTTGTCGACGACAAGATATCTGTCAGTTATCACAGGAAGATGATTTTATTCAAGGATTACCTTATTTCGATAGTTTTCAACGAACAATGAAAGGTATTGATTATTAATACCTATTTTTCTTTATATTAATTAATGGAATATAACTATGATATTTTCAAATGTACTAAATAAATTAAAAGAGTATTCAAAAACCTTAATAATATTGTTTTCCGTATTTGGGATTATAGTTCTCTATAAAGGTTGTAGTGGGGAGGAAAGAACTTACTATCGTATAGGGGAGATTAAAGCTGTTAATTCCTGTGGGCAGTATGACTCTCGTAATTATCTTTGTGGCCTTGATATTTATGATACAAGTACAAAACAGTTATTATCAAACGAAATGGTAGGGCTTAAGTCTCAACCTTATGTCGGTCATGTGTTATTTAGTCAATGCATAGTGAAAGGCTCAAGTGTGTCTTGTTCAAAAGAGTGGAGATATATTCGCTCATAACTCATCTACCAATCTGATGTATTTATTTTCACATACTCATTCCTAGATTTAACTCTTTTCTATTTCAATGAATAAGCTTGTCGGTTATCCGACAAGCTTATTTGTCTTTATTTGAAGGAAATACATAATGAATTCAACAATGTTAGCTAAAGATGGTTTTGAATATATTCAAGTCAATAAAGTATCTGTGTCAGAAAGGCTCGATTTCTGGCAAAGCCACTTTGGCACAGTTAAAGGTTTCGCCACGTTTGAAGTAGTAATATTTACTATTATGGGGCAGTTCTGTGATGAGTACACAGGCGGCTATTGGGAATACTGCACCTTACCCAACGGTGGCGTATTTATTTATCCTGACTTGGATCATGAAACATTAACGCTGTTCAATATGCACAATGGCAATGAAGCGGTACTAAGCCCTGAAGCGGCTGGAGTAGCTGTGTGCTTGATGCTGTATAGCCAATGGTCATTTAGAACAGAAAGTGAGTTATTGGTTGAGCATTTCTACCAACTTCGTGACTACGCTATTCAACATCCTGAAAGTTCTACCATCTTTCATTTAATCGATTAATTCCCTCTAAATTTACTCTTCTATTTTAACTTATCTTATTTAATTAATTTTAAAGGAATTCCTATGACTCGTTTAGCCTCTCGCTTTGGTGCGGCGAATGTGATCCGTCGTGACCGCCCGTTAACCATTGAAGAATTATTCCGTACTGTACCGAGTGTTTTCTCTGAAGAAAAACACGAATCCAGAAGTGACCGATACACTTACATACCAACCATTACCTTATTGGATAGTCTTCAAAAGGAAGGTTTCTACCCGTTCTTTGCCTGTCAGACTCGTGTACGTGATACCAGTCGTCGAGAGCATACTAAGCATATGTTACGCCTACGTCGACATGACCAAATTACAGGAATACAAGTGCCTGAAATTATCTTACTTAATAGCCATGATGGTTCAAGCAGTTATCAAATGTTACCGGGGTTATTTAGAGCGGTGTGTCAAAATGGTTTAGTGTGCGGAGACACCTTTGGTGAAGTACGTGTACCGCACAAAGGTAATGTCGTAGATAAAGTGATTGAAGGGGCTTATGAAATACTAGAAACGTTTGATGCTGTCGCTGAAAAGCGAGAAAAGATGCAATCTCTTCTATTACCACCACCAGCACAACAAGCTTTGGCTCAAGCAGCTTTAACGTATCGCTTTGGTGAAGAACATCAACCGATTACCGAGGAACAGGTTTTACAGCCTCGCCGATGGGAAGATAAGAAAGATGATCTTTGGACAGTGTACCAACGCTTGCAGGAGAATTTAATCAAAGGCGGATTATCAGGTAGAAATGCCAAAGGTAAACGCGCTCGTACTCGTTCAGTGAATGGCATTGATGGGGATATCAAGTTGAATAAGGCACTGTGGGTGATGACGGAAAAGATGTATGAGCATTTTTTGTAAATAAGATAAATGCTGTGGATTTTCTTTGAATACTTTGATGTGATGCTAAATGTACGATTGATGTTCTTTGGTTGTTAATCTTTTTAGCCTAATTTTAAATAGTTATCCTTTATGAAGGGAAAGTTTATGGACAAAATTCATATTGACCGAGTAATCATCTGTGATTTTATTAAAAATCCAAATCTCTATGATTCAAAAACACCAGAAGGAGCTATATTACGTACTGCATATAGTAATGGTATTAAGTTTCGTCACATAAAGGGGGGATGGATAGAATTTTGTGATAGAACACAAAGATGGATTGTATATAAAGTGTGGGTTTATACCTATAAATGATGTTTTTTAAGTGATTAATTGTCACTTCCAATATGTAGGCAATAGCTTGATTCAATGTGTATTTGCCTACTTAATGAATTATTTAAAACTAGAGAGCAACTATTCCACAACTTAAAAGCTGAGTTATTAACCATATAATCAAATCATTCAATGTGTTAATTTTTAGAGGTCGAGATGTTAAAAGCTATTGTATTCATACTTCAAGTAATAGTTGGTATTTATTGTCTTGGAAATATGGCACGTCAAAATCCTAAATTTGATGCATTTTTAATTTTACTAGAAGATGGTTATGGGAGAGTTAACGAAAAGGTTAAAGAAACTAACGTTAAGGATGGGGTGGAATTTTTAAAAAAAATTTATGGGTATATGGTTTTGGTTTTCTTTTTACTTCTTTTGATAGGCAATTATTTAGCTTTAAATAATGAACGATACACTTTTATTTTTACTATAGGCTTTTGTATAAGCCTTCTTGGCTTGTGGGGGGTTTCATGGTGCTTTCAACATAAAAAGATGGTTGCAGGTAACCTCAGGATTGTGTTGTTGATAGTGGTATCTCCATTTTTTTTAGCGTTTTTAGAATCTCAGTCTGAAGTTTCATTATTGGGTCGATTTTCAGAACCTTTGCTAAATTTGTTAGAGCAACTCGGTTTTTCTAAAGATCTTAATGTAGAAATTTGGACTCTAGCCTTTATGATTAGTGCAATATTATTAGGAATGATAATTGTTCAATATGTGTTTGCATGGGGTATATTTATTCCTATCTTGCTGCTCAACATTATAATTGTAGTTTTAATAATAAATTTTGCTAAGTTGGTTAATATATTTGCACCTAAAAAAGCATTTTCAGGGTTAATGGCGGCAATGTTTGTATTCTTAATGTGGCTACAAAATTATGCGCTCTAATCTATTGAGAAAAGGAATTAAAACAGAAAGTTATATTCTTTCTTTTATTTCATAGTAAGAAATAGGACAATGATAGTAAATACAGTCTAATTCACTGAGTATACATTTAAGTATACAAAAATTTATCTTTAAATTTATAACAAACAAAAACAATGTATTGCCTATTAAAAGCGAGTCCGGCCTTCGCACCAAAAATTAGACGCTAAGAGCGTCTTTTTTATATTTAGCCTAAACCCTATTATTGATTTTGAGTCTATTTTTGATATTCAAAAGTACCATCCCATTCGGGCAGTTCAGCAGGAGGAAGAGGGACGATTTTATCGATATCGGGGAATTTGGCGTTGGGGGGCATCTATTTCATCACTAATCAAAGCATAACGGCGAGATCGTTCTAAGTCGATTTCCTGTCCTAAATAATCCAAGCTATTATTAGGATCACTCGTTTTAAATGCTCCTGATAAATTATAAGCACTTTGGGGATCTCCTTGTTTAACTGCCTCTTGATAATAAAATAAAGCTTGCGAGTAATTTTCATCAACAACCAAATAGTTCATCGCTAAACGATTTGATTAAAATTGGGTTTATCCTGTTCGCTTAATTGCACCGCCTGTTTAAACCAATTGTCTGCTTGCGGATCTAATGGTGGAAAAACATCTTTTTCATGTACACAGGTAAATTGAAAGTTTTTAAGGTTATCATGCGTTTGTTTTTTCGCTCCACAGCCTGAAATTTGCACCAGCATTACAGTAATAAATAAAATAATAATATTGGATTTTATTACTCTTGTTTTTTCCATGAGGTATTCTCATCTAAAAATTAAATTAATGATTGTTTTGGTAACGTTTTTTCCTTCTTTTTTATTTTCTTTATTTATATCAATGATTTTATTCCATTTACCAAATACTATTCCAAAATCATTTAGGCTTACTCCCGAATGAAGTCGCCATAAAAATTCTCGCATTTGTTTAATTATTCCTACGGAATCGGTATCTTGTATATTAATATTTAATTCGCTATCAAATCGCATACTGCGATAATTAATATTGCTCGATCCTAATGTCATAAAGACATCATCCATCATTAATACTTTGCTATGAACATAAGTCAGTTGCCAAAGAGATTTATGAGTTATATCTGGATTAGTCGACACTAACGTACAAATAATCGTATTTAAGTCCGGTATTCTTTTTTCTATCATTTCATTTTTTTATCTTCAGATAATTTGTCTTTCTTAAAAAAATTAGGACACAAATCAAGGTACTTTAATTTTTTTAGTATATAGTAAAACTTCCCACTTTCATTTCTTCAAGTACCGTGGTATTTGTCACTACAAATAAATACAGGGATAAATGATATCCTTCTGCTTTTCTCTTTTTTACCGCCTCTGTTAATGTTGTTAAAAAAGGCGAATAACAGAAATATTGGTTTTCCATATAAATATAATTGCGGGCAGTAGATATTGCTTCTATACCAACTATTGTTTTAATACCATTGGATTAAAAACGACTATTTTTTTATCCTTAGTAACACCACATGGCATAAAACCTTTTTTAAATATGGAGAATATTTCTTCTAATTTAGAACTCTCATTAAAAGAAAATAAATATCGATAAATACTAACCATACTTAGCATATGATGACACTCATCACTAACTTCTTCTAAAAATGAATCATATTCGATATTGTCAGCTAATCCTTGCTTCTTTCTCATGAGATATAATTTTCTTTTCCTAATATTTTCCTTTACATAGTCTTCAGTTGACAGCTTTGTTCTGTCAAGAATATTTTTATCTGCCTTTTTATAATTCTCATGAAGATAAAATTCAGATATGAGATCAGAAAAAAAATCGCTCCAAATTGCATATGGACTTGAAACATTCTGATCAAAAAGGAGTTTTATAGCATTTTCTTTATCTTCTATAATTTCATATTCTTCTAATTTATCAGAAGATCCAGAAAGAAAATTAGAGCTTTTAAAAAAAGCATTGGCTCCATATAAAAATCTATTGTTTCATGCATCGATATCACCCTAATATTTTACTCCAACAATCAAACACTCTTTGCCTTCCTATTTGGCTAACATCCTTACCAAATATTTGTGTGTTATACATATCTTTAGATCTAATTATATTCCCATTTATTATGCCTTTTTTAGCTATATCTTGTATATTAGCTACTTGTTGCGATATAACTTCTTTAGATGATTTAAGATCTATTCTATCTAAAGCATTTCTAATCACATCTGTATATCCGTTATGGTTGCCTTGGTGCCTTGGTGCCTTGCCATTGCACTAACACCATTGTTAGCTTTCCTCAAGTCAAGAATATGCCGTTGGCAGCAACATCAATACCATATTCAATTTTTATCAAAGCAGGATGGTTTACCAATTCCTTCGGTATAACCTTGCTCGGTGACTAATACGACCGCCTCTTGCTTAAACTCAGTGGTGTAAATATTGTTTGTTCATTTTTTCATTTAACACCTAAATAATTGGATTAGATTCCATTATTAAAGTGATCTGTTTTATTAAAACAGATCACTCACTGTATCAAGCTAAAGAAGAACAGAAAAAGAATTTAATACATTCGACAAGCTTCTCTGTGATGGCCTCGTGACTAATAAAAAGTGGTCAGAAGGAGATAGCTGTCGAGCCCTTAAAAGTCTTTAGGACAACGGGAGTGGGCTGAACTGAAAACTTACATTATCCTAGGTCCATTAAAGGCATAGATACGGCAGGTAGTTTGATATTGCGACTCCATTATAACAATGCGTGACAGCTATTGTGCGCAATACAACACAGAGAAGCTTAATTGATTATAACTCTACTTATAATATAGCTAGCCAATTCATACTACTCAGTTAGTGAATAGTACAAACCTACCTGTGATTATGAAAAGCTTATCAGAGAGAAGAAATTTACTTTTTTTCTATTATTGTTTAATACATATCGAATTAAGATAATAATGGTTATGAAGGAAATATAGATAATATTATTTATGCAAAATATAAAAAACAATTACGTTCTCATTCTAAAAATAAGTATTTACCAGATATTTTATTTTTGGTGTTTATTTTTATAACATCAAGATAATGAACTTCATTTAATAAAAATAGATTAATTTAAGTGAAATTCAATATATTAAATTGAGTTATGTATATCTATGTTAATTGTGAATAAAATGTGTTTTTGTTACTTGTTCTTAACAGTTAATATTCTGTTATCTGAAAAAAGAGATTGTAAATAGTTAGGTAATGATACTTAATTTAATCATACGTAAAAATATAACCATACAATTATGTTGATCTTCTATTTTAGATAGACGAATAAAGACCTAATAATGATATTTATTAGATAATAATTCTAAAATTATTTTTTTGATTTAAATCGTTGTCTGGGTTAGTGGTATTAAATGTAATTATTGATATATACCCATCGCGCATTTTGTTTATTATTTGTTTCAAATTTGTTTGTGAAATTAAATATGTGTGTATTTTACGTGTTTTACGTGTAATTTTGCTGTTTCTTATTGAATATCAATGACCAAGAATAGTCTTAATTTATGGTAAATAATGTCGTTTTTAATCCTAATACGAGTATTAATAAATAAATCTTCCGTTCATATACAGATTATCCTAATTTGTTTTTTAGTTTATTACACTTGTTATTGATCGTTTTTTGATGTTATTTGATCTTTTATCCCTATATTTTATTAAAAATCATTACTATTTTTTATTTAATCTTAAGTTCTTTTACAAATTGAAAAGAAATATTTCAAGCTATAGTATGTGTGTAACGAAATTTGGTGGAGTAATTAAAAATATAAATTAATTATTCCATTAATAATATCTAGGTAATTAGATTAAGTTTTTTTAAATATCTTAATCTAATAAAGATAAGCTCTACTATTTTAAAAAAATGACGTTAGTCAGATATTAACTTACTTTTGAGGTATACATAATGACATTTAAGAAATTAAGCATCGTTGGCGCTGCAGTTGCATTATCTTTAGCATCATTCGGTTCTATTGCTGATAATAATGGCGTAGTTAACTTCGTTGGTTCAGTTGTTGATTCTCCATGTAACATCGCTGACGAAAGTTTAAATCAAACAGTTAAATTTGGTGAAATTTCTCGTGTGTTCTTAGAGCAAGGTAATGAAAGAGAAAGAGCATTCACTATTAAATTAGAACAATGTAACTTCGACAAATTCAAAAAAGACGAAAATGGCGAGTGGTTACCTGTTAAAACTATGAAAATCCAATTTGACGGACGTTCATATGCAGATGCAACAAATACACTGTTAGCAACTGACAGAACTAAAGCTAACAACGTTGGTATCGCTATCGATACTTACAAATTTGGTGAAGCTACTGATATCTTAGCTAAAATGCGTAACAAACAAGGTACTAACGTACTTGAATTCACTGCTTTAGCTAAAGCTGTTGATGCATCTAAAGAAGTTAAAGAAGGCGAATTCTCTGCTATCGCTGACTTCCGTATTTCATACGAATAATGCACCAATATATGTATAGGGGATTTTCCCCTATACATATTTAAATAATGGTAATGAGATGATGAAATTTAATAAAAATAAGTATCTGACTATTTTAAATACGATGGGAGTACTATTTTTTGTATCATCAGTCTCTTTTGCTTTTGATGACGTGGTAAAACCCAAAGTTCTCAAAGGTAATGCATCATTAGTTGGCTCAATTATAGCATCGCCTTGCTCTATTGAAATGGAAGATCGTTACCAATATATCCAATTTGGAGATATATCGCTATCTGCTATTGATAATAAAGTAAAGAGAGAAAATTTAAGAAAGAAATTTTATATAAGATTATCGAGTTGTGTTAGTCAATATAGTGATACAGATAGGAAAGCATTAAATATTCAATTTAATGGATTAGAAGCTAATAATGATTCTATATTTTCGATGTCTGGAAGCTCTAATGGATTAGGTTTTTATATTTTAGATGAAGATGAGAATATAATTACCCCTAATAAGCCTTATTATATTGATCATCTTATATATCATACTAAAGATGCAAAAAGAGAACCTATATTAAATTATCAAATTGAATTTGCTTTTACTAATCAAATAATAGAAGCAGGAAAACACTCTGCATTTGTGTATTTTTCAATCGATTATAAATAGATAATAAATTTATTTTTTTGATCACATTATCACGGTGAATGAATATGCTAATTTCAAAAAATATGGCAAAAGTAGTTTTATTACTCACAATGTCACCGTGCTTCTATGCTTATTCTGTCGAATTTAATACAGATATTCTTGATGCTTCCGATGCTGCAAATATTGATATCAGCCAATTTAATAGTGCTGGTTATATTATGCCAGGGGATTACCATCTTACTATTTTTAGTAATGGTGAAAGGATCGGTCCTAGTCAAAAAGTCTCTGTTTATCCAATTGAAAAAACAGCATCTTCAGAAAATATATTTAATACGGTCTGTGTACCTAGTAATAATCTTGAAAAATTAGGGTTAACAGAAGAAGCAGAAAAAAAAGTTCTAACACACCATGATGGCCAATGTTTAGATCTATCCCCATTAACTGGGACAAATTTAACATTTGATTTGCCTGCACTCGCGCTTAAACTAACGGTTCCACAAACGTGGTTACAATATTCAGATCCTTCATGGGTACCTCCTTCGCGTTGGGAAGAAGGTATTGTAGGTGCATTTATTGATTACACGTTATCACTCAGCGGTGCTAAATATAATTCAGGTTCTAAATCTGTTTATGCATCTATGAATGGTACCAGTGGTTTTAATATGGGCGTTTGGCGTTTTCGTAGTGACTATAGTATGAGTTACCAAAAAGAAAACGGCGGAAATAGCAGTGATAAACATGAATCACATAATTTTGATTTCAATCGTTTCTATGCTTATCGTTCTATTAAAGCGTTGGCCGCGACATTAACTGTTGGTGAAAACTACTTTTATTCACAATTATTTGATGCTTGGCAATACACTGGTATCACCTTAGAAAGTGACGATCGCATGTTACCACCTAAGTTGGTGGGCTATGCGCCAGAAATTGTTGGTGTAGCAAAAACAAATGCGACCATTATTGTTAAAAGCCAAGATCGTATTATTTTAGAAACAACGGTTCCACCTGGACCATTTAGAATTCAGACCTTGGATAGCTCTATCCAAGGGCAGCTAGATGTCACAATTCGTGAAGATAATGGTGAAGAACGTAAGTTTACTATTTCTACTGCAACACTGCCTTACTTAACTCGCCCTGGGCAAATCCGCTATAAATTAGTGGGGGGGAAATCACGTTATGAAGATCATAGATTAACGGGTGATACTGCAATTGGTGGTGAAATTTCCTATGGTGTGAGTAATGCATGGAGCTTATATGGTGGTAGCCAATTATCTCAACACTATCAATCTGTTGCGGTTGGTGTTGGGCGTGACCTTTCTATGTTTGGTGCGCTCTCTTTTGATATCAACCAATCATTTGCCAAATTATCAGAGAGTGATAAACAAGGTCGTTCATATCGTGTGAACTACTCGAAATCATTTGATGAAGTAAAAACCAATATTACCTTTGCTGGTTATCGTTTTACGGATGAAGACTATCGTACCTTAAGTCAAGCTATGGAAGAGCGAAGAACTGGGCAGGATGCTTATTCTCCAAAAGAAAGTTACCAAATTTATTTAAATAAATATTTTGATAATTTCTCATTATCGCTTAATTATCAACATAATACTTTCTGGAATAGTCGCTCTCAAACGCAATATGGTATTTATGCAAATACGCGATTCTCTTTATCTAAAGTGAAGATCCGCGATATTAACTTAACACTCTCAGCTTTTCGCTCTCAGCGTGAAGGCGTGAATGATGATACGTTAAGTTTGTATGTATCTGTGCCTTTCGATCAAGGTGGAAACCTGACTTTCTCTGAACAATATACAAAAACAGATGGAAAAGGACGTTACAACCATAACGTGGGCTATAGTGGATATGATGAAGGTTTAAGCTACAGTATGAATGCAGGCTTAACACATGGAAAAGAAGTCGATTCAGAATCTTCATTTAGTGGTTATGTCAGTAAAGATATGAGTCTTGCAAACCTTGCAGCAAGTGCAAGTTATGTACCTAGTCAATATAAAAGTTTAAGCGGAACACTTTCTGGTGGTTTAACAGGAACATCTCATGGTCTGGTGCTTCATCAACCTGCTTATGGGGATACGCGCTTACTTATTGAAACTCCGGGGATAGCGGGTGTTCCGATTGAAGGTGAATCAGTAAAAACTAACGCATTTGGATTAGCTGTTATACCTAGTGTTACTAGTTTCCGTAGTTCATCAGCAGCGATTGATGTGAGTGCATTACCGGATAACTATGACGCGATTGATACGATGACAGATGTCACTTTAACAAGAGGTGCAATTGGTTATCGTCAAATGAAAGTAATTAAAGGCTATAAGCTATTTGCCACAGTTAAGATGAGTGATGGTAAACATCCACCATTTGGGGCAAGTATTCGTAATAAAGATAATGTGGAATTAGGTATTGTTGGAGACGAAGGTATAGCTTGGGTAGTTGGTGTTGCTGAAAATGAAGAACTGGGCGTCTTCTGGGGAAATGAAAAGCGTTGCACCATTAATTTACCTGAAACCATTGATCCAAAAACACAAATGCTATTAATGCCATGTAAGTGATGCTAATAAGGTTAACCGTAAATGAAAAAAGAATTTAATAAAACTGTTATTTCCACTCTTTTCATCTCATTAATGGGGATCTCTAGTGTTGCTCAAAGTGCAGTAACACTAGATAGAACGAGAGTGATTTTTCCTGGAACTGAAAAATCGATTAACATTACTATTCGTAATGATAATCCAACACTTCCTTATTTAGCACAAACATGGATTGATGATGCTAATGAGAAAAAATTAACAACAGGACCATTAATTGCGACGCCACCGATCCAGCGTCTAGATCCTAAATCATCAAGTATCGTACAAATTAGTACGACACCTTCTATCGCATCATTACCAAAAGATAGAGAGACTGTTTTTTACTATAACTTACGTGAAGTTCCACCTAAATCTGAAGAAGCGAACGTTTTACAAATTGCATTACAAAGTCGAGTAAAACTGTTTTATCGTCCAGCAGAAATTCTGTCACAAGCAGACAGCATGTGGTTCCATAATGTGACATTAACACCGTCAGCGAAAGGGTATACCGTGAATAACGTGACACCTTTTTATTTAACTGTGATTGGATTGGCTTCAACACAAAAAGCATCTGAAACAGGTGCCTTTAGCGTTGTGATGATCCCTCCTAAATCCGATCATGAATTCGCTGTATCTAAAACGAATGTTCCCTATATGACCATTATTAATGATTACGGCGGAAAACCGACGCTGCAATTTAAGTGTGAACAAGCTAAATGCACAGTAGCAAAAGAAATGTAACATAAGGAATAGAATATGAATTCCCAGAAATTTCGTTATCTAAAAAATAGCTGTTTATCTATGATAATTTTATTATCTGGGAGTTATGCCTATGCCAAAATAATTACTATTGAAACAAAACCTTTATTAAATTCTACTGAGACGATAGAAAGCGCATATAATAATAAAAGCAGTGGTTATATTTATGTCACTGCTAATCTTGTCAGTTCGCCTTGTGATTTTATTGACTACAAAATAAAAAGTTATCGTCCAAAAAATAAATTTCTAAGTTATGACGCTTTTTTAATTACAGCGAATTTATCTGAATGTGGTATGGGTAATTCTTTTTCTCCACAGACTGTTAAAAATATGACGGCACCGACACCGATTAATTTATCTTTTATTGAGTATGATCGTGTTTTATCAAAGCATAAATTTTCATTACAAAATGGTAGAAATGCATTGCAATTTGAAGCGCGAGAATTAGGTGCTCATAGCTATCTGATGGAGATATATTATGAATAAATTGATTTATCTACTATTGCCATTATGTAGCCTCTCCACTTATAGCTATGCAGGTGGTTCATTAGATATTTCTTTTATGGGAAATCTAGTTTCTACAGGATGTAAGCTCCCTGAATCACCTTATAACTTAGAGGTTCAGCTTAATAAAATTAGTAGTAAATATCTTTATGAATACGGACGTTCTCAACCTGTCGATTTTTCTATACCGATTGTTGATTGTTATGTGAGTGATTTAAATAAAACAATTTCAATAAAATTAAATAGTAATACTCTTGTAACAGATAAAGGTACTAGCTATTTAAAAACAGAAGGTGGCTCTAATGTTTTATTAGGTCTACTGGATAACAATGATACAGTCATTAAATTTAATGAAAAAATTGATATGGCTCGTGTTTTAGTGACAGGTCAAAATGAGCAAAATTTATTGAATTTTAAGGTTTATGCACGTCCACCTGTTACAGGGGATTTAAAAGAAGGTGCATTTTCATCGACCATTACATTTAATATTGATTATCAATAGGAGGCGATAATGAAAAAAATAATACTAGCGCTAACTATTGGCTTATTATATGTACCTATTTCATCAGCTGAAATCCATATTACAGTTAATGCGACACTAATTAATCCTGCATGTACAGTGACGGATGCTAAAGGAGCCAAAGAGCTATTTATTGATTTTCAAAATGTGGATGTTAACGCAATAGTAAAAACACCACCAAAAACCTTTGATGTATTAATTAAAGATTGTAACTTAAATAAAATGATGAATTTATATCTTTCTCCTAAAGATAATGGTTATTTTTCTTACAATGGTATTGATGTATTAGCCACAACAACAGATCAATTAGGGATTGAATTTTCTGATATTACCAGTGGTAAACGTAAAATTAATGTTCAGCGTTATGAACGTATTACACCAATTCTTAGTAGCAGTAATTCAGGGAAAATATCACTAAGCACTCAGTTAGTATCAAATCGATCTGGCACACAGCTTAAAATGGGACCTTTTACAGCTAATGTTTCGTTATTAGTTGATTATAATTAGGGGAATGGTATGAAATATTATTTACATATTATAAGAAAATATAACTCAATAAATTTTACTTTACTTTTAATGCTTTGTATTTTTTCGAAATCTAGCTATTCAGCGGATGGGTATGTATATGCGGCTCGTTCTTTATCTCCTTCATATGGTTATAATGTTGACCTAAGTCAAAGGGCATCAATATCTAAAAATCCAACTATTGCCTCCAATGGGACTTATTTTTATAAAGTGGGGCAAACCTTTTTAATACCTGAGAATAAAAAGGATGGTAATGGTGTTACAAAAGTAGGTACAGTTAAATGTGATGGTGGTGTAGTTTCTATTAATCTTCCAAATGCTAAAACAGGTAGTTATAAACCATTTCACCGTGTTTTTATGTATGTACCACAAGCTCCATTTACTATTAATGGTATGAAAACATATCAACTAAGTTATAATACTTTTATTACAGTAAAAGTCTCGTTGAATATGGATTATGATTGGGTTCAATCTTCAGGGCCGTATTGTGATAAACCTACAGAAAAAGATAGACCAATGAGGGATTTTTATAAACATCTTCCTATTGAAATAGATGTTTATATTAAAAAGAAAAATATAGATGGAGTAACAGTTATTCCATCTATCGATTTTGCTGGATATACGAGGGCGTTTGGTAATTTAAAAGATATAAATGACACTAGAAGATTATTACCAGGGTTTATGTCTATTGATCAAGTTACTGCGCCAATGAGATTAATTGGTGGTACCATTATTTCTTCAGCAGAATGTCAAACAGATGTTGGAGGAAACTTAATTATTAATCACGGTGTATTAAATGCTGAAAAGTATGAAAGCCGAATTGTTAGACCAATTAATTTCTCTTGTGATCACGTTATTCCAACCCCTGTTGAATTTGAACTATTTTATACCAAAGATGGTGATCCTCAACAACGTTTACCTTTAAAAGTCGATGGTACAAATAGAACTATCTATAGCAAAATTCAAATGATTGATGCTGAGACAGGTAATCGAGGACAAAAATTTACTTCTAGAGTTGGACAATATAAGCAGATCCAAATAGAAAGTATTTTAAAAGGAACAAATGCTAGTGGAGGTAATTATAGTGGTACAGCCGTATTAATAGCTGCTTATCCTTAATTCTTTCTTATTTATTAAAAAAACGCTATTAAATTTAATAGCGTTTTTTTTTGTTTAAAGATAGTGGGTTATTTAATTATCAAAGACTTTTTAATTAAACTCTAATACAAAGTTTGCAGAGGCACTAAGTTTACCGGGTTTTATCTCATCACCATAACGATAATATTCAGCTTTTAATGGAACACTATTGATCCCACTGGTTAAATCAGTCAGTTTTACAAACTGATTATTAATTAATACCGTATTATCATTTAAAGGGGATGAAACCACAAAGCCTATGCCTTTGGCATTATTCCTATCACCTTCATTATCGGGTTTGATAATCGTTTTTTGTCTATCATAACTGGTGGTGTTGTGTGCCATCAGTTTAATTTTAGCAGAGCTGTTACCTGTACAGTTTATTCTGAGATGATCTTCTACATACTGATTATCGCGAGGAAAACCGATGTCAGAAAATGCGGTAATAGGCATTTTAGGCAAATTCATTTCAAGATTAGTATTTTCTGCACTACAAGATGTTGGTGCACTAATAATATTTACCGATAGACGATAACTAAAACCAACCGCTGTTGTGCCACCACCTGAATTAAACCGATTAATTAATATAGAGCCAATATATTGAGTTGTAAAACGGTGTGATTTAGGATTATCTTTAGTAGAGTAAACAATTACTGTGGCGTCTCTGGTATTAAGTTTAGGTGCATTAACTGGGATTTCTTGTCCAGGTTGGCTTCTAAATGCAAGACCAGATTGGTTTTCGATTAGAACATAAGCATAATCGTCTAAGCCTACTGTAGGGCCATTGCGTACAACATAATATGCGGGCCTACCATCAATATCTCCATAATATGTTGGCATTACACCACTTGCCTCGCTATATGTTGCATAAGCATAAAACTCAGCACCATCTGGGCAATCCGCAACAGCAACATCAGAGCCATCACGTTTAAATGTAAAACGCGCCACCTCTTGATTTTTTTTGACCATTCCTTTTAGTTCAATTGTGCCACCTCTGGCATCCATTGTGCCGTGTTTAATACCGCCGTTATTAACACAATCTGGTGCCGCATGGCTGTAAAATGAGAGAGAAGATAAACTAAGAATAAAAATTAGAAATAATAATTTATTCATCTTATTTTTTAAATTAGTCATTTTATTTCCTTATTTACACTCAGTATCTAAAATATATAAACCATTAACTGGCGCTTTATTATTAATGTCATAAGTTGCGTGACAGGTTTTCTGCTCACCGTGAATAGTCCATGAAACTTGAATGTTGCCTTGTGGTTTATTGGCAACAAAATAGAGTTGATGGAAGCTTGCTACTAATTGTGTATCATCATTATCAATCACGGCTTTAGCGCCCATTGGAATGGTACTTTTATCCGGTGTTTGTAATGTCAGTAGGAATTTAAATCCTTTTTTAGCATCAAAGTCAGCTAACACTAATGCGCCCTTGGTCGGAATAATATTACTAATAATATTATTTGAAATTTCAGTGTTACTCGGGATCGAATTAGTATTCACGCTAATGCTGTTTTTTTGATAAGGAGACATGCCGGAAACAACCGCTAATCCACTATTGTTTGTTTTGATGGATTGGCCATTAACCACTTCTACACCAGAGGTATCCTTGGTCAATATTAATGCGTTTGTCTGTTGTAATGAGGGCGTAAATACCGCGCCATATTGTGTTGCGACTAATGCTCCACTAATGCCGTAATTAATATTTTGTTTATCTTCTGTGTATGAATACCCTGCATTAACGACAGCATTTTGTGCTTTATAAGAGCCATTTAAACCACCACTATAATTAACACCTTTATTGCCATATCCTTGGTAAACATCCCAATTGGCTTGGTTTTTGTCACCATAGGTTCCGCTTAGACGTGCAGTTTGTAAGACTTGGTTATCATTATTAGTCGAAATACCGTAATTAGCCCAAATGTAGTTTTCATTCCATGAAAATGGAATACTAACATTCATACTTAAATCATGACTGTTTTTATTTTTATCGTTATAGCGACTGCCATCGTAATAAGTGTAATAAACGCTATAGTTAACTTTATTTATAGAGCTATTAATACCTGCATTATAAGAGCGAACAGTTTTACCATCGACATACTTATAAATAACAGAGTTTAAATTAATTGAAGCGCTATTAGAAAATAAAGGCTGATTAATGGAGAATGTATATTCATTTTTTAATCCATTATTGGGATTATATTTTGTGTCCTTGTGTTCCATTGCTTGGGTAAAATTAAGAAAGTTGGCATCGAAATGACGATAGCCGACTAACGAAAGCGTTGTATCTGTAACTGATATATTTTTAGAATAATTTACTCTAACGGCATTACCATGTAATGCATCATTGCCATGATTAGTGGAAGATTGGGCGTAGAGTAAATCGGTCGTGATTGCACCATAGCTACCTAAATTTACGCCTGTACCGACACCAACAGATTGATATTTTTCACCAATAAGTACACCACCATAAAGGGTAACATAATCGGTTAAACCATAGAAAGCTTCGGTTTGGACAACATAAGCACCATCACCGCTATTGTTACCGTCATATTTACCAGTCGAAAAGCTATATTTTATTTCGCCTTTTCGTTCAAGATTGGCAATAGAAGAAAAGGGGACTATGAAATTTTTCTCAGAACCATCAGCTTCAGTAACGCTAACATGTAAATCTCCACCACTGTTCATCGGATAATAATCAGTGATATTAAAAGGCCCCGCAGGTACACTGCGTTTATAAATAACTTGGCCATTTTGGGTAATAGTAACTATAGATTCTGAATTGGCAATACCAGAAACACTCGGTGCATAAGTTCTATTTTGTGTCGGTGTCATTAATCTATCAGTAACTAATTTAATACCTCTAAATTTTACTGAATCAAACAGTTGTGAAGAAGAATAAAGATCACCAATCATTAATTCACTATTAATACTGGTGATTGCTCTAGAAATCACATTACTTAGCGTATTCCATTTTTTATCGCCATTCTCATTCTTTGTCCAGGTTGAATAGTTATTAAAGCGCCAAGGCCCTAAGTTAACTTGGGTTTGAATATTGCCATAATAACTGTCTGTTGTATTACCATGACTACGGCTATTGAATGAAGATAAGGCATAGTTAACTAATAATGCAGGAATACCTGAATCCCAATTCTTTATTTCATTTTCTTTTAATCTGTCTTCGTTAACATATAACTGTGGTATTGTTAAAATATATTTTTTTCTATTTAAATCAAGATAGCCACTGGCATTGTTAATATCGTTGAGATTAATAAAATCATTATTTTTGTTTTTATTAATCACATCATGAGGGAGATCAATACCCGCGTTATACCATTCTTCAGCGGAAAGACGAGGTGCTAATATTTTATTACCATTCTCATCTTCCATGAGAATAAAATCAAAATCACGAGTTAATACGCGATTTTCATTCACAAAAAGTGTTACGGTATAACGATCGGGAGCAATACTGTTTTCTCTAAAGACATTAAGATCTTCATTGGTAACTTGCTGTGTACTTCCTTCAATATTTAATAGATTAGCAGGATAATAATCGTTTGCAGATGTATTAAAAGAAGCGAATAAAACGCCAACAATAAATAAATTGAGTGGCGATTTATTTAAATAATTATCCATTGTCTTTTTCATATTGAATAATATCTCTTATTATAATGAGAATTCCACTGGAAGGCTTTTTCCAAAATCATCGATATAAAATAATTCTATTTTCTTATTGTTCGAAAGTGTTTTACCTACATTAATTGTTGTTTCTGATTTTGGTAAAAGAAAACTAGGTGTGTTTTCAATCTCTTTACCATCGATTATTAGCTTTCCAATATTAATAAAATAAGGTGATTTATTGGATACTACGAGGTTTTCATTTTTAATATTCCAATTTAATGCTTTGATTTCTTTATTAATATTTGCATTTTTAAGAGATTGAGGTCTGTAGATTAATTTAATTCTATTAGTCATAGAATAGCGAAGTACATTCTCTAAGTTCTCATTACTTGGTGCGACAAATTTAACATTGATCCAATACATAGATTCAATATCATTAGGTAAGGTGGTATTTTTAGTAACTTGTAATGTGTTTTTTTGTTGAGCCATTAATTTAATTAATGGTGGTGTAATAACAAAATCTTGTGTAAGTTTTCCATTAAGATCTTCGACCCAAGATTGTAATAAATAATTAGTATTCTTATCGCTATTAAATGCAACAAATCCTTCATTATTATTACTTTCATTGTAAACAACTCGTGTTGTTTCTAAACCAAATCCAGCAAAGCTAGATGTGATTGAACTAAATATTAAGCCTAATCCTAACAGCGTTTTTTTTAATATCATTGATAAGCACCTCTTTAATTGAGGCAGGCTAATATAATAATTAACCTGCATTTATTTATTATTGATAAGTCAAAGTATAATTTAATGTTGCATCAGCACGACCAGCTTCAACGTCATTATCTGTGCTGACATATTTGGCAATAAAAGATAATGTTTTAGATTTAAGATCGCCATTATCTTTAATTTCATATTCTTCAGTAAGATTAATATAGTAAGGATCATCTAAATCATCATGATCATAAATATGAATACCGACATTTTTTGCGGTGTTAGGATCATTAGGATTATCTAATGCTAAAATTCGATTAGAACTACTATCTGTTTTACCCTCTAGTTTTAATTTAACTTTACCTTGAGGTGGACAGTTAATTAAAGAGATATCTAATTGACCATTACCGCCAGTTCCGCCCACTTCGCTACCGGCACCGTCAAATTCACTGGTAGCATAGCGCCCCATATTGACGTTACCGTCAGAACCAGTGCCATTAATATCAATGGTGCAAGTTGATGCGTAAATTAAACCAGTAAAAGAAATTTGTCCTGTTTGCTCTTCAGCAGAAACTGTTGCACTTGCCGTTATTGCTGAGATAACGAAAGCCATTGGAAGTAGTTTTTTTGTTAAAATAGGCATTATTGACCTCTAGTGATTGATATAAATAGTGTTTAATAAGTCATATTAAGTGCTATTTACTCTAAGATTAGTTTGCCCTTATTGCTCATAAGTTAACTAAAAGCACCAGTAGATATAAGCAATTCAAAAAGATGGTTCTAATAGAAATATAACCTTAGATAAAATAGCTTTTAGTATTAATCATAAAATTCACAATCAACTCTTATTACTTTGCTTTTTATAATTAATACTAATTCTAGATGTAGAAAATAACTTCAATTTTTGTACAGGTGGATTCTATGTAGTTTATTTAATTATGTCTCATGTACAGTGTTACAAAGTTTTCTTATGTAATTTAGAAAAAACATTAATAAGATAATAAAAATAAAATTATTTATTCTTATTTTTCATATGGTTGATTTTTTATGTGATGTAAGGAAGAAAGAGAGATAGTTTAAATTTACTTTATGGAAAATATATTTTGTTACAAATAGCATTAATATTAAAATATCATGATGACAATACTTTATAAAAGATAGTCATTAAAAGAAGAGTTTCTAATAATCTAGATAGAATAATTAGTAGAAATAATTCTTATTAAAGCTTTCATTTTTATTTAAATCTTTTGATTAAATTAAAAATATTTAAAATTTCATCTTAAATACTTTTTATCGTATTTTCATTTTCCTATATAAAGTGGCAATGCTTATTCCTAAGATTTCTGCCGCTTTCTTTTTTCCTTCCAATGTTGTTCCCGTTTTTTCTAATATGCTCATAATGGTTTGATACTCTGATGTTAAGCTTTTAGTTTTGAGAAGTTCTTGTGTGTTTAAAGATTGAGTTTGATGTTCGTGGGGGGGATTAGTTTTGGTATAGACACGACTAAAATTTTCTTTTTCTAAAATATCACCATGAGAAGCCTCTAACAGGTAAGGCGGAAGGTGGCTGAGATTTAAATCGACGGTATCGCCTTGCATAACATACATATATTCAATCACATTGCGTAACTCGCGAATATTACCCGGCCAATCATAGGAATATAAGTAGTTAATAACAACGTTGGGGATCTTCGTGGAGGGCCTTTGATAGGTTAAAGCCAGATCATCAGCAAAAAATTGTGCTAGCTCTGCAATATCTTCTCTGTGATCACGTAATGCTGGTGTATGGATCGGAACAACATTGAGACGATAAAATAGATCTTCACGAAATTGGCCTTTATTTACCATTTCACGCAGATCTTTGTTTGTGGCGGCAATAATACGCACATCAATATTAATTAGATTATTAGAGCCAACACGGGTAATGCTTTTTTCTTGAAGTACACGCAAAAGTTTGGCTTGTAAATGCAAAGGCATATCACCAATTTCATCAAGAAATAGGCTACCACCATGAGCTAATTCAAATTTACCAATACGTCCTTTTGGATCAGCACCACTAAAGGCGCCACGTACGTAACCAAAAAGCTCGCTTTCTAAGAGTTGTTCAGGAATGGCCGCACAGTTAATAGTAATAAAAGGCTGCTTTGTGCGTAGGCTTTGTTGATGAATAGTATAAGCAACCACTTCTTTACCTGAGCCACTTTCTCCTGTGATAAGCACACTAGCATGACTTACGGCAACTTTACTTAACATACTTTTTAAGTGAAGCATGTTTTGTGAGTTGCCAATTAAAGGAGAGTGGGGATTTTCATCAACGGAAAAGGTATTTACCTGCGTCATATAATCACGAGCATCATGAAAGATAACCATGGTAAGTTGGTCATTATCAACCGATGAAAAGGTGATTTTTTTACACAGAACGTGATAGCGTTGCTGGTTTAATATCAGCCACGCTTCTTCATCACCATAAAGGATATCGCCCGTCATATCGATATCAAGAGACTGACCAATAAGCTCACAATCAAAAAAACGCAAAGCAGAAAGATTGGCGTGCCAAATTTTACCTTGGCTATCAATAGCAATTACGCCTCTATCCATCACATCAATTAAATTTCGGAAAGTGCCAAATCGCTCTTGTTCACGAAGCCTTTCAAGGCATTCAAAAATACGGCTTGAGATCATTTCTGAAAACTGTTCGATAAAGGTGATAAAAGCTTGTTTCTGCTTCATCAAAAACATTTTCTGTTCTCGGTTAGAACAGATAATTCCGATTACACCAATAACTTGGTTATTCAGAAAAATAGGGGCATTAAGATCGAGCTCTTCAGTGCAGGTTAAGCGATTTTGACAGAGTTGGCAGAGGCTATTTTCTTTCGGATCTTCAATCAAAATAGTCTTTTGTACTTGCAGCACATGGCGATAAATATGCCCATTATTGGAGACATCTTGATTAAGCATATAACGGTAACGCCCTGTACCTGCAATACGAATTAAATTGTTATCAATAATTTCAACATCAGTGCCAGTGATCCCCGCAATGGCATCAGTATATTTGCTGATTTCATCTTGCAGTGTACTAAGTAATGAGTGCATCACATTCTTACCTTAAAATTATCATTATTGATAATAAATTATCATCATCTATTTTTGATGTTTTATTTAGTTGTTATTTATCAATTAGTTGCTTTTATTTTGTATAAAGCTCACACAGTTTCTTATTATTGATAATTTATCAGCTAAATAAAACCGTCTAGATCACAGCTTTTCTGTCTCAGGAATTTTCCTCCTTAATCACTAAAACAATAAATATATTTAAAATCAATTAATTATGTTTTTAGTAGATGCTTTTTGAGTGAGTTGGCATACATATTGCGATATAGGGAATAACCCTATGTATTCCGATTAATCGCGATATTGGGTTATCGCGAATTTTAAAGTGTGATTAAGAGGTAATTCCATGCAGGAGCAATTGCAGTACCTGATTAACCAAAGTTCATTTACGCGAAAACCAACCGCTGAGCTTGTCCCTTTTTATTATGACGAGTTAGCTAAAGCGTTAGATTTTCACCGAACTATTCCAGGATACGCACCTACACCGTTATTTCATTTACCCCAATTAGCTAAAACTTTTGGGGTTGGTGAATTATATCTCAAAGATGAATCTTTCCGTTTTGGTTTAAAGGCGTTTAAAGCGTTAGGTGGTGCTTACGCGATGGCACGCCATATTGCTGATTTCCTCGAAATGGACATAAGTGAATTACCTTATGAGGTAATGATCAGTGATGAGATCAGGAAAAAGTTAAATGGCGTAACTTTTGCGACAACCACTGACGGGAATCATGGACGTGGTGTTGCTTGGATGGCAAGACAGTTAAAGCAAAAAGCAGTGGTCTATATGCCAAAAGGATCATCACAAGAGCGTTTGGATGCCATTTTACGAGAAGGTGCAGTCGCTGAAATCGTTGATATGAACTATGACGATGCAGTGAGAATGACGGCGGAAATGGCTGAAAAATATGGCTGGATCGTGGTTCAAGATACTGCATGGGATGGCTATGAAGAGATCCCTCTATGGATCATGCAAGGCTATGGCACTTTAATGCTGGAATCTATCGCGCAATTACATGAAGTACCACCGACGCATATTTTTGTGCAAGCCGGCGTGGGCTCTTTTGCGGGTATGGTGCAAGGCATGGTAACCGCTGCTTATGGCAAACAAGCCCCGAAAGTGATTGTGGCAGAAGCATGTATTGCCGACTGTTTATATCAATCTGCCGTATCAGGAAAAGCGGATGCCATTCCTGTTGGCGGAGATTTGCAAACCGTTATGGCGGGGCTTGCTTGTGGTGAAGCGAATAGTATTGGTTGGAATTTATTACGCGATTATTCAGCGGCATTTTTCTCTTGCCCTGATGCCGTCGCAACTAGGGGAATGCGGATTTTAGGAAACCCTTTACCCGGTGATCCGCACATCATTTCTGGTGAATCTGGCGCTGTGACAACAGGGTTGCTCTCTATTTTAATGCAATCACCGGTTTATCAAAGCGTGAAAGAAGAGCTGGGATTAGATGAAAATGCAAGAGTGCTTGTGATCAGCACTGAAGGTGACACAGATCCTGAGCGTTATCGCGATATCGTGTGGGATGGTGAGTTGCCTAGCTTCAAACAATTTTAAAAAACAAATAAGTCTTTTGGAGTGAAAAAGTATGTTATCAGCAAACCGATTTGATGAAGTTATTAAGAATTGCCAATTATTAATCCAACAAAAAAGCTATTCAGGTGAAGAAGGTAACGTTGTTAAAGTCATAGAAGAGATGATGAAAAGCTATGATTTTGACGATATTCATATTGATAAATACGGCAATATTATTGGTGGAATTATAGGCCAACACCCAGGAAAAACCCTTATTTTTGATGGTCATATCGACACTGTACCGGTAAGTGAGCATGATTGGAAAGAAAAACCTTATGGTGCAGAAATAAAAGACGGCAAGATTTATGGTCGTGGTACTAGTGATATGAAAGGTGCCGTGGCTGCAATGATTTCAGCAATTGGTTTTTATGGCCAAGATAATCAGCGCAATTTTGCTGGCCGTATTTATGTCTCTTGTATTGTGCATGAAGAATGCTTTGAAGGTGTGGCAGCAAGACTGGTTTCAGAGCGCTATAAACCCGATTACGTGGTGATTGGTGAAGCCTCAGAATTAAACCTGAAAATAGGTCAACGAGGTCGAGCCGAAATTGTTGTTGAAACCTTCGGTAAGCCAGCACACTCCGCTAATCCAGATGCGGGGATCAATTCTGTTTATAAAATGGCAAAACTGATCGAGAAGATCAGAACCTTAACGCCACCAGTTCATCCGATATTAGGAAAAGGGATCTTAGAACTGACGGATATAAAATCCTCACCTTATCCTGGTGCTTCGGTTGTACCCGAATATTGTCGAGCCACTTATGATCGCCGTTTGTTAGTAGGTGAAACTAAAGAACAAGTACTCGCACCATTACAAAAAGCAATTGACGAACTGGCTAATCAAGATGCTGATTTTAAAGCTAAAGTCTCTTATGCCTATGGTACTGAAAAATGTTACACCGGTGCCATTATTGAAGGTGAACGTTTCTTCCCAGGTTGGGTATTAGAAGAGAGTGATCCTTATGTACAAAGCGTTTTAACAGGGCTACATGAGTCGGGCTTTAAACCTACTGTTACACAATACTCTTTCTGTACTAATGGCAGTCATTACGCGGGTGAAGCCGGCATTAAAACTATTGGTTTTGGTCCATCTCGCGAAAATTTGGCGCACACCATTGATGAGTATATCGAAATTGAACAACTAAAAGGTGCAGCAAGCGGTTACTACAGCATTATGAACAGCCTTTATCACCTTTAATTCTTACTAAAATAAATCCTTACTAGAAGAGTATCTGGCGAAATAGCCAGATGCTCTTTGGAGAAATAACAGAATGAAAACAATATTTAAAAATGCCACTGTTATTGATGGAACAGGGGCAAGTGCATTTCAAGCTGATGTCGTGGTTAATGAAGGCAAAATAATAAAAATCGGTCAGTGTGATGCAAAAACAAATGATCAAATAATTGATGCTACTGGAAAGATAGTCTGCCCTGGTTTTATTGATACGCATACTCACTCTGATCTTTCTGCACTACTTAATCCCGCATTATCGGCAAAGATCCGTCAAGGGATCACCACGGAATTGTTAGGGCAAGATGGTGTCGCGTTAGCACCATTGCCAGAACAGTATATTTCTGCATGGCGTAAGAATATTGCAGGATTAGATGGAGATTCTGACAGTATTGATTGGCATTTTAAAAATACTGAAGGTTACTTAGGGATGTTGGAAGCTAGAGGCTCAGCAACTAATCTCGCTTACCTTGTGCCTCATGGCAATATCAGAATGGAAGCAATGGGATTAGAGGGTAATCCCTCTACTCGTGAAGATGTCGCCAAAATGTGCGAGATCTTAGAGCGTGAATTAAAAGCTGGGGCATTTGGTTTATCAACAGGATTGATTTATATGCCTTGCGCCTTTGGCGATACCGCAGAAATGATTGAACTTTGTAAGGTTACCGCGAAGCACAATGGTATTTTTGTGGTTCACCAGCGTAGTGAAGCTGACGATATTATTCAGTCTACTCAAGAGCTTATTGATATCGCTAAAGCATCGGGTGTTTGGTTGCATATCTCTCATATGAAAGTGTGTGGTAAGAAAAACTGGGGATTAATCGATGAAATGCTCGGTATGTTAGAGCAAGCCCAAAAAGAGGGTATTCGTATCTCTTTTGACCAATATCCGTATGTGGCAGGCAGTACCATGCTTGGGGTGATTTTACCGCCTTGGGTTCACGCAGGAGGTACAGAGAAATTATTAGAACGCTTAGCTTCTCCTGAACTGCGTAAAAAGATGATTGAAGATATCGAAAAAGGCATTCCAGGTTGGGATAACTTTATTGATTTCGCAGGATTAGAAAATATTTATGTCACTAGCTCTAAAACAGAAAAAAACCAAGATGCTGTTGGGCTTAGCCTTGTCGAGCTAGGCAAATTGAGAGGTAAAGATCCCTATAACGCAACCTTTGACCTGCTATATGAAGAAGAAAATGCGGTAGGAATGGTGGATTTTTACGGTACAGAAGAGCACGTTATCAAATTCTTATGTCGTCCTGAACAAAACGTCTGTACTGATGGATTAATGGGCGCAGGGAAACCTCATCCCCGTGTATTTGGTGCTTTCCCTCGTGTTTTAGGGAAATACGTCAGAGAAGAAAAATGCCTTACTTGGGAACAAGCTATCCGCAAAATGACCGGTAAACCAGCGGAAGTCCTTAGATTAACCGACAGAGGTTTAATTAAAGAAGGGTATGCGGCAGACATTGTGATGTTTGATCCTGAAACCATTATTGATAAAGGCACGTTTGTTGAACCAAACCAATACCCAGAAGGGATTGATTTGGTGATGGTCAATGGGCGTATTGCTTTAATTAATGGAGTCGAAAGTTACGCCTGTAGCGGTCATGTTTTAAGAGCATAACAACACAATAGCACTCTTAAACGTTAAATCTTATCTCTGTTTATCACGGTTGTTTTTCAACCGTGATGGTTTCCCCTTACCTGAGGAACAGGAAAATGAGTTCAAATATTATTCCAGATCTTCAACAGAAGAAAACATGGAAAGCTCGTTACACCGTTTTATCTTTGATTTGGTTAGCATGGTTACTTTCATTCTTAGATAGAATGGTGATGAGCGTTTCGTTACCTTTTATTGGGCGTGATCTTAATCTTGATACCACTCAACAAGGCTTAATCATCAGTGCATTCTTTGTCGGTTATGCTGCATTCCAAATACCGGGTGGTTTCTTAGCTGACCGTTTTGGTGCGCGTAAAATTATGGCAATTGGTATCGCTTGGTGGTCAGTATTTACCAGTTTAACGGGGATGGTGTTTACATTACCGTTAATGTTAGCAGTGCGATTCTTATTTGGTATTGGCGAAGGCTGTTTCCCATCCGCTTCTTGGAAAATGATCTCAACTTATTTCCCATCTAAAGAGCGTGGTCGTGCTACTGCAATTCAATCAACAGTAAATACTTTAGGGCCAGCATTAGCTGTTATTGTTGCAGCCAGTATTATCGGGGCTTTTGGCTGGCACATGGTCTTTATTGTCTTAGGTATTCCGGGCTTATTAATTGCCGCAGGTATCTACTTTTTTACTCGTGATAATCCCAAAGATCACCCAAGTATTACTCAGCAAGATCTCGATGAATTAGCGGCAGATGGTACATTAACGGATAAACCTGTTGAAGCCGTACCTTTTAAAGATGTGTTAAAAATGCCTGTATTATGGCAAATGGCCGCGATTTGGTTTCTGTTTGATATTACCTTTTGGGGATTTTCAACTTGGTTACCAAGCTATTTAATTACTGTTCGTGAATTCTCTTTGGCTAAAACCGGGGTAATGGCTGCTATTCCATTCTTATTTGGTGCTGGCGGGACATTATTAGGTGGTTATGTTTCTGATAAATGTAAATCACAGCGTAAATGGTTATATATGGTTACCGCAGTGATTGCAGCAGGTTTCTTATATATGACTTATACCGTTGAAAGTGCGGATATGGCTGTTGTATATCAGTGTATTTCAGCATTATTTATGTTCTTCGCCATGGCAATGTTCTGGGGTATTTTAATGGATACTATCCCAAATAAAATCATGGGCCGTGCTTCGGGAATAGTTAACTTCGGTGGCCAAATGGCTGGTGTTGTTTCCGCACCAGTAATGGGCTTCTTAATTAAAGCGAGTGGTGGCAGTTATGATAGTGCATTTATGTTTATGATAATTGCATTAGTCGCTTCTGCTGTTGTGACGTTCACCGTTAAAATGAGAAATACACCAGCATCCATTTAATTAATCAGTATTAATAACGTTTATATTTGAATAAGTGTGATGTTATTAAAATAAATAAGATTAATTAAATAGAATAAATATCTTAACTGTAAGATTTATTTATTAAAACTCACTATACGCTTTATTGATTTTTTAAATTAAAAAATCTTATTGTAGGGTCTGTTTGTCTTAAAAAAGCCACGATAAAAAAATCGTGGCTTTGCTTTTGTTAGATTAATAACATTATTTGCTTATAAGCACAAAGTCATTACCACTAAAACAGAGTGTAGCATCACCTCTGATCACTTGATGATGAGCAATATGGCGCTGACTATTTAATGAGGCGTGTTGCTTCATCATATAAGCTTCTAAATGCCATGCAATAAGTTGCTTAGCGAGCTTTTTATTAGCGTGCTGACTACGTTCTGATTGCACTTTTACACTAATACCGGTGGCAATATGTGTTGCTCTGACCGCTGATTCTGTTTTGTTAACATGCTGACCACCAGGGCCATTTGAACGCATAGTTTCAAAGACAATTTCTGTGTCGCTAATTTCATCAGGTTGTTCAAAACAGGCAACACCAATAAACCAGTTTTTACGCTTATGCCGTGGTCGTAACGTGCTTGCACATTGCCATTGTACTGAACCCGTCCACTGTTGGGCGATAGCTTGTGCATCAGCACCTTCAAGAGATACTAATGCAGATTTTAAGCCATGACGTGAAGGTTCTTTTTCAAGAACAGTAACGTTCACTTGCTGTTTTATCGTTGATTTCAAAAAGTAATTTAAGGCTTTTTCAACGGCTAAACAGCACTCTTCAGGGCCTTGTGCGGAAGTGAATTGTAATAACATTACGCCATCTCCCCACTTGTTTTATAGGTGATCACAGGTTTTAAACGTGCAATAACTTCGATTAATCCAATGCTGACCATACTTTCAATCACGGTTTCAATTGATTTATAAGATTGTGGTGCTTCTTCATAAATCAGTTGTTTATTGGCACAAATAATACGGCTACCTAATGCAGTTCGTGAAAGTTGTAAGGGTGTAAAACGGTGTGATAAACGGCCTTTACACTCGGTACGCATCCATTTTCTGCCTGCACCATGCGGTAATGAATGAAGGCTTAATTCAGACACAATGGGCTTAACAATATAACTGTAGTCACCGCGTGAACCTGGAATAACCACCATATCGTGATGTGCTGGTGTTGCACCTTTACGATGTAACCAGCCTTGTTGACCATATAACTCACAAGGCTCTACAAGATTATGATTAACATCAGAAATAACTTCACCTTGAGTACGAATTTGGCGCATCATTCTTTCACCAATAAGGCGGCGATTTAGCTTTGCATAATCAAGTGCTTTATTGTGAGCTTGCAAATATTCATTTGCATCTTCGCTGTTAGCAGCCAGTCCTTTATGACCAAACTGTTCTGTATGGGCACGTAAGATAGATTGTCCTAAACCTCTTGAGCCACTGTGGACTAATAGCAATAACTGTTTTTTATTGATACCACTTTCAGCAAAAAGCGTTTCATTGATCACTTGGTCGATTTGTTGGAATTCAGCAAAATGATTACCACCACCAATAGAGCCTAAAGAGCCAGCAAAAGAGTGGTTTTGCATTTCAGTTGGTAGATGAGCTTCTAACCATTCTGAAGGTGCGATATCACTCATTTCACTCAACTGTTTTTCTGCTTTATCTAAGTTAAGTTTGCTGTTTTTAAATTCCGTTTGAAAGAGCGTCATACCACAGCCGATATCATTTCCGACTAAGGCAGGATAAAAACGATTAACAGAAAAAAAGGCTGCGCCGATAGGATAACCACGACCAGGATGTAGATCTGGCATACCTGCGACATAAGTCATATCAGGAAGTTGAGCCGTTGTTTCTAATTGTTGGATTGCTTTGCTTTCAATCCAAGTATTATCCGATGCGATATAACAAACGCTATCAGATAAATAATGAACACACTTGTCCATATACCAATCCATATAATGTAAAGGATAAAAAATAAATTGATTGGCGGACAGCAAAAAGAAGGAAAAAAGATTACTTCTGAGATTGTCCGCAAAGAGTATTCATATTTGTAGTTGTCATGGGATACCTCCTTGCAGTTAAGTGAAATGGATAAGAAATAATAAATCGCGGGCATAGTAACCACTTTTTTTTGCATTAGCAATTAAAAAGTGGTGTGAATTTTCTTTATTTTTATAAAAGAGAATAAATATAATTTATTTAATTTAAGGCTAACTTTTCTTTATTATCTATTTTAGTTAGCACTCTATTTTTAATTAATAAATCACTTTTACTGAGCTTTTTCGGCAATAATCTTCGTAATCATCTGTTAATTTTCTATCTGTGATAACAACATCAAACTGAGCTAAATCGCCCATGTTGCCTGTCGCTGTTTCATCAAAATAGTGATATTTGGTGAGTAAAATTTTACGAATAGATTTATCCATCGCTTTTTTCTTCATATAAAGATCGTCGATGTTATAGCAGGTAACGCCAAAATCGAGATGAACACCTTCAGCTGAAATAAAGGCTTTCTTAGGATTAATACTATCAAGATAAGAAGGTTGGGTAGGGTTGTAGAATGAATCACTTTTAGGGCGATATTCACCTCCGCAGAGTAATACGGTGGCATTTTTCTTCTGGCTTAATGCCAAAAATACACGATGAGAATAACAGATCCCTGTGAAATGCAGATTATCAGGAATAAGTTCAATTAGTGTCGGAATTAATTGTCCGTTATCGAAAAAAAGGACATCACCTTCAGAGACCATACCGGCGGCAAGATTGGGTATATGAAGTTCTTCTGTTTGATCCGGTGTAATAATATCGGATGATGTTGAAACTAATCCAAAATGAGGTTGGGCTAATGCAACAATATAGCCACCCAATAATGACATTGGAAATGGATTTTCAGCGTCAGAACTAAGATCACGCCTAATTGTCATTTCAGAAACTTCAAGGATCCTCGCGGCGTCTTTAAGATGTATGCGACCTGAGCGTTTAATACATTCACTGAGGCGGCGCAAACGTTCGTGCTGTTTGGTCTCTATCACCGAAGGATCCTTGTGTTATTGAATAGCGTACTCCAAGAAAATATACGCTAAATAATTAGTAGTTTGATTCAGGCGCATCTGAATCTGTTGCGATAGCGACGCTTGCGCTAGCACCGATACGAGTTGCACCTGCTTTGATCATGTTTAATGCTGTTTGGCGATCGCGAACACCACCAGACGCTTTTACGCCCACTTCGTCACCTACTGTTTTACGCATTAATGCAACATGATGTTCTGTGGCGCCCATTGTACTGTATCCTGTTGATGTTTTCACAAAATCAACGCGGATCTCACGACACATTTCACAAACTAAACGTACTTCGTCGTCAGTTAATAAGCAAGTTTCTAAAATAACTTTCAGTGTTGTGTTACCACAAGCCGCTTTTACAGCTTCAATATCTTGTTTGACGAAGTCTAAACGACCGCTTTTTAACATACCGATGTTTATAACCATATCGACTTCTTGTGCGCCTTGGCGGATAGCTTCAGCGGCTTCAAATGCTTTTGTTGCAGTTAAACCAGCACCAAATGGGAAGTCAATAACACAACATACTTTTACATCGCTCCCTTCAAGGCAAGTTCTTGCTAAAGGGATGTAAGAAGTGTTAATACAAACAGAGAAGAAACCGTGTTCAGCTGCTTCAGCACACAATTTCTTGATTTGTGCTTCAGTTGTATCTGCAGCAAGAAGGGTATGATCGATATAATTAGCTAATGGACGCATTGTATATTCCTTAATAAGAAGATTGTTATTTATCACTCATGTTAGTTTGGCAACATATTAGTGCTGTTTTAACGAGATAACAATCACAAATGATATTTAAATAACATGATACTGTTATACATCTATCAAAATGTCACTATTTTCACATTTATAAATTTTACATAAGAGTAAGAGGCGCTATGGATATCGCAGTGATTGGTTCAAATATGGTGGATTTGATCACCTATATAGATAGGATGCCAAAAGAGGGGGAAACCCTTGAGGCGCCAGCATTTAAAATTGGTTGTGGTGGTAAAGGAGCAAATCAAGCGGTTGCTGCTGCTAAATTAAATTCAAAAGTGATGATGTTAACAAAAGTCGGCGATGATATTTTCGCGGATAACACCATCATGAATTTAGGATCTTATGGCATCAATACACGTTATGTTGAAAAAGTACCAGGTACAACAAGTGGTGTTGCACCTATTTTTGTGACTTCCCAATCGTCAAATAGCATTTTAATTGTTAAAGGTGCTAATCAGCATTTGTCGCCAGAAGATATTGATAGAGCGACCGATAGTCTGAAAAAATGCAAAATAATTGTACTGCAATTAGAAATTCCACTTGAAACGGTCTATCACGCCATTGAGTTTGGTAACAAACACCATATTCCTGTGTTATTTAACCCCGCACCTGCTTCAAAAGCATTAGATCTTGATATTGCTGCCCGTTGTGATTTTTTTGTTCCGAATGAAACAGAGCTTGAAATTTTGACAGGTATGCCAATCACGACAATGGATGAAATTCGCGAAGCCGCTTGTTCTTTACTACAAAAAGGCTTTAAGAATGTCATTGTCACATTAGGTGAAAAGGGCGCATTATGGATGAATGGTGACATTGAAAAATACATTCCTGCTATTGAAGTTGATGCGATAGATACCAGTGGGGCAGGCGATGCTTTTATTGGTTGTTTTTCCCATTATTATGTTCACACTAATAATATTGAAGAAGCATTAAATAAAGCGGTGATGTTTTCAGGTTTAAGTGTTGCCGGAAAAGGTACACAATCTTCTTATCCGAGTATTGAAGAATTTGGGCAGTTTTTAGGAAATAAAAAATAACGGTTAATTTTATCTTGGATGTTATCTTATTCTGATTATTTAATCGTTTAAGCCACATTGTTATCATTTCCCTCATCTATACAGGTGAGGGAATATCGGTTAAATCGAGCACTAATTAAGTGAGAAAATAAGATTTAATACATTATTAATTGTCTGTGACTTCACAAATTTATTAATTTATGAGGCTATTCTTTGATTTTTTGCCAAAAATAAATGCTTCTTGTCTGAATGTTAAAGGTGATTTTTATTTTTACTGCTTAGAATTAGTTGTTCTTATTATTTTACCTAGTAGTCCACTTTATTTTATATTTTTATTTTTCAACCGGATTTTTCAAAAGTATTTCTTAATAAAAGAATTATTTGAGAAAGTAAATAATAATTATGCTAAGGGGGCTAAATGAAATTATACAGTGAAGATTATTTTTCAGCACCAAATCAACCTATAGCTGTAGAGCCTAGGATGCCACAACCGATATTTCCTGAACATACTCATGATTTCAGTGAAATATTTATTGTTACTCAAGGTATTGGATTACATGTCCTTAATGGCCGACCTTATACATTATGTCCAGGAACTGTTTGTTATATTAAATCTGAGGATTACCATTTATTTGATAATGTTTCAGGTTTGAATTTAACGAATGTTCTATATCGCTCTATATCAGAGTTTAAATATTTAAATAATATTAATCAATTTCTTCCTGTAAATAATAAAGATAAAGGTTCACATTGGTTATTAAATAAAACTAATTTTATAAAATCACAAAAAATAATAGATAAATTAAGTAAAGTGACAGGAAATGACATTGCTGAAGAAGAAAGTCTATTTTTTCAATTGTTAGTGACGTTACAAGAAGGAAAATATAATACTATAACGGATGGAAGTAATGAGCAAAAAATGATGCAAGTATTACGCTGGTTAAATATGAATTATCTAGAAGTTGTTGATTGGGCTGTTCTTGCTGAGAAGTACGATATTTCATTACGAACACTCCATCGGCATATTAAAAATCATTTAGGGCTATCCCCTCAGAATTATCTAATGAAATTAAGGCTATCAGATGCTTATTATAAAATTCGTTTTTCGGATGAACGTATTACTGATATTGCCTTGAATTGTGGTTTTAATGATAGTGCCTATTTCTCTACCTGTTTTAAAAATGAGTACAATGTCACACCCAGAGCGTTACGTTATTGCACATAAAATACTATCTAGCAATGATGTTTTTTTACGTATTTGGGAGTGCTCATGAATAACACTATTTTATCCCTAAAAAGTAATAATTATTTTATTTGTGATGAGAATACGATCACAATAGAAAAAAGAAAATCGCAAGAGAGTTTTGTTATTCATGATCATGATTTTAATGAATTAGTTATAGTTTTCTCTGGAAATGGCATTCATACATGGAATGGGGACGATTACCCTATTACTTGTGGTGACTTTTTTTATATTAACGCGAATGATAGGCACGGTTATTATTCAGTTAATCAGTTAAAATTAGTTAATATATTGTATAAGCCTGAAAAGCTTCTGTTTAATAAAGAAATATCAAAATATCTTCCTTTAGTAACAGAAATAAAAGAAATGCGCCAATGGAAATTGCCGCCTTCTTGTTTGTCTCAATTTATTCCTATTATCGAACAAATAGATAAAGAGTGTCGTAAGCCGGACAGTATTTCAATTCACTTATGTGAATCACTTTTCTTGCAATTTATCTTACTGATTTCTCGTTATCGCTATCAACCCAATAATTCACCGGTAAGTTCTGTACATTTGATTGATATTTTAATTACAAGACTAAATCAAAGCATATCAATGCCATTTTCTTTAAATGAATTTGCACAGGAACATCATGTTGCCTCTCGTTCATTATACCGATTATTTAAATCAAATACGGGAATGACAGTCACCGGTTATTTACAACAATTGCGTTTATGTCATGCTGCAACGTTATTAAGAACAACGGATTTATTAATTAGTGATATTGCTGCACAATGCGGTTATGAAGATAGTAATTATTTTTCATCTGTCTTTCATAAAAAAATGAATATTACTGCGAGAGATTACCGGCAAAATTTTCATAACAAGAAATAAATTAGATGGGCGATATTATTCAAATATCACCCAAAAATAAACAGGTTATTTAAGAAAGAATACTTCGTGTAAATTATCACTGATAGGGCTGTTATCTGGATTGGATGGCATAACATCTGACATGTATTTCCACCATTTTTGGCAAATTTCTGTATTAGCGACAGCATTCCATTGCACTTCTGACTCAATTTGCACATAACCAAAAAGTAGGTTTCTTTTTTTATCAAGAAAGATGGAATAATTATGTGCACCATGAGCTTTTAACGTTGCTTCAAGTTCTTGCCAAATCGGGTTATGTCGTTGTTGATACTCTTGATGAGAATTAGCATTAACTTGCATCACAAAGGCTTTTCTTATCATGGTTCACCTCTTAATTAAGATAAGATTTTTATCAGGAAATATCAGGGCTAATGTACATTAACCCTGATAATGGGTTTATGCAGCCATGCCTAAACCCACAATATTGGCAGCAAGAATGATCACTAAACAACCTAGCGATAAAATACGTACAGGTTTTCTTCCAGTATCTTTCCACTCTTTTAATATTAAACCGACGATACCACCACATAAAACATAGAAACTCATGTGTAGCATCCAGCTCATAAAGCCGTATTCTGTTGGGATATTGGCATGTCCCCACGCATAAAAGAAGAATTGGAAATACCACATACCACCACCTAAGATGGCAAATAAGATATTACTAATCAGGAGCGCTTTAGGGACAGAAATATCAAGTTTGAAAGAGAGATCTTTTTTACACATTAAGCGACTAAAACAGTAACCTAAGTTAATTAATGCACCGCCACCCATAATCACTACATAGCTTGGTAAAGCCACATAAAGAGATGAAACGCCTAATTGTGATGCAACTTCATGCATAGGAACTGCTGCGCTCATCGCAAATGACATACCAGCAGAAAAAATACCGCACATCACAGCTAACAATAAGCCTTTTTTCAGATCAAACTCTTCAGCTTGAACACCAGTTGCTCGCTCTTTTAAAAGTCCCGCATAAGAGACTATAGCCACACCAATTAGGGCAATAGCTACTCCAGCTAAAGTCAGTTTTCCTCCCGTTGAAGCAACAAGCTCGCCGAATTTACCTTGAATAATTGGTGTCATTAATGTGCCAACAATTAATGTGATCCCAATGGCAATACCAATTCCCATCGACATTCCCAAATAGCGCATTGTCAGACCGTAACCAATATTTCCCACTCCCCACATTGCACCGAATAAAAAGACAGGTAATAGGATCTCACTACCAAAAGACGCGTAATATGACCAAAAATCAGGGAGCAATAAGTAGCTGATTGTCCAAGGTAAAATTATCCAAGAAAATATTCCAGCCACAGACCACATGGTTTCCCATGACCATCTTTTAACTTTTTTCAGTGGAGCATAAAAACATGCAGCGGAGGCGGCACCGACAAAGTGCCAGAAAATGCCTAATATAATTCCACTACCCATGAGTTTTTCCTCATACCATTATTATTGTGTTTTTCTTTGTGACAAAGGAACGACTCTGTCACAAAGAAATAGGTGTTATTTCAGTGCTTCGCGCATTGGAGAAACATTAAAACGTTTAGCTAATGCAATGAGATTTTCGGTAGAGATAGTCTGCTTTTTTCCCCCCATAGAGAGCACTTTAACCAGAATTTCAGCTGATTTTTCAGCTGTATCAATTAAGCCAAATGCATCATCAAGGGTCGGGCCTGAGCCAAAAATGCCATGAAATGGCCATAAAACCAGCCCATGTTTTTCCATTTGTCGTGCTGTTTCAAGCCCAATGCCATCTGTTCCGGGTACCATCCAAGGGAAAACGCCAATACCATCTGGGAATACAACTAAACATTCGGTGCTCATTTCCCAAAGTTGACGTGTGATCGTGGCACTATCGAGCGGTAGTACGTAGCTAAGGGCAATTAAGTTTGTCGCATGGCAATGCATAATGACGCGATTTTGCCCTTGAGTAACTTTTAAGCGTGTAATATGTGACTGAAAATGGGCTGCAAATTCAGAAGTAGGAACGCCACCATTAATCAATCCCCAAATAATGTGATAACCCTGACCTTCTTCATCAATTTTTACTAATCCCAAGGTATCTTCGGGATCTAGTGCTACGTTGCGAAAAAACTTACCTGATCCCGTTACGATAAAATATTGATTTGCTAATTCTTTAACGGGTTCTGTGACTTCGATATAACGTGGTGTTGAATAAAAGTCTCCTTGATAAGGTAAAACTTCCTCAGGTGTTAAACGTAAGCTGATATTCCCGCCATTACGTTCATCCCAGCCTTTTAACCACATATCACTGGTCGCTTTGATCATGCCTTGCACAAAACAAGATGTGAGAATTTTTTGCATGGTGATCACCTTATCTTTTTGATAAAACACTATTTTCATAATGACGAACTTCTTGTAACCACTTATCACCAACAGGAACATTTTGGCGTTCACAATATTCGTCCCAAACCGCTTGCCAAGGCAGTGCTTTTTGTTCTTCCAATAAGGCTAGGCGAGCTGTGAAATCACCATCAATTTCTAATTGTCGTAACATTGGCGTTGGTTCGAGTAAAGCTCGTAACAATGCTTTTTTCATATTACGTGTACCAATAACCCAAGCAGCGATACGGTTAATAGAAGCATCAAAGAAATCGAGACCGATATGAACACGGTTTTGTAAGTTATGTCTGATGATTTCATTTGCGATCGCCTGAGTTTCATCATCAAGTAAAATAACGTGGTCGCTATCCCAACGAACAGGGCGACTCACATGGAGAAGTAAGCGTTCAACGTAAGGCATCACCGCAGAAATTTTGTCTGAAATAACTTCTGTTGGGTGAAAATGCCCTGCATCTAAACAAAGTGCGGTTTGACGAGTAATGGCGTAGCCAAGGTAAAACTCACTAGAGCCTGCGGTATAAGATTCAGCGCCAATACCAAATAATTTACTTTCGACAGCATCAATATGATGTTTAGTGGAGAGTTTCTCGCTAATCGCTTCATCAAGCGCTTCAACAAGACGTTGTCTTGGGGCGTAGCGATCGATAGGAGTGTCTTTCATACCATCAGGTATCCAGATGTTCATCACCGAAGCCGTATTTAGTGACTCGCCAAAATAGGCTGATATGCGACGGCATGCTTTGGTATGACCAATCCAGTAATCGCGGATCTCTTTATTGGCGTGCGTTAATGTAGCTTCAAGGCTTAAAGGATGAGAGAAAAACGAAGGATTAAAGTCGAGCCCAATGTTTTGTTGTTTTGCCCATTCAACCCAATTAGCAAAATGCACAGGTTTGATTTCATTGCGTTCAACAGGTGTATCGGATTCTAAATAAAGGGCATGAAGATTAACTCTTTTTGAGCCAGGAATAAGGCTCATTGCTTTTTCCATATCCGCACGTAGTTCCGTAGCATTACGCGCTTTACCCGGATAGTTCCCCGTTGCTTGAATGCCGCCAGTTAATGCGGTATTTGAAGGTTCAAATCCTGAGACGTCATCACCTTGCCAGCAATGAATAGACACAGGTAATACATCCATTGCCTGAATAGCTTTTTCTGTATCAACACCTATCTGTGAAAAACGTTGTTTGGCAAGTTGATAGCTCTCTTTAATGTTAGACATGGCACTTTCCTTATCCGTCAATCGCGTATAAAAATATTTAGTGTTTAATTTCAATGAGTTGTAAAAATGATTGCCACGTATTTTTGTTTAGTGGCGCTTGGGGCATAAACGTGGTGTGAGTGGTGTTTTGGCTTATTAAGTGGCGAAAATGGCTGATATCTTCAATCTCATTTAGCGCAATGAGTTGTAAGCCCACATTACCTAATGTTGATGCTTCGATAGGGCCCGTAATAACGGGAATTCCACAGGTGTTGGCGCAAAGTTGGTTAAGCAGCGCATTTTGACTACCGCCCCCAACGATATGTAATTGTGTTAGTTGTGTGAAGTTAAGTGATTGTAATTCAAGGAAAACATAGCGATAAAGTAGCGCTAAGCTGTCAAAAATACAGCGTGACAATTGTGCTGGTGTGTTAGGAACAGATTTTCCCTGTTGTTGGCAATAGTCTTGGATTGCTTTACTCATTGAATCTGGATTGAGAAAGCATTCATCATTGGGATTAATTAAGTAAGTAAAAGGTGTGATGTGTTCGACATCATTAATTAATGCAGCAATATCAGTAATGTTGTGTTCTTTACAAATAGACTGAAATAACCACAGCCCCATAATATTTTTAAGAACACGATAACGACCTTCAACACCCCCTTCATTAGTGATATTTGCATGCAATGATTGGGTTGAAACACAAGGTGTGAAGTGTTCAATTCCCATTAGAGACCATGTTCCTGAACTTAAATAAGCGCACTGTTGATTTTTTAACGGTGTAGCAATTACTGCACTCGCCGTATCATGACTGGCAACGGAAATAACAGGAATTGCCTCGTTTTTACTATTTTTCCAATAACCAATCGTATTTCCGGGTTGTTTAATGGGCATAAACCAATGATGAGGAAGTTGCAGATAATCAAGCAGTGCTTTATTCCAATCTCCTGTGTTTATATCGATTAATTGTGATGTGGTGGCATTTGTATATTCACAATTAAGCTTGCCAGTTAAACGGTAAGCCAGGTAATCGGGGATCATCACAAAATGAGCCACACTCTCTAGCCATGGCGGGGTTTCAAGTTGCATCGCTTTCAGTTGATAGAGAGTATTAAAAGGAAGGAATTGAATACCAGTTTGTTGATAGATCCATTCAGCACTGAGATCGCTTTGCACTTGTTGCATCACATTTTCAGTGCGTTTATCACGATAAGAATAACTTAGACCAATACGCTCTCCTTGTGCGTTTAGTAGCACATAATCAACGCCCCAAGTATCAATACCAATGCTGCTTATAACAATATTTTGCTGTTCTATTAAAGATAAGCCTGTACGGATATGATGCTCTAATAAATCCAGATCCCAACAAGTATGACTTTCATTCATAGCAAAACGATTAGTAAAGCGGTGAATTTCAGTCAGTGATAATTGCTGATGGACTTTATCAAAACTGGCTAACATGACGCGACCACTTGAAGCACCAAGATCGATAGCAACGGTGTAGCAGATACTCATAGTCTAAATTCCTGTGATATAGAAATTGAAACTATCTTAAGAAGCGGGCAAAAATGATGCGTTAAACATTCTGCCAATAAACTGAAAAGTTGGCAGAATAACCAAAGTCGACGTGATGTTATTCACAATTTCATTAATCAGATTTCAAACAGATCCGTTATGGCTTTTTTATAATGTGATTCATTTCACACCATCATGACAAATAGGATTGAAATATAATTTCATTGAATGTAATTTTAATTGAAATTTAGTTTCATAAGGTTGTTGTGATGAAAGAAGATGCATTGAGCCAATGTCTTAAAAATGAAAGTAACCAAGAAACAACCCAATTTTCAGAGTTAAGTGCATTGGAATTGGTCACATTAATCAATAGTGCAGATATGACGGTTGCAAATGCAGTCAAAAAAGAATTACCCGCTATTGCCAATGCGGTAGAAAAAATCACTGAACGTTTACAAAAAGGTGGGCGTATATTTTATGTCGGTGCAGGAACGAGTGGCCGATTAGCTGTATTAGACAGTGCCGAATGTCCGCCAACTTTTGGTGTACCTTCTACATTAGTACAGGCAATTATTGCAGGTGGTCATGATGCAATGTTAAAAGCGGTTGAAAATATTGAAGATAGCCAAGAAGCGGCAATTGAAGAGCTTCAACGTCGTCATGCCTGTGATAAAGATGTTGTTATTGGTATTGCCGCAAGCGGTCGAACTCCCTTTACGGTTGCAGCGTTGCAATATGGTAAGAAACTAAAGGCGTTGACTATCTCTATTACCACGCGTGGCAAAAGTATGATGAGTGAAATTGCTGACTTATCTATTGCGCCAGATGTGGGCGCAGAGGTATTAACAGGCTCTACAAGAATGAAAAGCGGCACGGCTCAAAAAATGATTTTGGGTATGTTAAGCACCAGCGTAATGACTAAGCTTGGAAAAGTGCATAAAAACCTGATGGTGGATGTGATCGCGAGTAATGAGAAATTACAACGTCGTGCTGAAGGTATTGTCAGCGAAGTGTGCGGAATTTCTAATGAAAGAGCCAGAACGCTGTTACAAATGGTTAATTATCATCCTAGAAAAGCCATTTTAATGTATGAACTTCACTTGAGTGTGGAGAAAGTTGATCAAATTACACAGCAATATCCTTATCGTTCGCTACAACAGCAACTTGCCTTATTTAATTAATAACAATATGAGTAAATACTCTGAACTTTAGCAGGCACACATATGGCTAATAAAATAGAACACCTCGACACGTTAGCAATAGAAATAGAAAAACACGCTGGTGGGTTTCAAAATGTGGCAACCCTAACACATTGTATGACTCGCATTCGATTGATTTTAAAAGATAGTTCACTATTTAATGCTGATGCTTTAAAACAAGTCGAAGGCGTTAAAGGTGTTGTATTTAATGGCGAACAGCATCAAGTGATTGTCGGAATGGGAACCGCCGCAAAAGTTTATTCTATTATGAATAAACGTATGCAAAATAGTTCAGCAAGTAGTGAAGATAAGCCTGCGTCAACACCAGTGAAAAAAGGCTTCTCCATTCGCCGCATGTTAAATACATTAGCGGCTATTTTTGTTCCGACAATTCCTGCTTTAATTGGCTGCGGTTTGATTATGGGGCTAATTAATATTATCCGTTTAGTCGCACCGGGCTTAGTTGAGCAATTCCCCGAGCTATTTAAATTATTCAAATTAATTGGTAGTACGGTATTTGCCTATCTTTCTATTATGATTGGGATAAATACAGCTAAAGAGTTGGGAGCGTCAACTTCGATTGGTGCGGTAATGGCGGGGTTATTAGCTATGCCGGGGCTTGCTGATATCACTTTATTTGGCGAGAAATTACAGCCAAACAGCGGCGGTATTTTTGCGGTATTAATGGTGGTGGTGTTCTCTTCAAAACTAGAATTATGGTTTCGTAGCATCGTTAAAGAGAGTCTTGATCTTATCTTAACGCCGTTTGTGACGATTTTAGTCTCTTCATTGGTGGCGATTATGATATTCCAACCTATTGGCCATTATCTTAATCAGTTATTAGCGCAAGGTGTATCATTATCACTATTAAATCAAGGTGGTGGTGCGGTAGTTACTGGGGCTGCCTTAGGAGGAAGTTTCTTATTTTTACTCTTAACAGGATTACATCAAGGGTTAATTCCTATTCATACCGAAATCTTAAATACTTTTGGTTTAAATTACCTGTTCCCTATTTTAGCGATGGGCGGAATGGGACAAGTAGGCTCTTGTTTTTGGGTTTATCTACGTACTAAAAATCAGCGTTTAAAGAAAACATTAATGGGTGCATTACCTGTGGGTATTTTTGGTGTCGGTGAGCCGCTATTATTTGGTGTTTCTCTTCCATTAGGAAAACCTTTTGTGGCGGGATGTATTGGTGGTGCTGCGGGTGGCGCATTAATGGCATATTTCCAAGTTGGGATCATTATTCCATTTGGTACAGCTGGGTTATCATTAATTCCGTTAGTCGGTGATGGTCAAATTATTAAGTTCTTGATTGCAGTATTAGGTGCATGGATTGTCGGTTTTATTGCCAGTATGCTAATGGGATTTACTGATCCAGAGAAATAAGTCAGAAATAAAAAGGATAACAGAATGTCGACACTGACCAAAAAGCTTGAAAGTTTGCTAATACAGGGCAAAGGTACAGAACAACGTATTGCTCATTATCTATTAGAAAATAGTGAGAATATTGCCAGTATGAATGCGGCTGAATTGGCACTTAAAGCCGGTGTAAGCAGTGCTTCTGTTATCCGTTTCTCTCGTCAAATGGGATATCGTGGTTATCCTGAATTTAAAATTGATTACCTTTCAGAAGAAAAGCAACAAAAAAGCAGTGGCGATATTCTTTATGGTAATTTAGCGAAAACAGATCCAACAGAATTAATTATTTCAAAAACAGGCCATCTATTTACTAGTGCTATTCAGGACTCATTGGCTTTGTTAGATCCTAATTGTATTGATCTGCTGGCTGAAAAAATGGTCTCAGCTAAACGCATTGTCCTGTTTGGTATTGGCGCCTCTGCGGTCGTAGCAAGTGATATTTTTCATAAGCTTATTCGCGTGAATAAAAACGCTTTATTTAGTTCGGATCTTCATGCTCAATTGGCTTATTCTGCCAATTTATCAGTTGATGACTTTGCTATCGCGGTTACCGCACGAGGCAATACTGCTGATATTAATCGTATGTTGAAATCGGCAAAGAATGAAGGCTGTTTAACGGTGGCATTAACCCGTTTTGGGCAAGATGAAGCGACGCGATTATCTGATTATACGTTGCCTTATTTCTATGACGAACAGCACTCTCAATTGGGTGTCATCACGCCACAAGTTTTACAAATGGTGGTTTTTGATGTGTTATTTTTTAAATATATGACACTGGCGAGTGAGTCAGCAGAAAAAGCCTTATTAAAAGGACGAAAAGCTGTCATGCAAGGAAATCAATAATGTTACTTATCACCACATTAGCGGTAGGTGCTGCTATTGGTTTAATTATTAGCACAACGGGCGTGGGTGGCGGTGTTATTGTTTTACCTGTATTGACGTATTTTTTTGGTATGAATGCATTAATGGCTGTGGCGACTGCAAATTTATTATCTATGTTGATGAAAGTCACCTCGTCTTATATGCATTTTCGCCTTGGTAATATTCCTTTAAAAAGAGCAATGATTGTATTAGGAATAATGCTACCAAGTACCTTTTTGGCTAGTGTTTTGGTTAATTATTTAGGTTCATTAGAGCAGTATCAGCAACAAGTAGAGTGGGGAATTAATGCGCTTGTGGTGGGTGCGATTGTTTTTTCTCTCTTTCTCTTTGTACAGAGAATGTTTTTCTCATTACCTCCCGTTGTGGTTGAAAATACAAAGCTAGCGCCTTTAAATATTAAAGCACTTTTACTTCCTGCGGTTATGGCTGGGGTTATTTTAGGTGCAACTGGTGTAGGGGGCGGTGTAGTTGTATTACCGTTATTGCTACGTTATGCAAATCTCTCTATTAAGCAGGCCATTGGTACTTCTATATTTACCACAACATTGTTATCGGGATCTTCTGCACTGGCTTATATGCAAGACGGGCATACGGATATTCATTTAGCGCTTTTGTTATTTTTAGGCTCGTTGATCTCTATTCCGCTGTCTAAATGGTTGCTGATAAGAATGCCTGATAGAGTGTTTCAGTATGCGACTTTAATTTTAATTATTTGTAGTGCTGTAATGATGCTAGCTAAATTATTTTAATGTTAAATCACATCAATAATATTAACATTTATAAAATATAATAAATAATAACTAAATAAAGTCTAATGGTTTTTCTTGGTTTATTTTATATTATCTTGCTAATTTAATTAAGATAGTCTTCTAATATAAATTTTATTCTCCATGTAATATATGTGTGTTAATGAAATGTTTGATTTATTATTTGTTTTTAATGAGATATGATTTTAGTCATAAATAGATAATTGAGATGATAATCACATTAATGTTAATTCCTATATGTTTCACTGTAACCCTCATTTAATACCTATAGATGAAGGTACTAGTATTATGGAAAATAATAATAGGAAAACACCTCATATTAGACGTATTGCCCACATTATGATGTATAAACAACGTCAATGTTTTCATTTCTCCGTTTTTAACGGGTAAGCCCTCTATTCATACAATTAAAATATAAAGCATATTTCCTAATAACGGGTGTTATTGGGGAAGCCTCTATTTTTTATAAATAACAAATCATTTTTAACTCTATTATTATCAGAATAATTAGGAGATAGGATTATTATGTCTATTAATATTAAAGGTAGAAGTTTTTTAAAATTACTCGACTTTTCATCAGCTGAAATTCAATATTTATTAAAGCTTTCTAAACATTTTAAATCATTAAAAATGGCGGGTATGCCTCATCGCTCTTTAGAAGGTAAAAATATCGTTTTATTATTTGAAAAAACCTCAACACGCACACGTTGTGCCTTTGAAGTGGCGGGTTATGATTTAGGAATGGGGGTGACTTACCTTGATCCTGGCTCATCACAAATGGGGAAAAAAGAGTCTATTGAAGATACTGCGCGTGTGTTAGGGCGTTTCTATGATGGTATTGAATATCGTGGATTTGATCAGTCATTAGTTGAAGAATTGGCAGCGAAATCAGGAGTACCTGTATGGAATGGCCTTACCGATAAATTCCATCCAACTCAAATGTTGGCGGATATGCTAACAGTTGAAGAAAATTTTGGTCATTTAAAAGGGCTTAAACTGACTTTCTTTGGTGATGCTCGCAATAACGTTGCTAACTCTTTAATGGTAGTCTGTGCGAAATTAGGCTTACATTTTACAGCGTGTGGGCCAGCATCTTTAATGCCAGAAGAGCAACTAGTGAAAGAATGTCGTGCAATCGCGGCAGAAAACGAAGGTTCTATCACGTTAACCGAAGATATTGAAAAAGGAGCAAAAGACGCGGATGTTCTCTATACCGATATTTGGGTTTCAATGGGTGAGCCAGATAGTGTATGGGATGAGCGTATTCGTTTATTAAAATCTTATCAAGTTAATGGATCTATGATGAAAATGGCAAATCCTCACGCTATTTTCTTACACTGTTTACCTTCATTCCATGACCGCTTAACAACTATTGGTGAAGATATTTATCAGAAATTTGGCTTGAGTGAAATGGAAGTGGCAGACGATGTTTTTGAGTCTCGCCAATCAAAAGTTTTCGATCAAGCTGAAAACCGTATGCATACCATTAAAGCCGTTATGTTCGCGACTTTGAGCTAAAGCAAGGAGTTAACAATGCCTAAAAAGGTATTTATTGCTTTAGGGGGAAATGCACTGGGCAGTACGCCACTAGAGCAAAAACAGATAGTACGAAAAACCGCAAAGCCGATTGTAGATTTGGTTGAGAAAGGCTACCAAGTCATTATTGGTCATGGAAATGGTCCGCAAGTTGGGATGATCAATTTAGCTATGGATTATGCATCGCAACAGAATATTGGCACGCCTTATATGCCATTTGCTGAATGTGGTGCCATGAGCCAAGGCTATATCGGCTATCATCTACAACAGGCGATTAATGACGAGTTATGTACGAGAAATCTGAATAAAGATCATGGCTGTGCGACCATTGTGACGCAAGTAGTTGTTGATAAAAACGATCCTGCTTTTTTATCACCCACAAAACCCATTGGCGCGTTTTATACTCAACAGCAAGCTGAGGCTATCCAAAAAGAGCATGGTTTCCACTTTATGGAAGATGCAGGGCGTGGATATCGTCGAGTTATTCCATCACCCAAACCGTTAGAAATTGTAGAATCACCGATTATTAAACAGTTAGTTGAACGCAATATTGTGGTGATCACGGTTGGCGGAGGTGGTATTCCCGTTATTCGAAAAGGAGAGTTATTAGAAGGTATTGATGCTGTTATTGATAAAGATAACTCCAGTGCTAAATTAGCTGTCGAATTAAAAGCAGATATTTTATTAATATTAACGGCTGTTGATAAAGTGGCAATTAATTTTAATAAACCAGAGCAAATGAATTTAGATAAATTAACACTCTCTCAAGCACAAGAATATATTTCTCAAGAACAATTTGCTAAAGGAAGTATGTTACCTAAAGTTGAAGCTTGTCTTAATTTTCTAAAAGAAAGTCACAAGGATGCTCAAGCAATTATTACTTCTTTAGATAATGCATTATCTGCTTTAGAAGGAAAAACAGGCACAACAATTATCTCTAATTAATATTGTTTTTATTATTCCAAATTTAATTCTAAAAATAAACACTGCCAGTTAGATATTATTTCTACTGGCAGAGTTACCTCTTATTTAAGTCGAGGGCGCTTATGAAACTTAAAAAGTTTGCGTTTCCGACCGCATTTACTATTTTATTTGCAATTACAGTAATTGTGGTTGGCTTAACGTGGATTATTCCAGCTGGCGAATATCAACGATTAAGTTATAACTCTGCGGAGCCATCATTAGTGGTTGCGAAAATAGATGGTTCTCATGAAGTATTACCTGCAACTCAAGCGACATTAAATGATTTAAATGTCTCTATTGAAATTAATAAATTTACTGATGGAACAATTAAAAAACCGATAGCGATACCTGGAACCTATGAACGCGTAGCACAGCAACCCAAAGGGATAATGGATATTACCGAAAGTATGGTGAAAGGGACGATAGAGGGGGCTGATGTTATTGTTTTCATTCTTGTTTTGGGGGGGCTTATTGGGGTTGTTAATAAAACTGGTGCATTCAATGCGGGCTTAACAGCACTGGCAAATCGAACCAAAGGTAAAGAGTTTTTAGTGGTATTTGGTGTCACGATTATATTATCCATAGGCGGGACAAGTTGTGGGATTGAAGAAGAAGCCGTTGCCTTTTATCCCATATTAGTCCCTATATTCTTAATATTGGGTTATGACGCTATTGTGTGTGTCGGGGCTATTTTTCTAGCTTCGTCAATGGGGGCTGGGTTTTCAACAGTTAATCCATTCTCTGTGGTCATTGCCTCAAATGCATCAGGAATAAGTTTTATTGAAGGGATCGGCTTTCGTACTATTGGCTTAGTGATTGGTACGATTGGCGTTTTGGTTTATTTATACTGGTATTGTAAAAAAATTAAAAAAGATCCTGCTTTTTCTTATAATTATGAGAATGCCGAAAGTTTTAAACAACGTTTTTTAAGTAATTACGATCCAAACGAAATATTAGAATTTTCATGGCGTCGTAAAGTGATCCTCTGCTTATTTGTTGCCGCTTTTCCTATTATGGTTTGGGGCGTCATGGATATGGGCTGGTGGTTTCCACAAATGGCTGCTCTCTTTTTAGCCATTGCCATCATCATTATTTTTCTCTCTGGATTAAAAGAAAAAACGGCCATTGATGGATTTATTCATGGGGCATCTGAGTTAGTAGGCGTTTCATTAATTATTGGTTTAGCGCGAGGTGTTAACCTTGTGATGGAACAAGGTAAAATTGCCGATACTATCCTTGAGTTTATGTCTCATATGGTTGCAGGAATGCCACCAAGCTTGTTCTTATTAGCACAGCTCGTTGTTTTTATTTGTTTAGGTTTTATTGTTCCTTCCTCTTCTGGCCTTGCGGTTTTAGCGATGCCAATTATGGCACCATTAGCAGATGCAGTCGGTGTTCCTCGTTATATGGTGGTGTCAGCATATAACTGGGGGCAATATATTATGTTGTTCTTAGCTCCTACCGGACTGGTGTTAGCGACCTTGCAAATGTTAGATATCTCCTATAACAAATGGCTTAAATTTATTATGCCGATGGTGGTATTTATGTTTGTACTTTCGGCAACATTACTCTTGGTTCAAGTTGCGTTTTTATAAAATTGAGTGGGTGTGTTTACGCAGATAAAAGGATTTTTGGTTATTCTGTAATATGAAATTAATCTGGTTTTTTGTGCTGTTATCGTCATTATTTTTTGATTTTCATTAGAAGTGATCTAGCTCTCGTTTTTAGTGGTGATAAAAAATAAACCGAAAAAAAAGGTTGTTAATTTGTAGAAGTTATGTTTTTTTAAATACAGATAACACGTAAACACATCATTAAATTAATTGATAGGTAACCCATGATCATCACTACTCTACTACAAAGCCTACGACTAACAGCGCACATCGCGGCTGTGGTTGTCGTGCGTGTGGTGGTGGTCGTCGGCAAAGCGCCGTAACGGGTCCGAATCAACACAGTTTCGAAACCCCGCCGGCGCACTAACCGGGCGGGGTTTTTCATTTCTACCTGCCCATCAAGTCCGGCTTAAAACAAAGGACAGATAAAAATGGGTGATCAACAAGAAAACGCCACAACAAGTAGAACGTTTACTGGCGCACAATTAATCGTTTATTTACTGGAACGACAAGGCATTACGACCGTTGCGGGTATTCCTGGTGGGGCTGCGCTTCCGTTGTATGACGCATTGAGCCAAAGTAAATCTATTCGACATATCTTAACTCGCCATGAACAAGGTGCTGGTTTTATTGCTCAAGGGATTGCCCGTGCAAATGGTAAACCTGCTGTTTGTATTGCTTCGAGTGGGCCGGGTGCGACAAATTTAGTAACAGCAATTGCCGATGCTAAGCTTGATTCTATTCCTTTAGTTTGTATTACAGGTCAGGTATCTTCAGCGATGATTGGAACTGATGCTTTCCAAGAAGTTGATACTTACGGCATGTCTATTCCCATTACTAAACATAACTATTTAGTTCGTGATATTGCTGAGTTACCTGAAATTATTTGTGATGCGTTTCGTTTAGCAATGTCAGGAAGACCGGGGCCTGTTTGGGTTGACGTACCAAAAGATATTCAACAAGCCAAAATTACATTAGAAGCGTTACCGCCTATTCCACAAAAAGATCCTGTTCCCGCGTTTAATACTGATTTAGTGATACAAGCGGCGCAAATGATTAATCAGGCTAAAAACCCTGTTTTATATTTAGGTGGGGGGATCATTAGCTCTGAAGCATGTAAAGAAGCAATTGAATTAGCAGAGAAAAATAATCTGCCAACAACCATGACCTTAATGGGGTTAGGATTAATGCCACCTTCGCATCCACTGTATTTGGGAATGTTGGGTATGCATGCGACTCGTAGTACCAATTTTATTTTGGAAGAAGCGGATCTGTTGATTGTATTAGGGGCTAGATTTGACGATCGTGCCATTGGTAAAGCCGAGAAGTTTTGCCCTAATGCTAAAATTATTCATGTTGATATCGATCGCGCTGAAATTAGTAAGATCAAACGCCCTGATATTGCGATCCACGCCGATGCGAAATCCGTATTATCACTGTTATTACCATTGATTAATACAAACAAGCGTAATGAATGGATAGAACGTGTTACGACACTGAAACAAGAATATCCATTAGAAATGAAAAACTCTGAAAATATTCTGAGTGGTTACGGTATTGTATTGGCGGCCGCAAATTGCGTAGATGATGATGCGATTATTACGACTGACGTAGGGCAACACCAAATGTGGGTAGCGCAAGCGTATCCGTTAAATCGACCTCGACAATGGTTAACGTCTGGTGGTTTAGGTACGATGGGCTTCGGTTTACCTGCTGCAATTGGTGCCGCATTAGCTGAGCCAGATAAGAAAATCCTCTGCTTCTCAGGGGATGGCAGTATTATGATGAATATTCAAGAACTTGCCACTGCGGCTGAACACCAATTAGATATCAAAATTATTTTGATTAATAATCAGGCATTAGGATTAGTGCATCAGCAACAAACACTGTTTTTTGAAGAGCGCATTTATGCGGCGGCTTACCCTTACCAAACAGATTTTATCCGTATTGCACAAGGTTTTGGTTTAGATACCTGTGACTTAAATCAAGAAGCAGATCCCGCCAGTGCATTGCAAGCTGCTATTGAAAAACCAGGCCCTTGCTTAATTCACGTTATGATTGATATCCACGAAAAAGTATTCCCGATGGTTCCACCTGGGGCTGCAAATATTGAGATGATAGGAGCTTAATTTATGTCAAACCAATCACAACCTATCGCGCTGGAATTGATTGTTCGCAACCATCCCGGTGTTATGACCCATATTTGTGGTCTATTTGCTCGTCGCGCATTTAACGTCGATGGCATTTTGTGTTTACCAATGAAAAATAGCGATAAAAGCCGGATTTGGCTATTAGTGCAAAAAGATGATCGCCTAATGCAGATGGTGAGTCAGGTAGAAAAGCTTGAAGACGTAAAAGAAGTGAGATTCAGCGATGACTTACGTGTTTTTGAGCAAATGGAAAGTTATTTAAATTAATGTAGATTGGCTCTCTCTTTATCATTAAGAGCGAGCCAATATAGTGCTTAAGGGCGATGATGGTAATGCTGTTGATTTGGGCTAGACATAATTACAGAGGCGCGCAAATGGCCTTCTACACAAATATAAGAGTGGGGCGCATTACCATGAAAAGCATAAAAATCACCAGTTTCTAATAAAACCGTTTCGTCGTTATCAAAACGCATCATTAATTTACCAGAATAGACCATGATGTGTTCTTGAGTACCATCAGCGTGAGCAGGGCTATTAATAATCGCGCCATGCTTCATCTCGATATGCCAAATCTCAGTAATATTGCCGATACCAATACGGAATTTAAACTCTTGGGCATAATCACCCACGATAGGTTTATGTCGTTCTAAGCGAGGGTACTCTTCGCGTGTAAAACTAAATAAATCTCCCAAAGGAAAGCCAAGGGCTATCGCGATAGCCTCTAAGGTATCGATTCTAGGATTAGAATCACCGGATTCTAATTTTGACAATGCTGCCTTGGATATTCCTGACTTTCTTGATAACTCATTAAGTGACAAGTTTCGAGATTGTCTTAATTGTTTAACTTTATTACCAAGGTATTCATTTGTTTTTTTAGGAGGTTGTGGGTTCATTGCCAATTTAAAATATCGTTAGTTTAAAAGTGTCATTCCGATTAGATAATAACACTAATTAACCGTATTCGGAAAAATGAGGTTCTGTTTCTGCTGTATTTTGTGAATAGTCTTACGATCACTGTTCGATTTTTACTAGTTACGCTAATATCTTTGCATAAATGATAACTATTCAAGGTTTTTTATGATGGAATTGCTCAGTTGGGCTGATATTTTTATTTGTCTATTCACCTTATTTTTTGCTTACGTGATTTTTGGTATGGCAGGATTTGGATCAGCATTAATTGCAGGGCCAGTCTTGGCGCTTTATTTACCATTGCCAATGATAGTTCCTTTATTGGCACTAATCGATTTAAGCGCAGCTATAGTGAATGTAGCAAGGGATGGTAAGCAGGCTGATTTTAAAGAGATCCGTTATCTTATCCCGCTTATTATTATTGGTAGCCTTGTTGGGGCAACAATTTTATTAACCACACGTCCTGATTTACTCTCTCTTCTTTTAGGTCTATTTGCTGCTTGTTATGCAATTTATGCACTGTTTTGGAAAAAACAAGAAAGCCAATTTTCTCAACGCTTAGTTTATCCTTTTGGATTAATCGGCGGTGTATTTAGCGCGTTGTTTGGTAGTGGGGGATTTTTATATGCGATTTACTTGTCAGGCAGAATTGCAGACAAAAATAAGTTTCGCATTACACAAACAACGTTGATCGGTTTTAGCACATTAACTCGAGTGGTGATTTTTTTATTTGCAGGAATTTATTGGCAATTAGATATTCTTAAATTAGCTGTTATTTTCTTACCAGCCATGTTTGCAGGTGTTTGGTTAGGGCGAAATTTAACATTACGTATGTCGAAAGCACGATTTATGAGTGTGATTTATACTATTGTATTGATATCTGGTGCTGTGCTTATTTACCGTTATTTTTCTTAAGTGTTGTAAGATAAATGACGGCGAAGTGAGAATATTGTGAAAGGCAAAGATCTTCGTGAGTCAAATGGAGATCTTTCTCTGATTAATGTTGTTTTTTAAGCATGTTTATCTATTTCTTATCCCCTATAATACAACAATATTTTATTTAACCCCCTTTCTTTTATTACAGAGGTTTCTGTTATTCACAGAAACAAAATAACATGTCACATCAAAATTATCGCCAATCTGAAATTTTTGCGATAACAACTATCACGGTAAGCATTGGCGTTATCGGGATTGTTATCGGATTAACTATTCCCATGGTTGCACTACGTCTTAATTTAGCGGGTATTAGTGAATCTATCATCGGACTTATTTCTGCCGCACCAGCTATTGGGATGTTAATTATTTCACCTTTTGCTCGGCGTATTGTGCAATGGATTGGTAAACGCTTTGCGATGCTTTTAGCAACCATTATTTCTGCAATCAGTTTATTACCCTTAATGGGAAGCTTACCGCTAGAGTTGTTATTTTCTTTACGACTTATCACTGGTATTGCCAGTGGTGTGATGATTTGTTTAGGAGAGACATGGATTAATGAGCTTTCACCAGATAATAAACGTGGGCGAATTTTAGCGGTATATACTACGGTATTTACTATCAGCCAGTTATTAGGGCCTTCAATTATTGCGCTTTATGGCGTCGCAGATAAAACACCTATTTTAATTAGTGTCTTTATTCATATTATCTCTATTGCCCTGTTTTTAATGATGGATCAGAAAACAGGAGATAAATTACCAAAAGATACGCAAGAGCCGAATTTTTCTATTATTCGTTTTGTTAAAGTTGCACCCGCAATCTGCGGCGGTATTGTTTTCTTTGCTTTTTTTGATGGTACCGTACTTTCTATGTTTCCTATTTATGGCCTAAGTATGGGACATACTGAAGCTATTGCAGCCATGATGATAAGTGCTATTTTAGCCGGTGACGCCATTATGCAAATGCCATTTGGCTGGCTTGCTGATCATATGAACAGAACGCGGTTATATCGAATTTGTGGTGTGGTGACTTTACTCGCAAGCTTATTATTACCGATCACGATGTCTCATACATTTTTGATTTGGCCTCTATTACTGGTGCTGGGGGCAACAGCGGGTGCGATATACACCATTGCATTAGTACAAATAGGGCAATATTTCTCAGGTAATGATCTGATGGTTGCAAATGCGTCTGCGGCGATGTTATGGGGAATTGGTAATTTGTCTGGGCCTTTGCTGGCTGGCGCGTTGTCAGAAATTTCTTCATCTTCACTACCATTTTTATTGGTTGCCATGACTGGCTTATTCTTAATATCAACGATGGAACGTTGGAATCTAGGCGTTGAAGCACTCAATAGTAGTAGTAGCTCATCTTAATATCATTCCTCTTCTATCGTATTCCATTTAGGGTGTTAGGAGTGCGATAGAGGAAATCTCTTTTTTCTTCATTTCTAAATATTTAACTTTATCTTATTGTTTTTTATAAATGATTATAATTATATTTCGTAATTGTACTTATTTTAAAATTTATTAAGAATAATCTAGAAATGCCTATATTGAACAGAAAGTCGTTTGCTAAAACAACACTTATTCATCTAACGTTAGAAGTAGAAGACGACATTATCTTCAGATAAAAATAACGAATACTGCAAACCATTGATCGCCACACATAGGGAACGAGCGGTATTATTTATCTAATTAACTGATTAATAATGGATAAATATACCTATTTATTATCTTATTTGAAGTGAATTCAATAAAAACAATTAATTAAGATATTTTCATTTCACTTAATACTATTGTTTTAGGAAGTAATGAATGCCGGAATATTTTATTCATAGACGAAGAGATGAAGATAAAGGAAAAACGACAGCAGGAGGTCAGGTAACTCCTGTTTCTGTTTCCATAGCGTCAGCTAAACTTTTCATGGAAGCGCGTTCACTATCCTATGCGTCGCCTAAATCCATCATATTACCTAAGCCTATCTTTAAACCTACCCCCGTGCCTTATCAAGGTGTCCTCAATGCCGTTAAAGATATTGCGATTGCCTCTCGATGGGGGGTTTTAGGCTTACTTTTTCACTCTGAGCCTGCTGGAGATCCAAACGAAGACCAACTATTCATCAGTAGAATGATAAATTCGCCCCTTTTAGTCGGCGGTTTTTCTCGATCACCTCAGACAGTCAAAGGACAAAATTATACGGAAGAAGCCACTTTACGGCAGCTTGCTCATAAAAAAAGCACCGTCATCACGGGCGTTCGATTCAGGATTGTTGATGATGAAAGTACAGGATATGCCACCAAGGTCGCTGGGTATGTTGTCAATGAAGCCAGCGGACTCAATCATGTCAGAGTCCGATTTGCTGAGCGTCATGAAGATGGCACAGCCACATTCTTAGATCCTGATATTGAAGGAACATTTCATTGGGACATGGTAGGGAATACCGCAGAATATATCCCCTCAAACACCAGTGATGCTTTTCATGCCGTTAAGTTTAGTTTGGATAATGGGCGACAAGAAACGCTTATTCATGATGGGGGTGAGTTTGGCTATACAACGCCCCCACTCCCGTTACCTGAACCTCAAGAAATTTGGCGCTTACCGAACCCTATTCCTGAACAATCGCTGAATGCGCCTCCTGGTTTTCCTGAAGAACGACAAGAAGGTTGGGTCGAAACCTTTCCCTTGGAAGAAGACGATTTTAATGATTTTATTATTGTCGACCCTTGGGGGGAAGTGCCCGCCATTTATGTCTATTTTCAAAAGGCACCAGTGAAATTTTTAGAAGTCGATTATTACGGAAATTTTAAAGGACGTTCTAGACAAAAACTCTATGAGATTGACCATTTTCCCTCACAAGCCGCAGTTAGACTTTATTTAAAATCAATAGACTCTGATATGTTAGAAGATGATTTAGTTGCAGAATTAGATAAAGTGGCATCCGTCGCTATCCCGAGATCCGTACACCAAGAATGCAGTGAAACCTACGGTGGCAGAAATAATAGCTGGGTTGAATTAGACGATGATATCAAACTACGTCGAAAAGAGTATGACGGTCAGGATTTAAAAGCAGCGGTTGAGCGAAATTGGGAAGCCGATCGACGATGTTTAAAAGCGGAATATAATGTATCGGATGAAAAGCTGGATAAAGTCTTGGCAGAAATACACCGATTAAATAGGGCAAGAGGATTATATCAATGAGTGTGAATATTGAAGCCTTAGTGCTGCGATTAGGGGATACCTATGATGAACTTTATAGCGACGGATTAATCCCTTATAAAACTAAACCGCAAGGTAATTCGGGTGATGATGTTTTAATATTACGAATGAGTAAAGAGTATGTTTTTTTAGCTTTTGAAAATCCATCAAAAAAACTCGCTCAAATGTCACTGACATTAATCCCCGATGATATGAAAAATGGCTGGGTATTCCCCAATAAAATCCCGTTTGGGTTAGAACAGGTTATGACTGACCAATGGCTTTATCAACATATTGGCAATCCGATTAGGAGAACACTGGAAAGAATTATCTTAGGGACTCTCTATGGTAAGACAGAAGTGTTTATATTAAAAGAGAAGACAAACTCAAATCAAAAAGTTGCTTTAATAGCAAGTTTTCATCCTACCCTGAAAAATTTTGTTAAAAAAATAGGATTTGAATTATTAGAAGAAAGGTAGAAAACCGATCACTACAAATAATCCCTTTTATGTTAAACGGGCGAGTTAGTTAAAGTCGTCCGTTTATCCATACTCACGTCGTTCAAAACGATTTTAAGGCATGATCACCCTATCAAATATAATTGGATGAAATCTTGGCAGAATTACACCGATTAAATAGAGAGGAAGGATTATATCAATGAGTGTGAATATTGAAGCCTTAGTACTGCGATTAGGGGATACCTATAATGAACTTTATGACGATGGGTTAATCCCTTACAAAACTAAACCGCAAGGCAATTCGGGTGATGATGAAGTGACTCTCAGAATGTCCAAAGAATATGTTTTTTTATCCTTTAAAAATCCATCAAAAAAATTAGAGCAAATTACACTGACATTAATTCCCGATAATATGAAAAATGGCTGGGTATTTCCCAATAAAATCCCCTTTGGGCTAGAACAGGTTATGACAGACCAATGGCTTTATCAGCATATGGGTAATCCAATTAGGCGAGCTCCTGAAAAAACAGTACTGAATAATTTTCTTGGTAAATCAGAAGTCTTTATATTAAAAGAGAGGACTCACTCAAATCAAAAAGTCTCTCTTTTGGTTAACTATCACCCTGAAATGAAAGGCTTTGCTAAAAAAATTACATTTGAACTATTAGAAGATTTAGAAGCGCGTTGGAAGCCAGATCACTACAAATAATCCCTTTTATGTTAAACGGGCGAGTTAGTTAAAGTCGTCCGTTTATCCATACTCACGTCGTTCAAAACGATTTTAAGGCATGATCACCCTATCAAATATAATTGGATGAAATCTTGGCAGAAATACACTGATTAAATAGAGCAAGAGGATTATATCAATGAGTGTAAATATTGAAGCCTTAGTGTGGCGATTAGGGGATACCTATAATGAGCTTTATGATGATGGGCTTATTCCCTATAAAACCAAACCACAAGGTAATTCAGGTGATAATTCTTTAAAGTTACGGATGAGCAAAGAATATGTTTTTTTAGCTTTTAAAAATCCATTAAAAACACTCTCTCAAATTACACTGACATTAATTCCCGATAATATGAAAAATGGTTGGGTATTTCCCAACAATATTCCATTTGGGCTAGAACAGGTTATGACTGACCAATGGCTTTATCAGCATATGGGTAACCCGATTAGACGAGCACCAGAAAAGGTTCTCCTAGGGACTCCCTATGGTAAAGCAGAGGTATTTATATTAAAAGAGCAGACTCACTTAAACCAAAAAGTCTCTCTTTTGGTTAGCTATCACCCCGAAATGAAAGGCTTTGCTAAAAAAATCACCTTTGAACTATTAGAAGATTTAGAAGCGCGTTGGAAGCCAGATCACTACAAATAATCCCTTTTATGTTAAACGGGCGAGTTAGTTAGCGAACTAAAAAGTGGTAACGGCACCCTTCTTTTCCTCTTTTTCTTTTTTTCTGACTTGAAATTATCTTTTTATGACATTTTTATTAAAAATGTATTTTTTCGCTTGATTCTTACCCTAAAAGCACCAGATAATCGTTTGCGTCAAATTCTCTCACTTAATCCACACGAAAAACCAAACGTTTGCTTTTGACTCCCTCTTAAGATTTTTATCGGTAAGAGGTTATTTTAATTTATACGTAATCGTTTTCGTTTTTTGGAGAGTGAACCGTTTTTATGTCAGAGGAATGTAATGTCTGCTAATCAATCAGCAACCACAGGTAAACTGGATAGCTATTTTAAACTTACAGCTCGCGGTACAACTGTTCGCAAAGAAATGATCGCCGGTTTGACGACATTTTTGGCGATGGTGTATTCCGTGATTGTTGTTCCTAGCATGTTAGGGCAAGCCGGTTTTCCACATACAGCGGTTTTTATCGCAACCTGTTTAGTCGCGGGATTGGGCTCTCTTCTAATGGGATTGTGGGCAAATCTTCCTATGGCAATTGGTTGTGCTATTTCATTAACAGCATTTACCGCTTTCAGCTTGGTCTTAGGACAAAACATCTCTGTACCTGTTGCTTTAGGTGCTGTGTTTTTAATGGGGTGTTTATTCACCGTATTCTCATTAACTGGCATTCGCACTTGGATATTAAAAAATATTCCGACAGGTATTGCTCATGGCGCAGGAATAGGGATAGGGCTATTTCTACTTTTAATCGCAGCAAACAGTGTTGGATTAGTGGTGAAAAACCCATTTGATGGTTTACCTGTTGCAATGGGGAAATTCACTTCATTTTCTGTTCTGATGTCACTTGCTGGATTAGCCGCTATTTTCGGATTAGAAAAGCGTAAAGTACCGGGTGGCGTGCTATTAGTGATTGTTGCCATTTCGATTATTGGTCTGATTTTCGATCCTAATGTAAAATACCAAGGTGTTTTTAAAATGCCTCAATTAGGTGAAGAAGGGCTTTCTTTATTATTCGCAATGGATATTAAAGGAGCATTACAACCTTTAGTTTTACCAAGTGTACTTGCATTAGTAATGACTGCGATTTTTGATGCAACTGGAACTATCCGTGCGGTGGCAGGGCAAGCCAATTTATTAGATAAACGCGGACAAATTATTAATGGCGGAAAAGCACTAACTTCTGACTCCGTCAGTAGTATTTTTGCGGGTGTGATTGGTGCAGCCCCAGCTGCAGTTTATGTTGAATCAGCCGCAGGAACCGCCGCTGGTGGTAAAACAGGATTAACCGCAACAGTGGTGGGTATTTTATTTTTACTGATCCTTTTCTTATCGCCTCTCTCTTATTTAGTTCCAGCTTATGCAACAGCACCTGCGTTAATGTATGTAGGTTTATTGATGCTAGGTAATGTCACTAAATTAGATTTCAGTGATTTTGTTGATGCTATGTCTGGCATGGTGTGTGCTGTATTTATTGTTTTAACATGCAATATCGTCACAGGCATTATGTTAGGTTTTGGCTGTTTAGTGATTGGTCGAGTATTTGCTGGCGAGTGGCGTAAACTCAATATTGGTACAGTATTAATTACTATTGCTTTAGTGGCATTTTATGCGGGCGAGTGGGCGATTTAATTCGAATCATCGGTTTTAAAGACAAAAAGCGGAATATATCTATATTCCGCTTTTTTGCTATTTATTTATCTACTTTAATTCGCTATTGTCGAAATTAAGCTTAGTTTTTAAATAATTGGTAGAATATATGCAAGAAATAAAAATACGCCATGGCGAGCCAGACGACGCAACCGCAATTCAACAGTTATATACTCATCCTGATTTATATATTTGTACTTGCCAATTTCCTTACCCTTCTGTGACGATGTGGAAAAAAAGATTACTCGAATTTGCAGAACAAAATATTCCTAATTTTGTAGCAACTATTGATGGTCAAGTTGCGGGGCATTTAGCTCTGATAATTGATAATCATCCTCGTCGTCGCCACATTGTCAGTTTCGGTATTGGTGTTGGTGCAGAGTATTCTGGAAAAGGTGTCGGTAAGTTACTTATCAATACAGCAATTGATTATGCATTCAATTGGTTAGCCGCAACGCGTTTAGAGTTGGAAGTGTATTCAGATAATGAAAAAGGCTTACATTTATATAAAAAATTAGGCTTTGAAGTTGAAGGTATACGCCGTAAAGCGGCGTTTAGAGATGGAAAGTATTGTGATGTCGTCATGATGTCGATGTTAAGAACGATTGAATAATCATGTGAATAAGCGACATTGCTCTAAAAATTAATCGATATTGTCTTTTATTTGTTATTTTTATTTAATTTCTTAATGTTTTACGTTTGTATACGAGTAATTACATCGTTTAGACGGAAAAAGAGAAATAAAAACGTATGCTTTCGATGTTTAATGCCGTTAATAAATAAAGAGTAATGAGAAGTGCGCAATTTGTAGCGTTAGATACGATTAATCTTAATTTTAAATAATTACACATGAGTCTGTGTGGGATCTGTTTAAAATAAGGAAAGGTAAAGAAAGGCATGGCGCATAAATTTTTGCAGGGTGTGTTTTTTTATCATTCAGTAGGGTTTTCTTTTTTAAGGAAAAGATAACAAGTTTTTGGGATAAAAATAGGCATGTAAGGGTAACATGGAAATTTTCTTTACTATTTTGATTTTAATACTGGTGGTTTCAGTTTCGGGGGTTATTACAAAACTAATTCCCTTTCGTGTTCCGTTACCATTAATACAGATTGTGATAGGGGCTTTATTGGCATGGCCTCAATTTGGTTTACATGTCACTTTTGATCCTGAATTATTCCTCGTCCTATTGATCCCTCCTTTGTTGTTTGTTGATGGTTGGAAAACGCCGACACGAGAATTTATTCAAAATGGGCGTGAGATTTTTATTCTTGTGCTTGTTTTAGTGATGGTAACTGTTGTTGGTATTGGTTATTTAATTTATTGGATGATGCCAAGTATCCCTCTGATTTCTGCATTCGCATTAGCGGCGGTGCTTTCACCAACGGATGCGGTAGCTCTTTCTTCCATCGTTGGTAAAGGGCGAATACCTAAGCGAATAATGGGTATTTTAGAGGGTGAAGCATTAATGAATGATGCTTCAGGTCTGGTTGCCTTGAAATTTGCGGTTGCTGTAGCAATGGGCACTATGGTGTTTACTGTGGGGGGCGCGACACTTGAGTTCTTTAAAGTCGCTGTCGGCGGATTATTGGCCGGTATTGGCGTCACCTTGATTTACAGTAAATCTCTGCGATTAATGAGTCGCTGGAGTGGTGATGATCCTGCTACACAAATCGTCTTTATGTTATTGCTACCTTTTGCGTCCTACTTAATTGCAGAGCATATTGGTTTTTCAGGAATTTTAGCTGCTGTTGCTGCAGGTATGACTATCAGTAAATCCGGTGTAATTCGTAATGCACCACTCGCAATGCGTTTACGTGCTGATAGCGTGTGGTCAATGCTTGAATTTGTCTTTAACGGCCTTGTCTTTATTATGCTCGGCTTACAACTTCCGATTATTTGGACAAGCTCTGTTATTCAGGCCGATCTTGATCCAGAAGTCGAAGTGTGGATGTTGTTTGCTGCCGTATTTGTCATCTATTTTGCATTACTTATTTTACGTTTTACATGGTTATGGCTGATGAAAAAAATTAGCCGTATCTTTATGAGAAAACACCCACTTGATTTTGCCAATTATACAACGCGTGAACTGTGGCTTTCGTCATTTGCTGGTGTTCGTGGTGCGATTACACTAGCAGGTGCGCTCTCTATTCCACTCTTTTTAACTGATGGCAGTACTTTCCCTGGTCGTTATCAAATCATCTTTATCGCAGCGGGTGTTATTTTACTGTCAATCCTTGTCGGTATTATTTCGCTTCCTTTCCTGTTGAAAGGCGTGAAAACTACGGATAAAGAAGCCGATAAAAATGAAGTTCGTTATGCGCGAAAAATTATGGCAGAAGTGGCGATTGTCAGCTTGAATAAAATGGAAGAGCGTTTAGCTGCTAGTACAGAAGAGCAACTTGATGCAGAAGAAATTAATGAAGTTGCTTCCCGGGTAACAGGCTATTTACGACGTCGTACTGCAAACCAAGATGAAATGGTTCATAACATGTTAGAAGAAGATCTTGAAAGACGTTTTCGCCTAACTGCATTACGTGCTGAACGTGGTGAGCTTTACCATTTAAGGGCTACGCGAAAAATCAGTAATGAAACACTCCAATTGTTGCTACATGAATTGGATTTAATGGAAGCACTGTTAGTTGAGAAAGATAGTTAATTATGTGGTTGCTCATTATTACAACACTGTTATGGGCAGCCTCTTTTAGCCTGATCGGCGAGTATCTTGCGGGTCAGGTTGATAGTTGGCTCTCTGTTTTGATCCGTGTTTCTTTAGCGGCTTTGGTCTTTTTACCTTTCTTACGTTGGAAGGGAATTCGTTTTAAGGTGATTTTGCTTTATATGAGTGTGGGAGCTTGCCAACTTGGTATTATGTATCTGTTTGTCTTCCATGCTTATAACTATTTGACTGTCGCAGAATTCTTACTATTTACCGTATTAACACCGCTTTATGTCACGTTAATTTATGATCTATTAGAACGCCAAAAATTACGCTGGGGTTATGCATTCAGCTCCTTATTAGCCGTGTTAGGGGCCGCTATTATTCGTTATGACCATTTAAGTGATGATTTTTGGTATGGATTGTTATTAGTGCAACTTGCTAATATTTTCTTTGCTATCGGTCAGGTGGGTTATAAGCGATTAATGGAAGTACATCCAATTCCACAACATCATGCGTTTTCTTGGTTTTATCTTGGTGCAGTTGCCGTTTCACTGGTTGGTGCGTTGTGTTTTGCTGATTGGCAAAAAATGCCAACAACATCGCTGCAATGGGGTGTTTTATTCTGGTTAGGAATAGGGGCTTCTGGAATAGGTTATTTCATGTGGAACTATGGTGCCACACAAGTTGATGCTGGAACCTTAGCTATTATGAATAACATGATGGTTCCAGCTGGATTATTAGTTAATTTCTCTATTTGGCAACAACATCCAAATTGGCCAAGTTTCATCATAGGCGCGAGCCTGATTGTTGCATCACTTTGGTTCCATCGACGCTGGATACACCGACCTGTTTTACAAAAGGAAGATTGTTAACAGCGTGCTGACCTGATAAACGAATAAATTCACGAATTGCCGGTTGATGTTGCTCCCCATTACGGTTGGCTGCATATAACCGGCTCCATAATCCTTCGCCTAATGTTTTTGTCACCACTAATCCTTGTTTTTCAAAATTTTCTACTGCCCAATGAGGTAGAGCTGCGATCCCCATGCCAGCTGCAACCATTTGAATTAACAACAATGTATTATCGACATGTTTAAAATGTGGTGTTATTCCTGCGGGTTGTAAAAAATGGCGCCACACATCAAAACGCTCTCTTTGCACAGGATAAATAAATAAGGTTTCTGCAATTAAATCTTGTGGCTGAATATGTAATCGATTCGCGAGAGGGTGTTCAGGCGATAAAACTAGTTTAACTTCATAGTCAAACAGCGGGGTATAATGTAAACGTGCATCATCTAAAATATCAGAGGTTAGCACTACATCTAATTCACGTTGTAGTAATGCAGGTTGTGGATCAAACGTAACCCCCGAATGGAAATCGACATTGACTTCAGGCCATGTTTGGCGATATTGCTGTAATGCGGGTGTTAACCATTGAATACAACTATGGCATTCAATCGCAATATTCAAATTTGAACTCCCTGGCTCATTACATGCTTCAATCGCTCTGCGTACGAGAGGCAGAACTTCTTCGGCTAATTTGACCAACACTTCACCTTGTGAGGTAAAACGCAGTGGTTGGCTTTTACGCACAAAAATTCGATAACCTAGACGATGTTCTAATTCACTAAATTGATGTGAAAGAGCCGACTGTGTTTGATGTAGTTGATTTGCTGCGTTAGCAAGAGATCCAGTGTGCTTTAGTGCCAATATCGTTTTTAAGTGTTTTATTTCTATCATGAGAAACCTTCATGTTGTTGATGAAAAATTTGCGCTTGTGATTTATACACTACCTGTAGATTATGGATGTGTAAACATCTAGACGGCTAAAAACAGGATTTTAATTATGACAATTCGCAATCACACACTGGGTTTCCCTCGTATTGGCTTAGATAGAGAGCTAAAAAAGGCACAAGAAAATTATTGGGCAGGTAAGATTTCACAAAAAGAACTTATTGCAGTGGGTAAAGAACTCCGTGCTCGTCACTGGCAACAACAAGCAGATGCAGGTGTGGAATTATTACCTGTTGGTGATTTTGCTTGGTATGACCAAGTATTAGGAACAAGTTTATTGTTAGGTAACGTGCCACCTCGTCATCGTAATGAAGATGGCTCATTAGATCTTGATACATTATTTAGAGTTGCGCGTGGTAGAGCGCCAACGGGTAAGCCTGCCGCTGCATCTGAAATGACGAAATGGTTTAATACTAACTATCACTATATCGTACCGGAATTCCAACAAGGTCAATCATTTACCTTTGCATGGAAAGAGTTATTAGATGAAGTAGATGAAGCATTAGCTCTTGGTCATAAAATAAAACCAGTGTTACTGGGTCCGGTGACTTATCTTTGGTTAGGAAAAGTGAAAGGGCCTGAATTTGATCGATTAACGCTTTTAAAAGAAATTCTCCCTATCTATCAACAAGTTATTAATGCATTAAAAGAGAAAGGTATTGAGTGGGTACAAATTGATGAGCCTGCATTGGTATTGGATTTACCAATTGAATGGCAAAACGCATACCAAACTGCTTATCAAACATTAGCGGGGCAGGTTAAATTACTGCTGACAACTTATTTTGATAGTATTTCTCATCATCTTGATATTATTAAGAACTTACCTATTAATGGGCTTCATGTTGATCTTTCAGCAGGTCAGGATGATTTGCAACATTTACATCAAACATTACCTAAAGATTGGGTGCTGTCATTAGGTGTTATTAATGGCCGTAATGTTTGGAAAGCTGATTTGAGCACTCGTTATCAGCAAGTCATTGCGCTAAAAGGTAAACGTCCATTATGGATCGGAACTTCATGTTCATTACTGCATAGCCCAATTGATTTAAAGGCAGAAACTAAACTTGATGATGAAGTAAAAAGTTGGTTTGCTTTTGCTGTTCAAAAATGTGAAGAAGTGGCTTTGTTGACTCAGGCACTAAATGCGTCCGAAGGCGAGTATGATGATCAATTGGCACAATACAGTGCCCCAATTCGCCAACGCCAACATTCTACACGTGTGCATAATGCTAAAGTGGCAGCTCGTTTAGAGGCGATTAAAGCGCAAGACAGTGAAAGAAATTCACCTTATACCCAACGTGCAGAAGTTCAACGTGCTCGGTTTAATCTGCCACTATGGCCAACCACGACCATTGGCTCATTTCCTCAAACCACTGAAATTCGTACTGTACGCCTTGATTTCAAAAAAGGAAATATTGATACAGTAGCTTATCGCAAAAACATTAGTGAACATATTAAGCAAGCGATAACGGAGCAAGAAAACCTAGGACTTGATGTATTAGTGCATGGTGAAGCTGAACGTAACGACATGGTGGAGTATTTCGGTGAGCACTTTGATGGCTATGTCTTTACACAGAATGGGTGGGTACAAAGTTATGGCTCACGTTGTGTAAAACCACCAGTGATTATTGGCGATATTAGTCGTCCAAAAGCGATTACTGTGGATTGGGCAACTTACGCACAATCATTAACTGAAAAGCCAGTTAAAGGAATGTTAACAGGGCCAGTGACAATTTTATGTTGGTCGTTCCCTCGTGAAGATGTGACGCGTGAAACCATTGCAAAACAGATTGCGTTAGCACTGCGTGATGAAGTGAATGATTTACAAAAAGCGGGTATAGGTATCATCCAAATAGATGAACCAGCCTTACGTGAAGGATTACCACTGCGTCGTGATGAATGGCAAACTTATCTTGATTGGGCCGTTGATGCCTTTAAATTAAGTGCCGCTGTCGCTGATGATGAAACGCAAATTCACACGCATATGTGTTATTGCGAGTTTAACGACATCATGGATTCTATTGCAGCACTGGATGCTGATGTGATTACTATCGAAACTTCACGTTCAGATATGGAGCTTTTAGAAGCCTTTGAACACTTTGATTACCCAAATGAAATTGGGCCTGGTGTTTATGATATTCACTCGCCTAACGTGCCAAATGTAGAATGGATTGTGGGATTATTAAGAAAAGCGCAATCACGTATTCCAGCAGAGCGTTTATGGGTGAACCCAGATTGTGGATTAAAAACACGAGGCTGGACTGAAACACGCGCAGCATTAGCGAATATGGTGGAAGCCGCTAAATATTTACGCCAGAACGTATAATAAAATAATTACTTGTTAGCCTGCTATTTTTGAATGGTTACTTTGATAAAAAGTCACATCATTAAAATAGCAGGCTAATTTTATATAAATAAAAAAGAGCATTAATTAAAACTCGGAGCAAATCTTATTATTGATATTCTAGAGAGTTGTTATACTGCGAGAACTCGCTAATTTTATGGATATAATTATTGTGCAAACTAGCATTAAACTTTCGGATAAAGTATTAGATGCTTTTCCAACTCGACCTTTGGCATTGGTTCCACTAAGAGGAGATGGTGGACTATTTCGCACCTTATTTCTAGTGGTTGTGATGTTAGCATTGACTGTATTTAGTGCATATCAAATCCCTAATATTCTTTATGATTATAAAATCAGTGAGAATGCGATTCCTATTAATGCTACAGTAAAAGGCTCTTGTCGATCACAACTCTTTGTTTTAACTAACTGTAGTGTTGATTTGCGTTATAAAGGTAATGAGGTTTCACGTAATTTTACCTTTTTAGATTTAGGTTCAAAGGATGTACTTGTTGAACCCGTTGCTGATGCAAATGATCTTAGCAAAATGACCGTTGATGTAGCGATAGATAATATTTGGCTTCGCCTAATTAGTACGGTTATTTTTATCGGCTTATTTGGGATTAGTGTGATCTTTTTTATTTATCGTCAAATATTGACGAGTAAAGTGAGGAAAGCCTTATTATCAGTGGGAACTCAACCGCTAAAATTAATAGCGATCCCAGCAAAAATGGTTGTGAGTAATAAGCAATTTATTGCAACTTATCATCTTAATTTAGACGGTAAAGATATTCGTATTGCTTATTCAGGAAATAAAAAAACACCGCCTATTGTAATTGAAAGAAATGGAAATACTTATGTATTAGCCGTTTATTCGCCACAACAGAATATCCCTTATGCTTTGGATGTGCCTTTAGAGCGTATTCAAGCAACGCCAGAAGAGAAGCAACGTTTTCATGACGCGTTAATTGAAGAAGGTTTGCTGTAATCAATTTTGATTATTAAGAATGTGATGCGTTTTCTCTTATGGGGTGTAAGGGAAAACGCATTAAATAAGTACGATTAAAACAGTTTGTTTATTTAACCACCAAAAATCTTCGCTTTTAGAATATCCATCCCCGCACTGACTAAATCTAAATCTTTAGGTACCACACCATCTGGTGTCACTTTATTAATTAATTTAGGGAGATATTGTGCTGCCATTTCAGAGGCTTCAGTTGCACTTAAATTAATCTTTGACGCAAGTTCATTAATAACAGGTGATGAGAAAACAGTTACGATTTGTTCAGCACTGATAGGTAAATTTGTATTTGTACTTATCCAAGATTGGATCAGCTCACTTAAACCCGCTGTATCAAATTGCTTTATTAAGCCTTCAATGCCACCTTGAGACTCAACCCAGTCGAGGACAGTTTTATATTGATTGATTTTTTCGCCACCCAATAGGCTTGCAATTTGGTTAAATAAGCTCATGTTTACTCCTGTGACAAGGTGTTTGTCACATTAAGATGTTTGTTTTAAGGGCGGGTAGTGTACGCGTTATGTTCGTTATACTTCAAGCTACTCGTTATACTTCAAGCTACTCGTCATACTTCAAGTCGTAGCGTTGTTGACTTCATTCTCTCGCGCTAGTCACATACTATTGTATGCTCCTAGCGACTCGTTCATTTGTCGCCTAGCTACATCTTGAACTATTTAGAGTATTTACTCGTCATACTTCAAGTCGTAGCGTTGTTGACTTCTAGCTATATCTTAAACTATTTAGAGTATGTATGTATTTGGGTATTTATATTCGCTAGGGTTTTTATTGCATCTATACTAGTAAGCGAATATGGGTGATGTATTCGCTGAAAATGTATTTCGAATGCCATTTTTAGTGATTATGGTCACAATTTTATGAAATTGTTGCTTTATTTGGTGCCTTGTAAGTGATGTTTGTCACTAAAAAGGTCTGTAAAGCTGATAAAGTAAGTCTTAATTTAATGATCATTGGTTTTGTCCCATTGAGGAGTCCGATATGTCTGATGTATTTCACTTAGGTTTAACCAAAAATGACCTACAGGGTGCCACTTTAGCAATTGTTCCAGGTGATCCTAAGCGTGTTGAAAAAATTGCAAAATTAATGGATAACCCTGTCCATCTGGCTTCTTTACGTGAATACACGTCATGGCGTGGTGAAATTGATGGCAAAGCTGTCATTGTTTGCTCAACAGGTATCGGTGGCCCATCTACCTCTATCGCAGTTGAAGAATTAGCACAATTAGGTATTCGTACTTTCTTGCGTATTGGTACAACAGGTGCAATTCAAGAACATATCAACGTAGGTGATATTCTTGTGACGACTGCTGCGGTTCGTTTAGATGGCGCAAGCTTACATTTCGCACCAATGGAATTCCCTGCTGTTTCTGATTTTGAATGTATGAATGCACTGTACAAAGCTGCTAAAGACAATGGCTCAACTGTACACGTAGGTGTAACTGCGTCTTCTGATACATTCTATCCAGGACAAGAACGTTACGACACTTATACAGGCCGTGTTGTTCGCCGTTTCAAAGGCTCTATGAAAGAGTGGCAAGAAATGGGTGTAATGAACTATGAAATGGAATCTGCAACATTACTAACAATGTGTGCAAGCCAAGGTTTACGTGCAGGTATGGTTGCGGGTGTTATCGTAAACCGTACTCAGCAAGAAATTCCAGATGCAGAATTACTGAAGAAAACAGAAAATAATGCACTTGGTATCGTTATTGAAGCAGCTCGTATTTTAATGAAGTAAGCGTTTTCAATTGAATGCTAAAGCCCTTAATACAAAAGTATTAAGGGCTTTTTTTGTATGGTAATTCATCACGTTAATATGACATGACAACAGAAGATGATTTCTGTTAAGGTCTTTAAGAATTTAACAACATAATAATGAGAAGAGGCGTTATGACTGATATCTTACAAACACATCCTTCGGTATTGCCTTTAGTTGGTGGGATCAACTTTCGTGATTTAGGTGGAAAAAAATTAAGTAATGGTGGTGTTATTAAACCTGGAATGCTCTTTCGCTCAGGATCACTGGATAGATTAACCCATACAGATCAATCTCTTCTCATCGATAGAAATCTTTTTCAAATCATTGATTATCGTGACGCAGGCGAAATTATTGATAAACCAGATCGGGTTTGGGAAGGTGCTCAATATTATCACGCACCTGCAAATCCATTATCAAAAGAAGTCTCCGCTAATCTTGAAAAATTGACACCTGAAATATTAGAGCAATTTGATGCCAAAGCATTTATGTTTCAGCTATATAAATTATTACCTATCAATAATCCCGCATATAAACAACTGGCTACGCTATTAAAGCAACCTGAAAAAGGGGGCGTAGTGCAACATTGTGCAGTAGGTAAAGATAGAACAGGCGTTGGTTCTGCATTAGTTTTGTTTGCATTAGGTGCTTCTTTAGATGTGGTGATGGAAGACTATCTACTGACTAATGAAACATTGGCACCTTATCGTGCTTACCTTCTAGAAGAACATGCCAAGACCATGAGTGAAAATATTGTTGATAAATTTGCTTATGTTTATTCCGTACAAGAAGAATTTCTACAAACGGCGTTAACCAGTATTAATCAGCATTACGGTAATGTGGATACTTGGCTAGAGAAAGATATCGGTTTAGATGCTTCTAGCCGAGATGCCTTACAAAATTATTTTCTTGAATAATAAAGTGATTTATATTCGGTTAATCAGTCTGTTTTATTTCACTTAGGTTAACCGATTTAAGGCCTCTATTTTGACAGTACAAGATATCATTCATACCATCACTCTCTTTGTAAAAGAGCACGAAATTTGGGCTATTCCTATCGTGTTCTTTCTTGCTTTTGGTGAATCACTTGCTTTTATCTCTTTGCTGATCCCCGCAACGGTTATTTTATTGGGATTAGGGGCTTTAATTGGTGAAAGTGGCTTATTTTTTTGGCCGATTTGGCTTGCTGCTGCATTAGGCGCTTTTTTCGGAGATTGGGTCTCATACTGGGTAGGTTTTCACTATAAAGAGGGCGTGAGAAACTTATGGCCAATTTCGCGCTCACCACAAACGCTTGTTAGAGGCCATCAATTTTTTAATCGTTGGGGGATCTGGGGCGTATTTATTGGGCGTTTTTTTGGACCTTTTCGTGCGATTGTTCCATTAGTTGCGGGTATTTGTGCAATGCCACAGCGTTATTTTCAAATTGCTAATTTAACATCAGCCATGATCTGGGCATTTGGTATTTTGGCGCCCGGTGCCTTTGGTTTGCAATGGCTTGCGAAATGGGTGGGATAACTGCGTCCTTTATCGCAAATCAAGTCACGATGTAAATTGTTGCTAGACAATATTACCTATGCGTTTTAACTTAGCCCGCTGGAAAGTAAAAAGGTCACTTTAGTGGATATTCAGTTGTTATATGGGATCATTGGTTTATTAGGCGGTGTGCTCGTCGGTGGTGCGCTTGTTTGGTGGTCTATCCAACAACGTTTAGCTGATAAAGAAGCCATGCTGCGTGAAAACTACACACAGCTTGCCGTTGCCCAAGAAAAATCAGCAATTATCCCTTCTTTACAACAGCATATAGAACAACTAGAGCAAGAATTGCGCGCTCAACGAGAAATTATTACCTCTCAAGAAGCAGAATTAAGAGAAGTAACAACGCGGTGGGAAGAGAGTCGTTTATCTGCTGAAGAAAAACAGCGACTATTAGTCAATAGTGAGCAACGGCTTGCGACACAGTTTGAAAATCTGGCTAATCGTATTTTTGAACAAAGTGGGCGTAAAGCCGAAGAGTTAAATCGACAAGGACTAACGCATTTGCTGTCACCTTTTCGTGAACAATTGGAAAGTTTTCGACGCCAAGTTCAAGATGGTTTTGGGCAAGAAGCCAGAGAGCGACATACCTTAGTTCATGAAATTCGCCAGCTTCAACAATTAAATGTCAAAATGGCACAAGAAGCGGTGAATCTAACAAATGCCTTAAAAGGGGACAATAAAGTCCAAGGTAATTGGGGTGAAACGGTATTAGCGCGTATATTAGAGTCTTCAGGATTACGTGAAGGCCATGAATTTGAAACGCAGGTGAGTATTCGCCATGAAAATGGCGGTCGCTATCAACCTGACGTTATTGTGCACTTACCCCATGGTAGGGATGTCATTATCGACGCTAAAATGTCGCTGGTGGCATATGAAAAGTATTTTAGTAGCCATGATGATAATGAACGTAAACAGGCGCTTTATGCACATGTGAACTCAATTAGAACGCATATTAAAGGATTGAGTGTAAAAGATTATCATAAACTACCGGGTGTTACGTCTTTAGACTATGTTTTGATGTTTATACCCATAGAGCCAGCTTATCTTGTTGCAATTGGTCATTCTCCTGACTTGTTAGAAGAAGCATTGAAAAACAATATAATGTTAGTTGGGCCATCTACTTTACTTGTTGCTTTGCGTACAATAGCCGCATTGTGGCGATATGAATATCAAAGCCAAAATGCGCAAGAAATTGCGGATAGAGCGGCTAAAATGTATGACAAATTAAGACTTTTCGTTGATGATATGCAAGGGCTAGGAAATAGTATTCAAAAAGCGCAGTCTGGCTATTTATTGGCGATGAAAAAACTCTCTGAAGGTCGCGGAAATCTTATCAGTCAAGCGGAAGGCTTTAAATCCCTAGGGGTAGAGATAAAAAAAACGATTGATAATGATCTCATTGAAAAATCGACGTCTGATTGATTTGAAAAATAAAGAGACAAAGATTTCTGAAATAAGACCAGTACTGAATTTACTAAATTTTGATTAATTAGCGGGCAAATAATATGACTCAACAAACTAAGGAAACAACAGATTTTGGTTTCCAAACCGTTGACAAAGATGATAAACAAACCATGGTTGCAAGGGTTTTTCACTCTGTCGCGTCTAAATATGATTTAATGAATGACTTGATGTCTTTCGGTGTTCACCGCATCTGGAAACGTTATACCATTGAAGCAAGTGGTGTAAGACGTAACCAACGAGTTCTTGATCTTGCGGGTGGTACTGGTGATTTAACAGCTAAATTCTCTCGCCTAGTAGGTGAAAATGGAGAAGTTGTTTTAGCTGATATTAATGATTCAATGCTGAAAATGGGGCGTGAGAAGCTACGCGATCACGGTATTGTCGGTAATGTTAACTACGTACAAGCAAATGCTGAAGAGTTACCTTTCCCTGATAACCATTTCGACTGCATCACTATCTCCTTTGGCTTACGTAACGTGACCGATAAAGCGAAAGCATTACGTTCTATGTTTCGTGTATTGAAACCAGGTGGACGTTTGTTGGTGCTGGAGTTCTCTAAACCGGTTCTTGATCCCTTAAGTAAGATTTATGATGCTTACTCTTTCCATATCCTACCTAAAATTGGTCAAGTGATTGTAAATGATGCTGAAAGTTACCGTTATTTAACGGAATCAATTCGTATGCATCCAGACCAAGAAACTTTAAAAGGTATGATGGAAGAAGCGGGATTTGACCAAGTGACCTATACCAACATGACTGGCGGTATAGTTGCTCTACACAAAGGATTTAAATTCTGAGATGGAAAAAGCCACTTTTTCTCATGATATTGCTTCTCAAGTGCTGTATCCGCTGTTAACAGCATCAATGGAGACAGCTCTTAATCATGTTTTATATCAGGAAAATGTGCTTAAACCTGCCCGCAATCGCCTTGCGGGCAAAGTGTTGGCGCTTTCTATCAATGAGTTTCCTCGTTCCATCTACTTAGTCTTTAGCGAACAACAAGTTGATGTATTAAGCCAGTGGGATGATGAAACTGATTGTTTGATAAAAACAAAATTACTCACACTGATTAAGCTTCGTGATCGCCAGAAAATGTCAGAACTGATCAATCGTGGCGATATTACTATTGATGGTGATATGCAGGTTGTTCAAAATTGGTCTGCATTGCTAGATATGGCGCAGTGGGAACCCGCGCAATATTTGGCGCCTTATATTGGTGATATAGCAGCGCAAAGTTTGACTGTTGTTGCAGGAAAGGGCGTTCAGTTATTTTCTTCACTCTTGAGTCACCAAAAAGGTTATTTACGTGATGCGTTAATTGAAGAGTGGAAAACCGCACCTAGTGCATTAGAAACAGTCCATTTTTATGATGAAATAGAACAACTTGCACAGCAAACAGCCGAACTAGAAAAACGGTTAGGCACATTGGAGAAAAAATAATGCTCCTTAGTGAGTTAAAGCGCCTCTATCATATTATTCAGGTATTCTTATCTTATGGGCTTGATGAATTAATTCCTAAACATCGAATTACTTTACCTGCAAGATTAGGATGCCGAGCACTTTTTTGGATCAAAAATAAGCATCCAGAAAAACCATTAGGTGAACGCTTACGACTCGCATTGCAAACATTAGGGCCTGTTTGGATTAAATTAGGTCAAATGTTATCAACTCGACGTGATCTCTTTCCTCCTCAAATTGCTGATCAACTTGCGCTATTGCAAGATAAAGTTGCTCCTTTTGATGGTAAAAAAGCACGACAATATATCGAAAACTCATTCGGTGGCCCTATCGACCAATGGTTTGATGATTTTGATGAAACACCTCTGGCTTCAGCTTCCATTGCTCAGGTTCATACAGCGAAATTAAAAGAAAACGGCAAAGAAGTTGTGCTAAAAGTTATTCGCCCCGATATTCAGCCTGTGATCAAAGCGGATATCCGTTTGATGTATCGCTTGGCAAACTTATTACCGTTTTTACCTGATGGTCGTCGTTTACGACCTAAAGAAGTGATCCGCGAATACGAAAAAACATTACTTGATGAGCTAAATTTACTGCGCGAAGCTGCTAATGCTATTCAACTTCGTCGTAATTTTGAAAATAGCTCAATGCTTTATATCCCTGAAGTGTATTCAGATTATTGCCATGAAAATGTGATGGTGATGGAACGTATTTATGGTATTCCTGTTTCTGATATTGAAGCGTTGAATGCACAAAAGACGAATATGAAGCTTCTTGCAGAGCGTGGTGTAAAAGTTTTTTTCACTCAGGTGTTTAGAGACAGTTTCTTCCATGCAGATATGCATCCTGGTAATGTGTTTATTAGTTATGATCACCCTGAAAATCCATATTATATTGGCATTGATTGCGGTATCGTTGGTTCATTAAATAAAGAAGATAAGCGTTATTTAGCTGAAAACTTCTTAGCTTTCTTTAATCGCGATTATCGAAAAGTTGCAGAGTTACATGTTGATTCGGGTTGGGTTCCAGCTGATACCAATGTGGAAGACTTTGAATTTGCAATCCGTACTGTGTGCGAACCAATTTTTGAAAAGCCTCTGTCTGAGATTTCATTTGGTCATGTGTTGCTTAATCTGTTCAATACTGCACGGCGTTTTAATATGGAAGTACAACCTCAGTTAGTGTTACTTCAAAAAACATTGCTTTATGTTGAAGGACTTGGACGGCAACTGTATCCACAATTAGATTTATGGAAAACGGCAAAACCTTTCTTAGAAGATTGGTTGCATAGCCAAATTGGTATAACAGCGTTAATGAATGGCATAAAGAGTAAGGCACCTTACTGGATTGAAAAAATGCCAGAGATACCAGAGCTGGTTTATGATAGTCTGAAACAACATAAAAATATGAAGTTAACACTAGACAAATTGACGGAACAAATAAGTTCGCAAAGAGTCAAACAAAGACAGTCTCTATTTTTATTGGGTATAGGTACGACACTGTTTTTATGCGGTAGCCTGTTTTTCGTTTCTGGTTTTAAAACATTATTCAGTGTTTTTATCAGTTTAGGTCTTCTTGCATGGATTTTGGGTTGGTTTAGATCTGGTAATGCACAATAAAAACGCATCAAAGTTTGTCTTTGAGCAAGTTAAAAGATGAATTCGAGATTCCCGAAAATTGAATTCGTTGTATATAATGGGCACTGTTATTAAGTATAACCCCGAAAATAGTTGAGGAACATAAAATGGGCGGTATTAGCATTTGGCAATTACTCATCATCGCTGTCATCGTTGTCTTATTATTTGGTACAAATAAACTGCGCACATTGGGCTCAGATTTAGGTGCATCAGTAAAAGGCTTTAAAAAAGCGATTGGTGACGAAGCTGCAGATAAAGACACCAACAACGCTGAAAAAACAAATAACGACGCAGATTTTGATACTAAAAATTTAGCGCAGAAGACTTCAACAGAAGAGAAGTCTACAACTGAGAGCAAAAACAAAGAGCAGGTGTAAACCGTGTTTGACATTGGTTTTAGTCAGCTGCTATTGGTCATGGTGATTGGTCTTGTTTTTCTGGGGCCAGAACGTTTGCCCGTAGCAGTAAAAACAATTGCTGGCTGGGTAAGAGCGCTACGCTCTTTGGCTGCGAATGTACAAAATGAGCTAACTCAAGAACTGAAGCTTCAAGAACTCCAAGAGAGTTTGAAGAAAGTTGAAGAGAAAGCAAATTTACAAACGCTATCGCCAGAGTTAAAAGCGTCTATGGATGAGTTAAAAGAGGCTGCACAGTCTTTAAAGCAGACTTATCAAGCACCTTCAACGCCAGACTCAACAACAGAGCAGTCTGTAAAAACCGACTCTACGGAACCTTCACCTTCTGATCTTGCTGCGCTTGCTGAAGCTGATGAAGTTAATGATGATGCTAACAGCCATAAACCTGTTGTGGCAGAAAGTGTTACAAAAACAGAAGTTCCTGTTACTAAAACAGTAACGATAGAGAAAAAAACAACTGATCAGGTTAATGGTGAGCATTAAAACATGGCAGTAAATGATACCCAACCGCTGATCAGCCATTTAATAGAACTACGCAAGCGTTTAATGTATAGCTTGGTTTCTGTTTTAGTGGTTTTTTTAGGGCTGGTTTATTTTTCTAACGATATCTATCAATTAGTCTCGGCTCCATTACTCGATAAGTTGCCACAAGGGTCAAATATGAGTGCGACAGATGTTGCCTCTACTTTTTTGACTCCGATTAAATTGACAATCATGGTATCCGTTTTTGCTTCTGTGCCTGTTATCCTTTATCAGGTATGGGCTTTTATCGCACCAGCATTGTATAAACATGAACGCCGCCTGATGTTGCCGTTACTTGTTTCAAGTACGGTATTATTCTATCTCGGCATGGCGTTTGCTTATTTTGTTGTGTTCCCTCTTGCATTTGGCTTCTTTGTTAATACAACCCCAGAAGGGGTTAACTTTATTCCAGATATCAGTAAATATCTCAGCTTCGTGATGACGCTATTTATGGCGTTTGGTGCGGCATTTGAAGTACCTATTGCGATTATCTTACTGTGCTGGAGTGGTGTAACAACTCCAGAAGCATTAAAGAAAAAACGTCCTTATATTCTTGTGGGTGCTTTTGTCGTTGGTATGGTATTGACACCACCAGATGTTTTCTCTCAAACCTTATTAGCAATACCTATGTACTTACTGTTTGAAATCGGTGTCATGGTATCACGTTTTTATGTGGGTAACGGTCGAAGAAAAACACCTGAAGAAGAAGCTGAGGAAGCAGAGGCGGAAGCTGAAACAGAACAGCAAAAATAGTTTTAGGAACAAGTTTCCTGAAATCATATGATATTAGCCCAGCAATAGCTGGGTTAATTTTTTTAGGGAGACTCTTTTTTAAATTCTTTATTACTCACTGATTTTTTCACTTCGCTATTTAATATGTTTAAAAGCAAAATTGAGCGAGCCTCACCATCAGGCTCTTGATATATAGCTTGGATCCCTTGAAAAATACCCTCTGTAATTAATACGCTATCTCCACTATGAGGTACATTTTCTTCGCTATAAGTGAGTGATGAAAGTTGGGGTATTTGTAATGTGTCAATCACATCTTGGGGAACGGTGACAGGATATTGTCCAAAGCGAACAAATGAGCTCACTCCACGTGTTGAGTTAATGGTCGTGGTATGGATCACTTCAGGATCAAACTCGATAAAAAGGTAATTAGGAAAAAGAGGCTCGGTTACTGCTGTGCGTTTTCCTCTTACTATTTTTTCTATGGTAACCATCGGTGTGAAACAGCCCACTTGCTGACGTTCTAAGTGTTCGATAGCGCGAGGAATTTGTCCTCGCTTACAATACAGCAAGTGCCATTTTTTCATAATAGAGACAATAAGTTAGTTAATTTTAATTTAAGTGATAATAGCAAATTTATAATTAAGGTAACAGTTATCTATTGGGTTTAAATAAAAATAGCCTAACGCAATTTTATACCGGAAAAAAAACAGAAAAGCTGTGTTCATACGCAATAAAAGAGGTCGTTTTTGTTACTTTCAGTTGGATCTCAGATAGAGGTAACAAGTTGACAAAAAAGTGATGGTAAAAACAAGAAAAAGCTTTCAAGATAATTATCTTAGAATTCTATTCATAATTATAAAGAGGTTCTGTCATGGAAGTTTTTTTATTAAGTAACGGAAAAATTGCCGGGGATCCACGATGGTTAAGTTATGCGAAAGATAATATCGATAGCATGATCAAAAAACGTGGTATTCGTTCTGCTGTATTAATTGCCTATGCTGTTATTCGTTCTGATCATGACCAACGTGCTCGTGATTTATCAGAAGTGTTAGGTATTGAAGTGACTTGTATTGAGCATTTCGATTCAGAAGTTGATGCAATCAATAATGCAGAATGCATTTTAGTTAGCGGTGGTAATACTTGGTTATTAAACCAAATGTTGCATGAAAAAGGATTAGTTGTTCCTATTCAACGTGCTGTCCGTGAACGTAATATTCCTTATATTGGTTGGAGCGCAGGTTGTAACGTTGCAACTCCGACAATTCGTACAACTAATGATATGCCAGTACGTTCCTCTGTTATTATGCCATCGCTTGGTTTATTCCCTGTCCAAATTAACCCACATTACATTGATGCATCTATTAGTGGTCATATGGGTGAGACACGCGATGAGCGTATTGCTGAATTTTGTGCTATTAACCCTGAAGAGATTGTTGTGGCTATCCGTGAAGGAAGTTACTTATATATTCAAGGCGAAGAATTACATTATTACAGCGCTAAAAATGAAGGTTTTAAAATCTTCCAACATGGAAAAACATTTCCTGAACAGTTTGATACTAAATTACTTTCGGAATGGGTTCCATTCCGTTGTTTATAAGTATAGTAAACGCTATCAAATAAAAAGCATTGCATTTTAGTGAGTTATGCGTTTAGCTTATAGCGTCTCAAAGAGGGCATTGCCCTCTTTTCTTTCACTCACTGGCTCGTAAGATTATGATGAAATACCGCGATTTAAGAGATTTCCTTTCATTATTAGAAGAAAAAGGTGAATTAAAACGTATCACCTTTGAAATAGATCCCTACCTTGAAATGACCGAAATAGCGGACAGAACTTTACGTGCCGGTGGGCCAGCGCTGTTGTTTGAAAATCCCAAAGGGTTTGATATGCCAGTGCTTTGTAACTTATTCGGTACACCAGAGCGTGTGGCAATGGGAATGGGACAAGATGATGTTAAAGCTTTGCATGAAGTCGGCAAATTATTGGCATTTCTAAAAGAACCCGATCCACCGAAAGGCTTTCGTGATCTTTTTGATAAGCTACCCAAGTTTAAGCAAGTTTTAAATATGCCAACGAAGCGCTTGAGTAAAGCACCTTGTCAGGAAGTAGTTTTAACTGGTGATGATGTTGATTTAACAAAGATCCCAGTTATGCATTGTTGGCCTGAAGATGCAGCACCTTTAATTACTTGGGGGTTAACGGTGACTCGTGGCCCATTTAAAGAGCGTCAAAATCTGGGTATTTATCGCCAGCAAGTACTGGGTAAAAACAAAGTGATTATGCGTTGGTTATCGCATCGAGGTGGTGCTTTAGATTTTCAAGAATGGTGTCAAAAACATCCAGGTGAACGATTCCCTGTTTCCGTGGCATTAGGGGCAGATCCCGCTACTATTTTAGGTGCTGTAACACCAGTACCTGATACATTATCGGAATACGCTTTCGCAGGCTTATTACGCGGAAATAAATCAGAAGTTGTAAAATGCCTTTCGAATGATCTTGAAGTACCTGCAAGTGCTGAAATTATCCTTGAAGGCTATATTGAACCGGGCGAGCTTGCACCAGAAGGACCATATGGCGATCACACAGGATATTATAATGAAATTGATTCTTTCCCTGTGTTTACCATTACGCATTTAACGCGCCGTAAAGATGCAATTTATCACTCCACCTATACAGGGCGCCCACCTGATGAACCCGCAGTATTAGGTGTTGCACTTAATGAAGTGCTTGTTCCTATATTACAAAAACAATTTCCTGAAATTGTAGACTTTTATCTACCTCCAGAAGGGTGTTCTTATCGTTTAGCCGTTGTGACTATGAAGAAACAGTATGCGGGTCATGCTAAACGCGTAATGATGGGAGTTTGGTCTTATTTACGGCAATTTATGTACACCAAATTTGTGATTGTTTGCGATGATGATGTCAATGCAAGAGATTGGAAAGATGTGATTTGGGCAATTACAACCAGAATGGACCCTGCAAGAGATACCATTATGATGGAAAATACGCCTATTGATTATCTAGACTTCGCTTCACCTGTTTCAGGATTAGGATCAAAAATGGGCCTTGATGCAACCAACAAATGGCCTGGTGAGACAGATAGAGAATGGGGTAGACCTATTGTGATGTCTGATGAAGTTAAGCAACGAGTCGATACTATTTGGGAAAAGCTCGATATTCTTAAATAATAACAGAGGAACAACATGGCAATACTGAATTGTAAAGTCTCACTTGTTGAGCCGATGACAGATACGGTTTATCGGGTAAGACTATTACCCGATGGCGAATTTGATTTTCAGGCTGGGCAATATCTTTTAGCCGTTATGGATGAACGTGATAAACGTCCTTTTTCTATTGCATCTATACCTGAAAATAAAGACTTTATTGAACTTCATATTGGTGCGTCTGAACTCAATCTTTATGCGATGGCTGTGCTTGATGTGATTTTAGAAAAACAGCAACTCACCATTGATATTCCTCATGGAAATGCATGGTTTAAAAAAGATAGTCAGCGTCCTCTACTATTAATTGCTGGAGGTACGGGATTTTCTTATACCCATTCAATTTTACTGGCAGCATTAGCTGAAAATCCACAGCGACCTATTACAATTTATTGGGGGGGAAGAGAAAGCGTTCACCTCTATGATCTCAATGAATTACAAGAATTATCAGAGTTGCATCCTTCTTTAACCGTTATCCCCGTTGTTGAACAACCAGATGAGACTTGGCGAGGTAGGAAAGGTACGGTATTAACCGCTATAAGCGAAGATTTCGGTGATTTATCAGAATATGATATTTACATTGCAGGGCGTTTTGAAATGGCCAAAATAGCTAGAGAGCGCTTTTGTAATGAACGTAATGCAGATAAGACTCGTTTATTTAGTGATGCATTTGAATTTATTTGATAACGTTTTACCGCGCTATTATCGATTTTGTTTTTAAAACCATAAAAAAAACCCGCCCCTGACGGCGGGAAAATGGTTTCTAACCATGCAATCGAAAAGAATACTTTCCTAACGATAAGAACGTGGATATACAAAATATTGCATTAAACACGTTCTATAATCGTTGCAATACCTTGCCCTAATCCAATACACATTGTGGCTAAGCCAAACTGTGCATCTTTACGTTCCATAATATTGAGTAACGAGGTTGTTATACGTGAACCGGAGCAGCCTAAAGGGTGTCCTAAGGCAATTGCACCACCGTTTAAATTAATCTTGTCATCTAGGCTCTTTAGTAGATTCATTTTCTTCATACAAGCTAATGATTGTGCTGCAAAAGCTTCATTGAGTTCAAAAATATCAATATCACTGAGTGCTAATCCTGCTTTTTTCAATGCAATTTCTGTGGCAGGAACAGGGCCATAACCCATAATTGCGGGATCACATCCTGTAACAGCCATAGCACGAATAACAGCCCGAGGTTTTAAATTGTGCTCTTTAGCATAACGTTCACTGGTAATAAACATCGCTGATGCACCATCCGAAACTGCGGATGAATTTCCGGCTGTTACAGAGCCTGTTGCGGGATCAAATACAGGTTTCAGTTGTGCTAAATCATCAAGACTTGGGTTATAACGTATAACTTCATCATTTCTGACATTGATGAAATTACCCGTTGCATCATGACCATTGATAGCCACTATCTCATTATCAAAATAGCCTTGTTGTGTTGCAAGAGCCGCTAAATGGTGAGAACGATAAGCAAATTTATCTTGCTCTTCACGTGAAATTTGGAATGATTTAGCTAACATTTCTGCCGTTAAACCCATGGAAAATGAGGCTTTAGCAACAGAAAGATTAAGTGATGGATTAAAATCTGCATTATAAGTCATTGGCACATGACCCATATGTTCAACACCACCAATTAATGCCACTTGGCTATCACCAAGCATAATTTGGCGAGCGCCATCATGTAATGCTTGCATTGATGAACCACATAAGCGATTAACCGTGACCGCCGGCACTTTATGAGGAAGTTCGGCTAATAATGCAGCGTTACGTGCAATATTGAAACCTTGTTCTAAGGTTTGCTGTACGCAACCCCAAATCACATCGCCAATATCATTAGGATTAATATTAGGATTACGTTTTAGTAGTGCTTGCATCAGATGAGCAGAGAGATTTTCTGCTCTAACATGGCGAAAAGCACCACCTTTAGAGCGTCCCATAGGAGTACGAATACCATCAATTATGACAACCTTTTCCATTTCATCTCTCCTTAAGCGAGTTCTCTGATGTTAACATCTACTTTTGTGGGTTTTGGATAATAGGTTTCGTTGTGTTGCGCTTTTTGTTTTAAGCTTTCAGGGATTTGATAAAGTGGCCCTAATGACGCATATTGTTGTGCATCTGCAACAAATTTCGCTGTTCCAATAGTATCGAGGTAACGGAATACACCACCACGGAAAGGAGGGAAGCCTAAGCCATATACTAGTGCGATATCAGCTTCGGCCGGTGAAGCAATGATACCTTCATCTAGACAACGAATAACTTCATTGATCATTGGGATCATCATGCGAGCAATAATCGCGTCTTGACTAAACTCTTGTGCTTTACCCACATTTTGTTGAATGAGTGTTTGAATTTGTTCATCAACGGATTTCTGTTTTTTACCTCTTTTATCAACCGTGTAATTATAGAAACCATGATTATTCTTTTGCCCATATCGCTGTTGTTCATATAACAGTGCAATAGTATCTCGTTCAATTGTTCCCATTCTGTCAGGGAAGCCTTGAGCCATAACAGCTTGAGCATGATTAGCAGTATCAATACCCACAACATCAAGTAAATAAGCTGGACCCATTGGCCAACCAAATACTTTTTCCATCACTTTATCAACAGCAATAAAATCAGCACCGTCTCTTAGCAATAGAGAGAATCCTGCAAAATAAGGAAAGAGGACTCGATTTACAAAGAAGCCAGGGCAATCATTAACAATAATAGGTGTTTTGCCCATTTTGCTTGCATAACTAACAATACGGTTAATGGTCTCTTCACTGGTTTTTTCGCCTTTAATAATTTCCACTAAAGGCATGCGATGGACAGGATTAAAAAAATGCATACCACAGAAATTTTCTGGGCGTTTTAAGGATCTTGCGAGCAATGAGATAGGTATCGTTGAGGTATTGGAAGCAAGGATCGCGTTATCTGCTAATAATGCTTCTGTTTCTGCAAGTACAGCTGCTTTTACTTTTGGATTTTCAACAACGGCTTCAACCACAATATCTACATCGCTGACAGAGGCATAATTTAGTGTTGGTTGAATAGAGGCGAGTGTTTTGGCCATATCAACAGCGGTCATGCGACCTTTTTCTTGGCGTTTTTGTAATAGGCTTAGCGCTTCATTCATACCCAGTTCAAGGGATTTTTGGTTAATATCTTTCATAATAACCGGAATACCTTTTAAGGCTGATTGATAGGAAATTCCACCGCCCATAATGCCCGCACCTAATACTGCTGCTTGTTTAGGTAATTCTGCATTCCGTTTTTTCGTGATATTTTTGACATACTGATCATTGAGAAAAATACCAACTAAGGCTTTAGCAACATCAGTGCGCGTGAGTTTGACAAAATTTTCAGTTTCAAGAGCGAGTGCTTCATCTCTATTTAGGAAAGCCGCTTTTTCGATGGTTTTTACTGCGGTGATCGGAGCCGGATAATGAGGGCCAGCTACTTTCATCACCATGCCTTTAGCCACACCAAAAGACATCTTATGTTCAAGTTCTGTCAATCTTAATGGCGTTGTTTTCGGATAACGAGCGGCCTTCCAATCAATCTTACCGTCAATCGCTTGCTCTATTAGAGAAAGTGCACTCTCTTTTAAGTTTTCCAGTGGCACAATAGCTTGGATCAACCCATTTTGAAGTGCAGTTTGAGCATCAATATCTTTACCCGCAGTAATAATTTCTAATGCATTATCGACACCAATTAAACGAGGAAGACGTACTGAACCTCCAAAACCGGGCATGATCCCAAGTTTGGTTTCTGGGAGACCAATACGTAAATCAGGGGATGCAATTCGGAAATCGGTTGCAAGTACACATTCGCAGCCGCCACCAAGTGCATAACCATTGATAGCAGAGATGGTGGGAACGGGTAAATCTTCGAGTCGACTAAAGATCTGATTAGAAAAGTGTAGCCACTGAGTCAATTCTTCTTCAGGGGCATCAAATAGGGATAGAAACTCAGTGATGTCAGCACCGACAATAAAGGCAGGTTTTTCAGAACGTAAAATAACACCTTTTAGATCTTGTGTTGCCTCTAATACGGTTAAAGCTTCGCTTAGCATCGCAACTGTTTTGGTATCTAATTTATTAATAGAGCCTTTGGCGTTAAAAACGAGTTCAACAATACCTTGTTTCACCCAATCGACTTGAATATTTTCGCTTTGATAGAGCATTTGTATTCTCCCTAAAAGTATAGACTGGTATGACCAGATAATAAGAGTGTGAATACAATGTTAAATAAATGCAAATAATTGATTAAAAAACTGCAGGGGGGATCACAGTGAAATTATTTAACTCATTGAATTTTATATTGTTGCTCTATTTGATAAAAATAAGTGAAATAAATCGCTAATAATCTATTTTTGTTATGGTGTTAGCCACTAAAAGAGTTGGCGTGTTAAGCTGAATCATTAACAATGAATAAGATAAGGTAATTAATAATGGAAAAATTGCTCTCTCTGTACCAAGAACATATCAAAACTCTACAAAATCGTACTCGTGATGCTTTATCCAGACACCATCTTGATTCCGTATTAATTCATTCTGGTGAGCCTATTCGTATTTTTCTTGATGACAGTGATTATCCTTTTAAAGTTAACGCACACTTTAAAGCATGGGTACCTGTGACTGATGTACCTCATTGCTGGTTATTAGTCGATGGTGTTAATAAACCAAAATTATGGTTTTATTCTCCAGTTGATTATTGGCATAGTGTTGAAGCCCTACCAAATAGCTATTGGACGCATGAAATTGAATTAATTCATCTCAAAAATGTTGATGATATTCAAAAAGAACTTACTCCTTATATCAATAAGAATACTGCTTATATTGGCCCAAATTCGCAACGAGCGGGATCATTAGGTGTGAGTATTGATAATATTAACAATCAATCTCTTCTTAATTATTATCATTACTATCGTGCCTATAAAACAGGTTATGAATTAGCCTGTATGCGTGAAGCGCAGAAAATGGCAGTGAATGGACATATTGCTGCACGCGAAGCTTTCCAAGCGGGATTAAGTGAATTTGATATTAATATGGCGTACTTAATGGCAACAGGTCATCGTGATACCGATGTACCTTATGGGAATATTGTTGCATTAAATGAGCATGCGGCTGTGTTGCATTACACAAAATTAGATCATGAATCACCAGATGAATATCGTAGTTTCCTTATTGATGCTGGCGCAGAATATAATGGTTATGCTGCTGATATAACTCGTACTTATAGTGCAAAAGAAAATCATGAATTTACATCTTTAGTTAAAGATATGAATGATGCACAACAAGCGTTGATCGCAACGATGAAAGCGGGTGTGCGTTACACGGAATATCATGTTCAAATGCATCAACGTATTGCTGGATTACTCAATAAATACGGTATTGTGAAAGGTGTTAGTGAAGAAGAGATGGTGAGTGCTGGCTTAACGACACCATTTTTGCCTCATGGTTTAGGACATGCTTTAGGTCTGCAAGTTCATGATGCCGCTGGGTTTATGCAAGATGATAAAGGAACTCATTTAGCAGCTCCTGCTATGTATCCATTCTTACGTTGTACCCGTATTGTTGAACCAGGCATGGTATTAACAATTGAACCTGGATTTTACTTCATCGATTCTTTATTAGAGCCTTGGAAAGAAGGAAAATACAGCACTCATTTTAATTGGAAGCAAATTGAACACTTCAAACCCTTTGGTGGCATTCGTATTGAAGATAATATTATTATCCACGATAACAAAATTGAAAATATGACTAGAGACTTACACTTAGCCTGATGAAAGCGTATTTGATCCCCGCTGAAACTGTAGAATTCAGTGAAGAAATAAAGAAAAGCCGTTTTATTACATTTATTGCTCACACTGAGGGTATTGATGCAGCTAAAGCTTATATTCAGTCTATCAAAGAGCAATTTCCTGATGCCCGACATCACTGTTGGGCTTTTGTTGCTGGTAGGCCAGATGATTCGCAACAATTAGGATTTTCTGATGATGGTGAACCAACAGGTACTGCGGGAAAACCTATTCTAGCTCCCCTCTTAGGAAGTGGAATGGGGGAAGTAACCGCAGTGGTTGTTCGGTATTTTGGCGGGATCAAATTAGGAACAGGCGGGTTGGTTCGTGCTTATGGTAGTGGTGTTCAGCAGGCATTAAAAATCTTATCTACAAAGACAAAAGTGCCACAATTGCGCTTTAATGTGGAGTGTGAATATTCACTTGTTTCATTACTTGAACAAGTCGTTGAACAATATCAAGGGCAAGTGCTCTCAAGTGAATATACTGATAAAGTTACATTTACCCTTTCATTGCCAGCTGTACATAGTGGTGAAGTGGAAATTAAACTACGCGATATGAGTCGTGGCAGTATGCAATTAATCCCATTAGATAAAAATGAATAATCTTTGCTACCAAGGAAATCGCTAAATGCATTTTCGTTCAATAACCCGTATTGTCGGACTGCTCGTTATCTTATTTTCTGTCACGATGATCATTCCTGGTATTGTCGCATTAATATACCGAGATGGTGCCGGACGAGCATTTAGCCAAACATTTATTGTCGCATTAATCATTGGGTTAATGCTGTGGATCCCCAACCGACATAAGAAAAGTGAGCTAAAGCCTAAAGAGGGCTTTCTTATTGTGGTTTTATTTTGGACTGTATTGGGCAGTGTAGGGGCATTACCTTTTATTTTTTCTGAGCAACCACACCTTTCTATTACAGATGCATTTTTTGAATCTTTTTCTGGGCTTACTACGACAGGGGCTACAACCTTAGTAGGGCTAGATTCCTTACCTAAAGCTATTTTGTTTTATCGACAAATGCTTCAATGGTTAGGGGGAATGGGGATCATTGTATTAGCTGTCGCTATTCTTCCTCTTTTAGGTGTTGGGGGAATGCAGCTCTATCGTGCAGAAATGCCAGGGCCATTGAAAGATAATAAAATGCGACCTCGAATTGCAGAAACAGCAAAAGCACTGTGGCTTATTTATGTCTTACTTACAATCATTTGTGCTTTAGCGTTATGGATTGCCGGCATGGATGTGTTTGATGCTATTTCTCATAGCTTTTCAACTATTGCAATTGGTGGGTTTTCTACTCACGATGCCAGTATTGGTTATTTTAATAGCCCAACCATTAACATCATTATTGGTGTATTCCTTTTAATTTCCGGTTGTAACTTTGGCTTACACTTTGCTGTATTAACAGGAAGAAGCCTTAATATTTATTGGCGTGATCCTGAATTTCGTATGTTTATCTCAATTCAATTGGGATTAGTCATTATCTGCAGCGGTATTCTTTGGCTTTATTCTGTATATGATTCAGGATGGATAACCATAAACCAGGCCTTTTTCCAAGTTGTCTCTATGGCGACAACTGCTGGTTTTGCAACAGACAGTTTTGCACAATGGCCAGCGTTTCTACCTCTTCTATTATTATGCTCTGCTTTTATTGGTGGGTGTGCAGGATCAACGGGTGGGGGATTGAAAGTCATTCGTATCTTGCTTTTATTCCTACAAGGGAATCGTGAATTAAAACGTCTTGTTCACCCGAATGCAGTTTATACCATCAAACTTGGCCATCGAGCATTACCCGAACGTATTATTGAAGCCGTCTGGGGATTTTTCTCCGCTTATGCTTTGGTATTTATTATTAGCTTAATGTTGTTGATCGCAACGGGGGTTGATGAGTTCTCTGCATTCTCTGCTATTGCAACAACATTAAATAATCTTGGACCTGGACTAGGTATTGTCGCTGATAACTTTACGACAATGAATCCGGCTGCAAAATGGATACTCGTCGTAACAATGTTATTTGGACGACTAGAAGTTTTCACATTATTAGTGTTATTTACCCCAACGTTTTGGCGTGATTAATCTAATACAAGGAGTGATGTATGAGCGCGCTATTGTTGTATTGTAGTACTGATGGTCAAACTAAAAAAATAATGACACAAATCGCGAATGAATTAAGACAACACGGCTATGAATGTGATGTAAGAGATTTAACTTCTGTTCAGCAGAGTTTAAATTTATCTGCTTATAATAAAGTCTTAGTGGGTGCTTCTATTCGTTATGGTTACTTTAATAAAGCTCTCGATAAATTTATCACTCGTCATCTTGCACAATTGAATAGTATGCCTACCGCATTCTTTGGCGTTAATCTTACTGCCAGAAAAGAAGAAAAGAACACACCTGAGACGAATGCTTATATGCGTAAGTTTCTAGATAAGACCCCATGGAAGCCAACGTTAACGGGTGTATTTGCTGGTGCACTTTTTTATCCTCGCTATAAATGGATTGATAGAGTCATGATCCAGCTAATTATGAAGATGACTAAAGGTGAAACTGATCCTACAAAAGAAATTGAATATACGGATTGGAATAAAGTAAGCGAATTTGCCTCTCATTTTGCCAAAATTGAGTGATATTCCACCTTGGTTGTTGGGTTTTTATACGTCTTGTTGGTGTTTTGAACGAACGGAAAATTATTTTAAAAAAACACTTGCGCTAATCCGAGATCTCCCTATAATGCGCATCCACTGACCGACGATGAGCTGACAACAGCCACGAAGGACAGCAAAGAGAAAAGAAAAAAGTTTGAAAAAACTCTTGACTCTTCAGAGGAATAACGTAATATACGCCTCCTCGCAACAACGCAGAAGACCGGAAACGGCAGCGAATGTTGCACTGCTCTTTAA